>JBGSJT010000713.1:0-110852 GCA_041741715.1 Pirellulaceae bacterium | reverse complement strand
TGACCGCCGAATCACTCAGGGCACACGCAGCGAATCGGGCCAACGATTCAATGAGCGGATGTGGACCGCGATTGCTACCTGCAAGAAACAGCAGCAGAACTTTTTCGAGTATCTACACGCATCGATTGAGGCCAAGTTAAGTGGATCTGCGGCACCCCTGTGGCCCTCCTCCTCAACAGTCACGAACGGCTTCGACAAAAAAATGTGCGGCAAAAAGATGAAGCACTCGAGTGATACCGTTTTCGGAACCCTGAGTTCCCCACGCCTGTTTGCCGGGTAGGAACGAGAGTTTTTGAGCGTTAGCCGCGCGGGCAACCACCTCCACCACAGTTATGTGACCCGCTTGCTTCCCAAACTCGCGACAGCGACCGAAGAATCGACAGGAATATTTTACGACTGGAAAAATGGCTCGAAGGATTGCTTCATTTTCCTGTCGTAGAATTTTCCTGTAGGGTCGAGACCGCTCTACTCGGCAAGTGCGACTCGCGGTTGCGCACTCAGATCTGATACAAACCACGAGCTTTTTTTGTTGAGGCTCAGTGTTGCTTAATGTAGCGTGTGTTAGACTTTGTGCCGATCCAGTAACTCCAACGTGAATTCCATGACAAGCCCTATGCCGCGCAAGAAACTTGGACTGATCCACACCTCGTCGACGCTGATCGCGGTTTTTGATGAACTGTGTCATGAGTTGCTACCGCATGTCGATGTCTTCAACGTCACCGACGATAGCTTGATCCAAGAAGTCATTGCTGTAGGATCTGTTCAGGAGAACGTTTCCCAACGACTTTGCACGCATGTGCAACAGGCCGAATCTGCTGGAGCTGACGTGGTCATGGTGACCTGCTCGTCCATCGGCGGAACGGTGGAAGCGGCGCAAGCTTTGGCCACCGTGCCAGTGCTGCGAGTCGACCAGGCCATGGCGGATCGAGCGGTGGTCATTGCTCGGAGGATTGGTGTCGTGGCGACTGTGCACACCACGCTGGTGCCGACCGTTGAACTTATCAAGCAGCGTGCTGAGGTGGCTGGTAAGTCGGTGGAGGTGACGGCGCGCTTGTGTGACGGTGCGTTTGCTGAGCTGATGCAGGGGAATGTTGCTGAGCACGACCGCATGGTACGCGAAGCCTTAGTAGAGCTGGTGCAATCGGTCGATGCTATCGTGTTGGCTCAAGCCTCGATGGCGCGGATCGTTAGCCAACTGTCCCCAGAAACAACGTCCAAGCCGATTCTATCCAGTCCTCGTATGGCAATAGAATCCCTAATCCCCCGGTTCGTCGAAGAGTCGAAGAGTCGAACGTAACAGTTATCTGACACTCGTCGCGGAGCTGCGGGGCCAATTAGGATTCAGTCATGTCAGAAGGTGAGCCCAACCCGCCCAACGATCGACCGCAACTGTGGCTTGGAACTAGCGCGGTGTTGCTATTCGTTGGATATTTTTAAGATGGTGTTGGTTCCCATCTTGGCTGCCTTCATTCACGAATTTCTATCATCCAAAAACAATGTTGTTCGTCGCGTTGTCTGGTACTTGTTGGTGGCCATCGAAGTGGGGATGCATAACGGCGCGATGGCGACGGGATTGGCCAAGGGGATGGGGCTACTTGGAACAACGGGACTAGCGGCAGTCATCTTTGCACCGCTGATGAACGTGACTGGCTCGCTCCGGGCTAACTACTGGCGCAAGCGTCCCATTGACTCACGCAGTGGAAGGTATCTGTCTGCTAGCCAACCGGTGCCCACGGCGAAAAATACTGCGAGAATCGGTTCGGTCGGGGCACGGAATCGGATCGACATGTAGAAAATCAGAGTCGTTTCCAGCAGCACCACGACAAAGACGGTCAGCGGGAGAAACCGACTTCTTAGATTTGCATCCGCAAGGACCAGCACAACGCCGAGCACCGCGAGTGGGAAGAATAGTAATTCGCCCGCTCCGATAATCCAAGCGAATCTTTGGTTATTGCTCGTTGGAAATACGCGAAACAAGCCCAAGCACTTTCCGAGCAGCAGGTTTCCGATTTGCTCAGGATGCTCGGTCAAGAATCTTAGACCGAGCCGGTATTCCATCTTGTCGCGGTCGATCTCGTTCTCGAGCACCAGTACTTCTCGCTTCTTAACATCTCCGGCGAAGTTAGTGGAAATCCAGCTACCCCATTCGTGGTTGGCGCGATCGGCGACGACTGGGTTGTTCGCGCCCCAGAACGTGGAGCCACCGTTGGACGAGACAAGCGCCAAGCGATCGAAGCGGACGTAGTTGCGAATCGTCCATGGTGCGACGACCAAGGCATGCGCCATGAAAAAAACGAGTACGCCGACGACTACGCGACGAAACCGGAAACTGTGCTGTACGACGAGCATTACCGCAAGTGTTGGAATGACAAGCAACGCAATTGGCCGCACGAGCATACTCAGCCCATTTGCAATCCCCGCAATTGCCAGCCAAGTATAGGACGAATTGCCAACAGGCTCCTGTCCATCTGGCACAGCCAGCAGAAGGGCGTAGACAGTGGCAATCGACAGAAAACCAGCCAACGGCTCGCTTGCAAATATCGCGCAGTAGTACCACTGAATCGGCAATAGGCAAAACGCAGCGCAAGCCAGTAAGGCGTTTCTCTCCGACAACGTACAGCGCATGGCGACGAAGTAGACCAGGACGCATGTCGCCAGGCTACTTGCAATTTGCAAAATGCCGTTCAGCAGGTAATTCCGCCCGAACAGTGCGTAGAGCGACGCGAGAGCGAGCGGATATCCAGGTGCGCGAAAGGCTGAGTATTCGCCTTTCAAATCGCGCAAGTCCTCACCTTGCGCTAGCGTCCAAGCCCCGTGTTCGAATTCGACAGCATCCGCGCCACTGGACGTGCGATCAGGACCGCGGTTTGGTCCAACGTAGAACAATGTCGCGACGCGCAACGCAAGCCCTAGCGTCAAACAGGCAACCAATAGAACGGTGTGCGTGCGTTGTATCGATGGGATAGTTTTCATGAGGCTTCGAAGGAGTGGTTGAAAGGGTGAGCCTGTTTTTCAAAAAGGCAGGACGCCAGCGGAATGTCAGGAGACCAACAGCCAATTCCTGTCGAGCTTGATCCAACAATGCATGGCTTGAGGACGTCATTGATCCAGCTTGCCAGTGTGACGATAGTGAGCGTTATGGAGCGTGATTACCGTGTCGTCAAATCGTCGCATGGTATCATATACAATCCTCACGACGCCTACGTAGTGGGCTGCAGACTTGGTGATCCATGTCCGGCTGCTGAGGAAGATCTCGCACATCGCAATCGTTGGCCAATTTCAAATGTTTAAGACTTTCTGGTGCTCCGCGCTGAATATTTACTTGCTGAACACGGTGGTTTCACTTTGGCTGCTTCCCATCGCGGGCTATGCGCAGACGATCGAAGTGAGCGGACCCTTCGCAGGTGAAGCTTACGAGCTGGCCGAATTTGATTTGAAGTTGGTCTGGATTGCACCGGGGGAGTTCACCATGGGAAGTCCGCGCGATGAAGGTGGACATGAGCTGGATGAGGTGCAGCACCAAGTCACGATTACTGACGGATTTTGGTTGGGCGCTACGGAGGTGACCGTGGGTCAGTGGTCGCGTTTTGTCGAGCAGTCTGACTACCAGACAGAGGCCGAACGTGGTGACGGCGTGGCCACCTTTACTCGTGGCCAATGGGTCAGAACGGCTGGGACCAGTTGGCGTCGGCCCGGTTTTACGCAGACAGACCAACATCCCGTGGTGGGTGTAAGCTGGAAAGATGCCGTCGAGTTCTGCCGCTGGCTCAATGATCACCAGCAATCTCAGGGGCACCTACCCGACAACTATCGCTATGCGTTGCCGACCGAGGCGCAGTGGGAATATGCCTGTCGAGCTGGCTCAAGTGGGCCTTTCATTGGCGGCGGTGGAAACAATAACGATGAAATTTGGTTTCGATATGGTGACGGTGTGGGGGGCATCTTGGCGGAATCCAATTCACAACCCGTGGCCACGCGTAAGGTTAACGACTGGGGGTTGTTCGATGTGCATGGCAATGTGTTTGAGTGGTGCCAAGACTGGTACACGCCCGAGTTGCGCGATCACGCGGTCGACCCCAGCGGCCCTGTCTCAGGAACAGAACGCGTTTGCCGAGGTGGAGCATGGAGCAGCTATTCGCGCAGCATTCGCTCCGCCTTTCGCGGTCGCGCCGAGCCGAACACGCGCGGAAATAATTTAGGTTTTCGATTGAGCTTGAGGGTGACCCATTAGCCGTCTTGGCGCTCGTGCTAGAACCGAAGTAAACGAAGGCTTCGACACGGCTACAGCCAGGTCAACGCATCGAGATCGGGAACGTCGAAGCCCAATTCGGCTTGGCGTACCAATTGCGCCATCTCTCGCGCGGTGACATAATACCATTGGAAGGAACGGTGCTCTGCCAAGCTTCTAAGACTATGGTGAAAACTGCGCATCTCGGGCCCCAGCAAACCAGCCGAGTTCTTTTCGGGGGCGCCATGGGTATGGAGCTTTACAAACAACCAATTCGGTTGCCCACTAACTGTGACCTGCGCGCGCAGCAAGTCTTTTAGCCGCGATTGAGTGAGTGGCTGAGAGCCAGAAATATTTCCATTCTCGAGTCGAGGTGTGCCTCGGAGTGGATTGGTAACCAGCAATGGCCCTTGGATCATCAGTAGCCCTTCCGCAGGCGGCTCCACGGCAACCTGCGCGGCGATGCCGGTATCATGAGATTTGCTTTGCTGAGGATCATCAATCGCATAGTAGATACTATTGATGGTACGTGTTTGCGCGGGATGGGGAGCGGCTGGCATTGTGAAATCGGCGTAACAGCCGGTCTGGCGGAGGATCGTCAATTCGCTATCGACGCCACACCAACGGCCATCGGGATGCGAATTGTCCAAGGCCCAATTGCCGTGTATGAAGCCATAGCGGATATTCCCTTGGGCATCCTTGGAAAGTAAACCATGTCGGTGGTGCAGTCGTTCGCAGGCCAAGCAAAGCTGCTCCGTCAACTGCTGAGCGGTATCGTTGTCATGGTGCAAATGAATCTCTACATCGCCAAAGCCATCCTGCACCAGTTTAGTGATGCCATCGATCAATTGCGGTTGATAGACTTCGATGGGACAAAAGAATGTATGTTGCGGTGCTCTTCCACGCGAATCAGTGATCGAGTCGACGGAGCGTGGATAATTTTCAACCCAATGAGCGACTCGTTGCTGTTGTTGGCTGCTGGCTGCGCCCGACCAATCGGGTTCGAAATGATCGGCCACGCATAGGAACAGATGCGTCAAGCGTGGAACTCTGCGACAGCCAGCTAACAGTGCTTCGGCAAACGTCAGCGGGGACATTCCGCGCAGCAGCATGAGGACTCTTTACGGTCTAGGCTGGGTTATGCTCCCCAGCGCGGGGCGAGGCGTTGGATTCCAAGTCGCTTGGTTGGAATCGGCCAACCATTGGAAGAAGCCTGCCAATATAGCAATGTTCATTACCAGGAAGGAGGAGGCTGCGCGGGCGATGCCGGTCCACGCACCGCGCTTCGGGACGAACAGTCCGATGAGGGCCAACAGGTACGCACACGATTGTATCAACAACAGATGTTGGTAGCCGGGGATTGCGACCAAGCCGATGTTGCACAGCAGCGCAAGGATCAGCAGAAAAGGGCAGATCCAACGCAGCAACTTATGCGAAACGAACGCCGCTGCGTGGGCCGCATGTTGCGGTCGGAACAGATCCTTGAGAATTGTTAGCGATTGGAAACCTGCTGCGCCAATGCGACATCGCCTGCGAAATTCGTTGGTCCATCCGGAGCAGCAACGCACGCTCCCCATGGCGGTTTCATCGAGCGTGAAGCCACAGCGATGCTTGAGGTGGGCTAGGATCGGAAAGACCAAGTCATCATTGATGATCGGGCGTGAGGGTGCGACAAAGTGCCTACGTCGCATCGCATAGATGGCACCGCTGGCCCCCATCGTTAACCCGAGTCTCGCTTCCGAGCGGCGGACCATCATTTCACTTCGCCAGTAGAGTGATTCCGCAGGGCGGCCTTGTTCGTCGAGTATCGATACTACGCCTGCGACGATACCCATGTCGGGGTCGCGAAAGTGGGCAGCCAAGCGCTTAAGAGCGTGCACTTCAAAATGTGTGGAAGCATCGGTGAAAACAACGACTTCGCTCACGACCTGTCCCAGGGCAGCGACCAGTGTGGCAGCTTTGCCGCGACGTTCGCCAAACGGGATAACCGTCACTTGCGGTTGCTGCAAGGCGCGAACCAAATCGACCGTGTCATCGGTGCTACCATCGGAAGCTACCACGATTCGCAGACTTTCGGCGGGGTAGTCACACGCCAGTAAATTGCCGATGCGATCCTGAATCAGCACGCCCGCGTTGTGCGCCGCAATTAAGACAGTTACGCTCGGTAGTTGCGGAGTGTCCGTGCGTAGTGACTCGGCATTCGCAGAATTAGCGCTTAGCTGCTGAGTGCCGCGCATGCGCGATAGCCCCCAGATCAGTAGCGGGTAACCCACATAGCTATAACCTAAACTCGCCAGTGACCCCCACAACATAATGGATAGAATAAAGATCACGCGCGTTACCTCGAAGGGGGCTTTCCAACACCGTCGATATCTGATCGGCAAGCTATGCCGTTTGAGCTAACGCCAATCGCAATCATTGCTCACCCACACAATCAGCGACGCGGGTTCTAGGACCAGCAGCGTTGTTGCTGATTGTGCAGTCGCGATGGGATGTGGGGGCTACTCTGGATGCGTAAGTCCATCAAGCAAGCTGGCCAGTTGTGCGGTTTGGTTGGATCGCGAGAACTGTTCGAGATAATCGTTAGCGTCGCAATAATCCGAATCGTGCAACGCGCGCGTAAGTTGCTGCACAAGCCAAGTCGCAAGCGATTCTGTGTCGCGTGGATGGAAAATAGAAGCTGGCGAATATTTTTCGAGAATATCACGCGTTTCGCCAGCGGGAACAATCGCTAGAATCGGTTTGCGCAGCGCCATGTATTCAAAGAGTTTTGCGGGGACTACGCGTTCCGCGCCTGGTTGATCGGCCAACGTAAGTAGCAAAGTGTCGGCAGTGGCGGCGATGGCCAACGAATGTTCATGCGGCAAGTAGCCGTACTGCCTCACGAGACACTGCGACGAATCGATCCGTTTTAAAATTTGGCACTGTGACTCAGTGCAGCGTCCGGCTACTTCCAATTCCATGGACGGCGGGCTGTCGTTAGGACGGATGCGTTGCAAGGCGTTGACCAATGGTTCGATGTCGGTCAAATTCCACAGCGTGCCGGTGTATACCAACCTCCACCGGGATTGTGGCGTCGAATTCTCGTCGATACTTGGGATGTGCCGCAAGTCATCGATGTCAAAGCCGTTGTAAATGCACTCTACCCGCGGTCGGGCACGCACTGCCTGACACTCTGCGGCTAGTGCTTGTGCGCTCGATTTCGTCGTAGCAAGCACAGCATCGGCGGCTTGTAGTGCTCGACGTCGCATCTGACTTTGTCGGTAGCGGGACCAATGACCTGGGCGGTGATTTTCCATGTGTCGACTAACCAACGCCCATTCATCGCGGAAGTCAAGTGTGAGCGGCAAGCCAAACTGTTTCTTGAGTTGGCAGCCGAGCAGAAACGAGGAGAAGGGTGGCCCGGTGACAAAGATCGCTGCGTGCTTGATCAGTTGCAGATGGCGACTGGCCATCCGTCGGGCCGTTGAGTTCCACAGAATTTGCGGGTCAGGCTGCAACACTCCCATTGCCAGAGCGCGAATCCAACCGAGTAGTGAAGGCCCGGAGCGTTGGTGGTTGACCAATTGGCGCTTCAGGCCGTAGCCCGGTTCCCAAGTTCTTGAACGCAACACGGGGATGTCGAGTGAAATTTCACTGGCCAGTTGATGGTCTTGGACCGGCACCGAAGGATTCGCAACCGTCAGTACTGTCGGTAGCCAACCGTGACGGGGAAGGAACTTGACGAACTTGGTGGAGCGCTGAACTCCGGCTCCACCTGTGGGAGGAAAGGCATAGCTGATGAACAGCACTCGTTTCACAACTGGAACTCTCATGCGGCATCCGCTGCGGGGCCAACTGCGCTCGATGACTTCCTCATTTGCAGGGCGTGCAAGCACACTTGTTCCACTTGCAGCGCCATGGCGGCTGTATCGTGGGGCTCAAATGTGCGCGGCGCGTGGGGTGGTTGCTGGACGCATGAGACCACAGCGTCTGCTAAACGGTCGGCGTCCCCAGCGGTTACCAGTTGATCGATGCCGGGCGAGGCAATCTCAGGGATACCCCCCACGCGCGTCGCGACGAAGGGAGTTCCACACGCGATCGATTCCAATAGTACATTAGGAATCCCTTCACTATTACTCGTTAGGACGGTTATGTCGGCGGCATTGTAGTAGCGTGCCAGTTCGCATTGCGGCATGGGTGCCAGAAACTGCACGACATCCCGTAGTTGGTCGCGCTCGACTTGTTTCACGAGCTCGCGGTGCAACGAGCCAGCACCGATCATGACGATGCGCAGTTGCTTCCCCCACACCTGTTGCCACTGTCGCGCGGCAGCCAGCAGCAATCCGGGGTTTTTAACTGATTCGAAGCGACCAGCCCATAAAATGACAATCGAGTCTACTGCGATTTGGCACTCGCGACGAGCGGTCGCTTGGGGAATCGGACGAAAACAATTTCGATCAATTCCTCGGTGGACGACGTCGATGCGTGCAGCTTCTATTCCTAAATTGCGGGCGTGCCCGATCAATTCCTGGCTGACAACGATAAGCCGCGCGGATTGTTGCAAGACGCTCCGCATATTGGCTTGGCGGTCAGCGGACTTGGCCAATAATCGTAGATCGCTTCCACCCGACATGACCACGCACGGGACACACAATTTTTTCGCTGCTCTAACGGCCGCGTATCCGTCGGGATCAAGCCAATAACCGAGCACAATATCGGGCTGGAAAGCTTTGGCTATTCGCGCGATCGTTGGCCGAATCGACTGCCAATAGCAGGTGCCGTAGTGTTTTCTCATGATCTTTGGCGGGAACCAATAGACGGGATGAAAGACATCTGCTTCACTGCGCGTGGACGAACGCGACTGGTGAAGTTGTGTGCAGGGAATGGGAGCCACGACGCGCACGTCATGTCGCGCGCGGAGTGCATCGACCAACACCTTATTAAAGGCCCCTTGTCGCGGACGCGCCGGAGTTGGATAGGTAGTTGAGATCAACAGAATTTTCATGGCCTCAATCCGCGAGTTCGCAACAATGGTTAAGATTCCCCACCGTAGTTGTTGGCTCGATCTTATATGTTTCGAGCTGAGTTTACCTGCTTGGGTAGGCCGATCACGACTCGAAATTTCCCAGCGGGGGTCAATGGGATGTGCGGAACTTCGACGAAATGCAAATGCGTCGAGCCGCCGACTGTAGACTGGATAGTGCCGCGCAGCGCTTCTAGCGCGTGGCTAGTCCAATGTTGATCGACGACTAGTTTTATTTCAATACTATCGAGCTCGCGCTGCAGCACCTGGAATTGCCGGACTGATCTAAAGTCCTTCATTACATGCGGAAAAAACTCCCCTGCCAAGCGCTGTCCATCCACTGTCGTGATGAGATCCAGTTGCCGACCGGTCACTTTGCGTAACAGTGGCAGATTGCGACCACACACACACTGCTCAAAACCGGCAATGGCACGATCGCCAATTTCGTAGCGTACGAAAGGCATGGCGAGGTTGAACAGGTCGGTGATGACGATATTCCCTTCATGGCCAGAGGGTGTGGGTGTACCGTCTTCATTCAAGACTTCAATTAGCAGGTTCTCCATGCTCATATGCAAACCGCGGTGTCTGTCGCACTCAGCCCCAATCAATGAAAACTCCCGTGATCCGTAGGTTTCAAATACGGGTGCCTGGAAAGTACTCTCGATGGTCTGACGTTGGTAGTCATGTAGTTTCTCGGCCCCCACGACAATCGACTGAGGCGAATGAACTCGCAGTCCCTGTTCAGCAATAGCGCGTGCCAAGGAATACAGGGGGTTAGTGTACGCGACCAGGACACGAGGACGAAAGGAATTGATACGGCCGACCAACTGTGGTGTGTCGTGTTCATATACGTTAAAACTATTGATCATGTCCCGACGATAGAGGTAACGGTTGTAGAGATGTTCTTTCAGCTTCCACCAGTGATTTTGTTTCCCGAGGGTCGTCCCCCACAGATGCGTTTGACGAGTTCCAGGGAGTGCTCCCGCCCAAGAGTAACCGCGGAGCGTGGCACCGCAGCGTCGGTCGTCGGCAGCCCGGTCGAGTACGAAGTGCAGCGGAGATCCACTGGAGCCTCCGGTCGACTTGCGAACCAAACCAATGTCTGTCGCGATGCACCGAATTTCTTGAGCACTATCGCGCATGGTGTCACGGTTGGTGATGGGCCAAGCAGTGAAGTCGGCCAAAGTTTGCAATTGAGATGGCTCCAGCCCGCAGGCGCGCCACAGCTTCTGAAAGTATGAGGAATGCTGCTGACAGTGTTCCAACAATCGCTGCAAACTCTGGAATTGAAGTTCTTCCAATTGGCCAACGGACCACCATTGGTTTTGTTCCAGTTCGCGCCAGTAGGCGAGGGTCCGCCGACGTTTGACGACTGTTTCGAAAGCGGGAATGATTGCATGGCGATATAGGAGATCGATCATAGCCGCTCCTGCTGCAAGTACTCGTGTTCATAGGCGTGGACCATGCGTTCGATTGAGAAGAGCTGTTCAACACGTTTACGTCCGAGTTGTCCCATGCGTTGGCCAGCACCGGGATCAGTGTACAAACGCAGCATGGCTGTGGCGAATTCGTTCGCAGCGCCAGGTGGGACCAGCCAGCCAGTAACCCCCTCGTCCACAACCTCGGGGGTCCCTCCCACGCGCGTGGCCACAACGGGCAAACCACAGGCCATGGCTTCCAGCAAGGTCAGCGACACACCTTCACTCACTGAGGGGAGTACAAACATCGAGGCTCGAGATAAGACTTGTGGAATGTTGTCCTGTTGTCCAAGAAAGCGCACATAGGAGTGAATATCAAGTTCGCGCGACAAAGCTTGCAAGGCAGGTCGCTCAACTCCATCGCCAACGATTTCGAGTAGGCAGCGTGGAGTTTCGAGCGCCAATTGCGATAGGACGCTGGGCATGGCTCGCAGCAGGGTGGCTACATCTTTTTCTGGCGCGAGTCGCGCGACCAGTACCGCCGGGCCAAACGGTTGCGTGCCCACAAATTCAAATCGATGAAGATCAATGCCATTGTGAATCGTGCATACGCGGTGGGGACTCACTCCTTCACGAATCGACAACTGACTGCCATCATGCGAGACGCTGATCACCCGCCGCGCCCACCTGGATAGTAGCTTGAACAATAGCGTTTGCCGTGAGGAAGCTCCCAACCGCTGACCATGTCGTGTGTGAATGATCCGCTCAACGCCCACCAACTTGGCGGACAACACTCCGTAAATGAAGGCGGAAGTGTTGTGTGTATGCACCACGTCGATACAACTCTGTCGCAAGCGTTTGGCTAGTTTCGTTACCAACCGAGGCTGAATTCCAGCTTGCTTATCGAACTCGAATACCGGCCAGTTGCAGGCTTCGATTAAAGCGGCGCAGCTTCCGCGATTTTGCAGCGATGCAAACGACAAATCAAATTTGGTGCGATCGGTGAACTTGGCAAATTCAACCAATAGTTTCTCCATGCCCCCCACTGCAGTTCCCAGCGAGATATGCATGACACGCGTTTTGACTTGACTGTGCGTCGCTCGTTCGCTCATGCTTGGATCGCTTGGGGTGAGACAGCGGGGCCGGGAATGTCCAACGTCGATGTCAACAAGTGCCCAACGATGCGCGCGGGATTTCCAGCGGCGATGCAATCGGAAGGTAGGCTGTGGGTAACGACAGCACACGCCCCAATGATGCATCTGTCTCCGATAGTGACCCCTTTGAGAATGGTCGCACCATGACCGATCCACACGTCGTCGCCAATGGCGATGGGCTGCACCCGTTCTGGAGCCACGAAGTCGCCAGCGCGTCGCTGGACCGCGTCGAGCGGATGTCCGTCAAAATCTGACATGCGCACGCCACCGGCAATCAAGCAGTGTCGACCGATGGTCACGCGCTTGGCAATTAATAGAGCCGTGTTATGTCCCAAGAAAGTACCGTCCCCGATCAGCAACTGTGGATCAGCGCAATGTCGCGAGCTAAACGCCAACGAGGGCTTCCCCGAAAGCTGAACGTCACTACCGATCAGGATAGTCCCACGACCTACGAGATAGGGGAGTTGTTCCATGCGGAATCGTGGGCCAATGCTCTGGCACTGGCTACGAAAAAGCGGCTCGTACCAACAGAAACGCGCGACCCACAGTAGGATTGCCCTGCAGGCAACATGTCCATGATAGAAAAATGCAAACACAGGTCGACTTAACCCGCCGACCGGGATATGGATTTGCAGGGCTGAATTGACGAGGCGCTTGGCCACTTGCCTAGCGGTTACTAGCGTCGGGCTGGTACTGGCAGAACTCATGTCAGCTTCTCCTGAGTCTGTACAGCGGCCGCGCAGAGCTGGCGTTTCATTGACAAGGGGTCGTTGACTAGACAGGCAGAGAGTAACGTCAGACTGCGGCGTAGTCGCCCGTAGGACTGCATGGCCGGAAAACCACGCAACGGCAGTGGCCATTTGGCGAAAGAGCTCAACATTAACAGCAGTCCCTTGTGCGGCGTCGACTCGCCAACTGCCCAGCGATAGTGGACGTACGCCTGCCATCTCCGTCGATCACTTGCACTCAGCAGACTTCGATGTCGGTCCACGACCTCTAACATTTTTTGGCAGTCTACGGCAATTGAGCGTCGTGAAATACCATCGCTCTCCAGCACTGCGGTCGCAAGTGGTTCGGCCAACAAGTAAGCGGGGCCGCGCGAGGTCAAACGGACCCATAGATCACGATCCTCGGCTGGCTCAAGGCCGGAGACGAAGCGCTCGTTGAGAAGCACTTCGCGCCGTATCATCACGGTTCCTGTCCAGAACATCGTGCCGAGTAAAAATGCTTTTGCACCGGTGACTGTCAGCACTCGATCATACCACTGCTGCTGGCCAACGGACACGCGCCGCGATCCGTCCAGATCTTGTAGATAAAATCGCCCCCCCACTATGCCGATCTCCGGGTGCCGGTGGAAAATGGCAAGTTGCTTTTCGAGCTTGTTCGGTTGCCAGTAATCGTCCGCATCCAAGAAGGCGATAAATGCTCCTTGCGCAAAATCGATGCCGACATTGCGGGCTGCCGCAGTGCGCGCGTTCTGAATACGGATCAGTTTAACTGGGGGAGGATAGTGACCAACAATATCCGATAGATTGTCCGGACTCCCGTCGTCGACGACGATGATTTCCTGCGGACCAACCGATTGTGCCAACACACTATCCACGGCGCGACGAATCGTCGCTGCCGCGCGATAGGCTGGGATTACGACACTTACTGCGGGATAGGGCATACTAGAAATCAAGTTCGATTGGCAACGGAGTGAGATGGTTAGTGGTCGTTTGGCTTAGCTGGCACGCTTCAACTCAATTTCACAAGGCGTGGCGACGGGACAGTCTCGGCCATGTGCAAAGCCCAGCGGAAGAGGCCCTACCGCGACGGCGGCCAAGGATCTCCACATAGCGATATAGCGTGTGCTTGAGTTGAAACGAAAGCCGACATCAATCGTCATAAAATCAGCCACGAAGCTGGTGTTCTTCAATCTAAATTCAAATATCCAGTGATGTTGATTCTCGTCCGTTGAACTGTCAATGAATCGGTCACTTTGTGCCAGCACCATTCGTCCGGCCGATGAATTGAGATAAAGATCGACCGCTGGGCCTCGTACTTTTTGTCGGCTTGAGATGGTGACGCGGACGGTCAATAGCGAGCCAATTTTCCAGACGCGTTCCACTTCAGAGTGATCCACGGCGGTGGTCAGAGTTACTCGCAATGACTCATCACCCACTTCTGATTGGGTTGTGAACAAGTCGTCCATGTAAGCTTGCATTACGTGTTTGAGTTCGCCGCGGGCGGTGATTTGACCATTGGAAAGGAGCAGACCTACATTGCATAGTTGGCCGATCGTGGACATGTTGTGGCTGACGAACAGAACAGTCCTCCCTCCGGAGGCTACTTCTTGCATCTTCCCCAAACAGCGTCTTTGGAATTCTGCATCTCCCACCGCCAAGACTTCGTCGATGATCAGGACGTCTGGCTCCAGGTGTGCGGCAACCGAAAAAGCCAAGCGGACTTGCATCCCTGAACTGTAGCGTTTTGTCGGTGTGTCCAGAAACTTAGAAACACCTGAAAAGTCAACGATCTCGTCGAATTTACGATCAACTTCGCGCTTCGACATCCCAAGAATGGTCCCATTAAGATAAATGTTTTCGCGCCCTGTGAGTTCCGGATGAAAGCCAGTACCGACCTCTAGCAAACTGGAAACTCGACCCAGGATACGCGCGGTCCCCGAAGTGGGTTGCGTAATGCGTGAGAGTAATTTCAGCAACGTACTCTTGCCCGAGCCATTGCGTCCCATCAGCCCCACCACCTCACCTTGTTTGATCTCGAAAGTGGCATCGCGTAGCGCGCAGACCAAGTCCGCTTCCGTCCCCTGTGTCCGAGTTAGACTGCGTAGGTGACGCAAGTTGTCGAGCGGATAGTGCGCAACCCTCTTCAGTGCACCGACTAAAGTATCTGGGGCACCAATCTGTTTGCCGATGCGATAGACTTTTGAAAGTCGCTCTGCGACGATGGCATGCGTACTCATCGAATCTATTACCTATCTAGAAATAAGCTAATTGGTCAACGTCGTTTCGTATTCAATACCAGCTCGCTGGCGCGGCGAGCTGATAGTTGCGAGGTTTCGAATTCATGGATTAAGCCACATCGGCGAATAGGCGTTGCTTACGAATGAAGTAGCTGGCCCCCGTGGTGGCCAGTAACAGGGCGCTAACGCTTCCCACGCCGATGAAACTCCAAGGCATCTCACGTGTTCCTAACAAGGCCGCACGTAGGCCTTCAATCACGGCCACCATCGGATTCAACGCATAGATCAACTGCCACCGCTCAGGAATCAAATTCGCCGAATAGACGACCGGAGCGGTGTACATCATGATTTGAATTAGGAAACTCAAGGCGTGCTTGACATCTCGGTATTGAATCGCCAGAGTCGATAGCCAACAGGCGATACCCACCGTCGACAAGACCAGCATTACCAAGAGCCAAGGGATGACTATGATTCCCGAGTTGGGGACGATTCCATACCAGCCCATCAGCGCGATCAATACGACGCTAGCTACACAAAAATCGATAAAGCGCGCGATCACCGAGGAGAGTGGAATCAATAATCGTGGGAAATAGACCTTGGATAGTACGTGCGCGTTAGCAATTAAACTGTTCACGCCATCGGTCACGCCGTTGGAAAAATACAACCATGGGACCAAGCCGACAAAACTGAACAGGGCGTACGGAACTCCATCGGAAGAGATCTTGGCCAATCGCCCGAAAATGATAGTAAAGATCAACATGGGAAAGAGCGGTTGCAGAACTGCCCAGCCGATGCCGATCGCGCTTTGGGCATAGCGCACTTTGACTTCGCGGCGAACCAGGAAGTACAGTAGATCTCGGTGTGCAGCTAGTTCACGGAGACATTCAAGTATTCCGTCGGGTTGAGCCTGAATATGAGTTAGCTGCTGTTGCTGCAGGTTATCCCTTGCGTGTTGCAGCGCAGAGTGGGATGTAGGCTGATCGCTGGCAGAACAGGTTGAGGACGTGGATGTGGAACTCACGAACACTAAGTTAGACGCATCGGCAGTGGGCGTGAATTGGGAAGATTCCAAGTTTTGCATGTGATCTTTCGATTCCCCAACTACCAGTGAATGAATATGCGAACGGCAGCGTAAAATGCCACTAGCGACACTAGGCTAACCACCACTGCACTCAGAACGAAACTCTGGCTGACTCGCCACTTTTGGGCGTCAGTAATACCCAACGACGCAGCCGCAGATGCCAGCCCGAGTATCAAATAGGTGGGCATGATAAACTGTCGTGACAGAGTTAGAATGCCTGCGATGTAGGCCACTACGGCGGCAAACACAAAGGTCCGATGATGGGCGACTTGAGCGATCCTGGTCTGATGACTCTTGAAGTTAAAGTGGTGGTTTTGGTAGGCACTTTGGTGGGAGTCCGTGAAGCTGCCGCGCAAGCGCCACAGTCCCACGACTGATCCCCAGAAGCAAGCCACAAATGCTCCCCCCCCCAGCAGTCCCAACTCGGCGAAGCAATGTAAAAAGGAGTTATGGGTGACAACGCCAAGCTCTCCGAACAGTAGCCCTTCCCCCAAGCCAAACAGTGGATACTGTTTCCAAATGGAGATGCTATCCGACCAAATCTGAATTCGGCTTTGCCCCGTCCCTTCGACCATGGCTCCGACATCCGTCATGCGCGAGGAAAAGATGACGGCCACGAATGGCATCAACAGCAACACGGCCATTCCAATTCTCGCGCTCCGCCAATAGGCAATTGTCGCCGGAATGGCGCAAACTAGCGAGAGCAGCGCACCACGTGAGTGCGTGAAAGCGATGGTCGAAAGCAAGACACCGCAGGGGAGCAGCCACACATAACGCGGCCAACCAACCCCAGGTTGCATTAGAAATGAAACGCTCAGCACCAGGCCTATTACTAAGATTAGTCCAAAGTCATTCGGGTCTTGAAAAATCCCCGTGCCACGGATGCGGTCGACGTACTCGGAGGAATCAAGTTCCGCCACACTCCGATCAACGATCGATTCCAAGGCTGCCACCGAAACTAATTCGTAACGGTCGAGCAATGCTAGGCTCGCCACCAGCGTGATCAGCACAGCCAGCCCCTGAATGAACGCGAGCAGACGGCGGGGAGTGTTGACCAAACCGACTATCAACACATACAGCACCACCACTTTGCTACACTCGAGAAACGAAGCGCGTGCTCCCCAGAAGAAACCGTGAGACAAATGTGACAAAACGACCGACGCCAGCAGTACCAACAGGCAGGCCAGCACGGGTTGCTGAACAATGTTTCGATTGAGGAGTTGATGAACTATCGTACGGCCCGAAACTACCACGCAGCCCACGATCAAGAATTGATACAAGGGCCAGTCTGTCAATTCCAAGAACAAGTCAGCGGGACGTAAAAAGAGCGTGGCGACTGCAGCCAACAACAGACCGAAGCCCCAGCCATGTCGATCATCGATCGGCAACGCGAGCTGCAGTGTTTGATCTGAGTTGTCAAAGGCGACGCTGGCCATAGTATCGAACTGCTTCCTTGCGAATCGATGGGGATTGTCTGCTTAACGAGCGACTGACTGAAGTTGAATGATGGGTGCCGGGGCTGGCGCGAGTGCCGGTTCCGCTCGGGGGAGTGAATGAAACTGGGGTGGTGGTCCTAAAGAAGTCCACTCGGTCTCCTGGTAACCAGCATTCTCGATAATGGTCTGCTGACCGTAGTACTGCATCTGCTGGTGGCGCGAGTTGACGCAGCCGCACGCAGTCAATAACATTCCCGACAACAACACAGCTGAAATCAATAGCGCAGCTATTACCCCGGGTGGAGTCTTGCGCATGTTTCGGATTTCAACGGTTGACGAAACGGTCATGACTTGCGAGCAATTACCTGGTTGAGAGTATTGCGGTGCCGGTGTTCGGGTTGCGCAGGACTTTGCCAGTCAGACGCGAAGTGGTTCCAACACCCAACAACGTGACGCCAAATACACGCTCAACGGGGGAGAACAGCTTGGCCAACGACGTGTCAAAGGCGACTAACGAATTGTGCGCGATGAAGATTCGATCGCCGGGGAGGATCTGATAATTGGAACGCACTTCGGCGCGTTGCGTGATCCCTTCCCAATCGATGGGGAGTATCTGACTGACTTGTCCATCGCGTTGCGGGCGGGCGATCCACATTCGACTCGATGATACGTAGCTCAGACCATTGATCTGACTGAGCGCGTCCATCACGGTCTCATTGCCAGTGAAGGGGAGTCGTACCAAGCCATCGCCGGTCCCTCCCCCTTGGGTGACAATGTAGTACACCTTGCTATTAAAGGCATACACTGAAACCGATACTTGCGGATTGACGAAGTGGCTCGACAGATGGTCGGCAATTGCCCAACGAGTTTCGTCGAGCGTCATCCCGACGACCGACAGTGATCCATACTGTCCCAAAGAGATTGTCCCATCAGAAGCCACCAGGTGCTCGCCGGAAATGCGTTGCAGATGGGCCACGCTGCGTAGCGTCATTGAAACCTGCGGCGCTCTGAGCTGCGTGCGGAGATGCTCTTCGATAAGGAGCCTGGCATCATCGACCGTCTCACCAGCGATCTCAACGCTGCCATACGCATACCCTAGAGTAACGGTCCCGCCAGCTTCGATGGAGTAGTCACCTGCGATGGGTTCTTCCGGGAATGCGCCCGTCACGGTAATGGCTACGACGTCCCCGACTTGCAATTGATAACTAACTTGCGTCACGTGCTGCACCACATCGATCGTCAGGATATCGGGAGGTTCTACGCGGTAGGTCGGAACGGTCACCTTATCGAGTTCGCGCGGTAAGTACGCTAGGTTTCCAGCATCACAGTTTCCAGCCTCACAGTTTCCAGCTTCACAGCTTCCAGCCTCGCAACCGTAGTTGGTAGACAGCATCGAACGCTGCTGCAGCGTTTGACAGCCACAGCACAGTCCGCACCACGCTAGCAGCAGCGTTATGCACCAAGTTCGATTTGGGAGTTGGTTGAAGCTCACGTCAGTACTTGATCAAGAGACCATTGGGTGCGAGGAATGATAAAGCATCGAGCGGGAAAAAAGCGCCGGGTCTTAAACGTAGCTGCGGTCGCCAGACCGCAGGGATTCAACGTTCTGGCGAACGTAGCTACGACAGTTATTTCGCGAATGGCGCTGCGGGGCATTTAGGGTTGCAATTGATAGTTGGGAAAGTAGTGCAGCGTGCTTTGAAATCTCGCGTGGTTGCCGGTTGGCAGTCGCGATGACGGCGTTTGTTGGTAAGGTTGACTGCGCGCGAAACTATTCTGTAACCGGCGGAGTTCAGCCGCTTGATTCGTTTGCCGCTGAACCAGCTCCCGTTGAGGTCGCACGAAGGAGTGGTAAGGGGAGAGGGCTCCATTGTCGGGTCGAAGTAGATTTAAGTAGGGGGAGAGCTGCTGTTGGCTCGCCGTCGGTGGGAAATTTGAAGCACTCTCGCGAATCACTTGCCCTTTGAGTGTTGCCGGAAATGCTAGCCCACACGCTCCCAGGCAAACCGTTATTACCAGTCGATTTATGCGTTTGTTACCTGTCATACGAACCAATCCAAAACGAGTGGAGATCACCTTCCCCATCGGTATCGGCAGGACAGTCGTTAAATCTTGCGTAGATTAACGGCTAGGAGGCAGGGTTTTCGGGAAAATTTGGATTACGACTAAACATCAGCGTCTGTGTTCACCTGTGCTAGCAATCGCGAGATCGCGATTTTTTATGCTTGCCAGTGCAACAGAAAATCGACTGAGTCGCCCAACACGCGCGCGTCAGTTTTTAGTAAAATGGGTAACTCTCGCTAAAAAACCTCCCTCTCAACCTCAACAAGATTAATTTGACATGAGACGACTTCTCCTCCTTTTGATTGCCAGCCTATTGTGGCTTCCGCTGCTAGATTCGCTACTCGCGGCGGACCGCTTGGTCTTTGAAGCCGAGAATGCTTCCGCTGCCAAGCATGTGGTGTTAATTGCTGGTGACGAAGAGTATCGCACCGAAGAGACGATGCCGATGCTCGGTAAAATCCTTAGCCAAAAACATGGTTTCAAATGCACAGTGTTGTTCGCCCTCAGCCCCGACGGTGCATATATCGATGCCAACAACTCCCAAGGACTGCGCGGATTGGAGGCGCTCGACACGGCAGATTTGATGATTATCGGCACTCGCTTTCGCAAGCCTGACGCCGAGGGAGCGAAGCATATTGCGAAATTTTTGAACGCTGGCAAGCCGGTCATCGGCATTCGTACTTCCACGCACTCCTTTCAAGGGGAGGGCAATTTCGCGGGGCTGAGTTACAACGACTTTGGTTTGAAGATCCTCGGCGAAACTTGGGTCAGCCATCACGGCAAGCACAAAGTGCAGGGGGCCCGCAGCGTGGTTGTCGCCGAACAAGCCCAGCATCCGATCCTCAGCGGAGTCAAAGAGATCTTCTGTCCGTCGGATGTCTACGGAGTGATTCACTTGACCGACGCCGATCAGATTCTGTTGCGCGCCGCAGTGACCGAATCGCTCGATCCCAGCTCGGCCAACATTGACGGAGAAAAGAACAACCCCCTGCAACCGTTCGCATGGCTGCATACTTACCAGCCTCCATCGGGGAGTGGCCAGGGACATTCGTTTTGCACTACCGGCGGTGCATCGATTGACTTCGTCAACGAAAATCTGCGACGCTTGATCGTCAACGCTGCCTATCACCTAACCGGTCGCGATGTACCAGCCCGCGCTGATGTGGGGTTTGTCGATCCGTTTTATCCGAGCTTCTATGGGTTCATTCGCGAACCGAAGAACTACTGGGAACTGGCTAACCTAAAGCCCGAGGATTTCGGCTTGGGTAAATCCCCCCATGTCCCCGACTCTGCTGGTTCACCCGAGTGGAATTTCCGCGATACCCCGTCCAGTAAGAACGGCGGAGCAGCCGCTGTGGATCAAGGGACCAAAGGGGCCGCCAAGTTAGAACTTGGTCAGGGAGAACGCATCGCGCTGGTGGGTGGCTCGCTGGCCGAACGCATGAACCTGTTTGGCTACTTCGAAACGCTGTTGCATACTCGGTTCCCCGACAAAAAGTTGGTCTTCCGAAACTTTGGGTGGCCCGCCGATGAAGTTGGCAATCAACAACGGCCCGACAACTACACTACAATTGATAATCCGCTTGAGGTCTATAGTCCTGAGCTGTTCATTTGTTTTTTCGGATTCAATGAGCACTTCGCAGGTGACACTCCCGAGCAGTTGGCGAAGTTCCAAGAAGGCTATCGCCAGTGGATTGCTGAGCACAAACAGAAGTTTTCCAAACAGGGGCGCGAGCCACGTTTTGTGCTGGTCAGTCCCACCGCGTTTGAAAAGACAGACAACGCACTCCTTCCAGATGGTAAGTCCGACAACGCCACGCTGGCCAAGTACGCGCAAGCGGTGAAAGAGTTGGCCACCGAATTGAACGTTCCGTTTGTCGATTTGTATGCTCCGTCGCTGGCGGCGTTTTCCTCCGCACCGGGAGCGCAGTTCACCATCAACGGCATTCACTCCAACGAGCAGGGGGATCGACTAATCGCCGGTGCGCTCGATCAACAACTTTTTTCTGCGCCACACCCGACTGGCATGGATGTTTCGACTTTTCATCAGATTCGCCGGGCGGTCAACGACAAAGCTTGGTTCCATTTGCAAGACTATCGCATGCTCAATGGATGGTATGTCTATGGAGGTCGACGTACGTGGGATACTGAAACGTTCCCAGGCGAGTATCAGAAAATCCGCAAAATGGTCGATGTGCGCGACAGTTATATTTGGGACATGGCCGCAGGCAAGCCAGTCCCACCTCAACCAGATGATTCCAAAACAGGTGAAGTCTTCATCCCGGAAACGATGTTTGGCACGCGCGATGATGGCTTTCGGGAAATGCGCGAACCCAAAACGCTCACCTACCCGACACCCGAAGAGTCGATCGCACAGATGACCGTCCCCGAGGGATTCGAGATCAAGCTGTTCGTCTCCGAACGTGAGTTTCCGCAGTTTTCAAACCCCACGCAGATGACCTTTGACAAGCGGGGCCGATTGTGGGTTTCATGCATGATCAACTATCCGCAGTGGCTGCCCGGTGCCGCTAAGCCTGGGGATAAACTGTTCATCTTCGAGGATACCGACCAGGATGGCAAAGCTGACAAGTGCATTACCTTCTACGACAAATTGATCTGCCCCACCGGTTTTGAATTCCATCAAGATGGCGTGCTGGTAGTAGACGAACCGCGCATCATTTTCCTGCGCGATACTGATGGTGACGATCAGGCTGACGAGATGACGCAAGTCATTGATGGTATCGCAACCGACGATACGCACCACGCCATGGGAGCTTGGGAATGGTCGCACGGTGGATTGCTGCACATGTTGGAAGGGGTTTCGATGTCGACCACGCTCGAGTCACCGTGGGGACCGTTCCGCAATAAGGGGCCATCGGGCGCTTATGTGCTCGATCCACTCTCTTGGAAGTTCCGACACTTCCGTACGCCCGGCTACGGTAATCCGTGGTGCATGGTCTTCGATCGTTGGGGACAAGGAACGATTGGCGACGGGACCAATGCCCAGCAGCACTGGACCAGTCCCCTGTCCGGTTTTGCCGTTGATACCCGACGGACATTGCGCCCCAATTTCGATAACGAAGGGATGCGTCCAGCGGTTGGCAATGATTTTCTTTACAGTCGTCACTTCCCCGACGATGTGCAGGGACAATTCATTTATGCATGCGTCATTAACATGCACGGCCTCCCCCGATTCAACGTGGGTGATGAAGAGAACACCGCTGGTTATGCAGGCAAGCGTATTGAGAACTTGCTCGATTCAACCGACATGTTCTTCCGTCCCGTCGATCCGCAGATTGGTCCCGACGGCGCGCTGTGGTTTGGCGATTGGTGCAATGCCCTGATTGGTCACATGCAGTACTCGCAGCGCGATCCGAACCGCGACCACGAACATGGCCGCGTGTATCGCATGATCAACAAAAACAAACCGCTGCTTGAACCTGAACTGCAAGCGGGCAAATCGATCGAGCAGTTGTTGGGACAACTAAAGAGTTATGAAACGCGGACGCGTTACCGCGTCCGTCGCGAATTGCGTGCGCGTGATCCGGGGCAGGTTTTGGCTGCCGTTGATCAGTGGATCTCCGATTCGCAAGCTGACGCCAATCAACTGTGCGAAGCAATGTGGTTGCAAGAAAGTTTCCGCCAGCTCGATCCGCAGCTCGTCGCGCGCATCATGGCCGACGAAGATTTCCATGCACGCGCCGCCGCAGTACAAACGGTGAGCAATGAACTGGTGCGCTTTGACAATGCATTGGCGATTTTCAAGACAGCTATCCGCGACCCACATCCCCGTGTCCGACTGGAAGCGGTGCGCGGACTTAGCTATGTGCAAACGGTCGAAGCCATGGAGCTCGCCCTGCAAGCCGTTCAAATGCCCATGGACTACTGGATCGACTATACGCTCGAGCACACGCTCCATGCGCTGAAACCATTGGCCGACGTGGCTGAGACGCAAGGGACACTGTTGGCTAATGGTAGTGAGGAGATGAAGAATTACTACGCGACGTTTAAGTTGGCCAATGGTCCAGGGGGCAAAGCAGTCAAGCCATTGAAAGACGCTGAGAATCCCGAACTGTCCGAGAAACGCCGTGAAGAGGCTATTCGAGCATTGGCTGATATCCGTGGCGGTAAGGCCAACAACGGGCAGTTGGTCTTTACCCGAGTCTGCTCCGCCTGTCACAAGATCGGGGATAACGGCAAGGATTTCGGTCCGAAACTGGATGATGTCGGTGCCCGCTATCCGACGATCGAGATCATTCGTCACATCTTGTCCCCCAACGCTTCGATCGCCAAGGGATACGAAACCGTGCAAGTACTCACCACCGACGGCGCTATCTTCACTGGCTTTATCCTGAAGGAGACCGAACAAGCGCTGCACTTGGGAGTTGCTAGCCAGGATGGCAAGGGACGCGAGGAGATAATTGACAAGTCCGACATCGACCTTCGCAAGGAGATGAAAGCCAGTTCCATGCCCGAGGGGTTGGTGAAGACGATTGCCCCTAGCGAATTTCTCGACTTGATCGAGTATCTTACGCGACAAAACAAGTTTGTGATGCGTGAGGATGGCTGGATCGAGACCGGCTTGGCCGATGTCGGTGAACTGCGCACGCACGGCAACCTGATCGAGATCTCGCGCGACGCGCAATTGCAACTCGGTTCCAACTTTCCTGAGCAATGGATTACGCAAGCTAACTTGACGCTCAGCGCGGCAGATAGCAGTGGGCGCGACTTTGCTTTTCATTCTCCCAACAATGATGCTGAATCCCCAGCGCTCGCGATTCGCCTGAAAGAGGTTTCTCAGATTAGTCACATTGACATCCAGAACCGTCGCGACTCGCAGTACCACGCGCGAGCCAAAGATTTGACGGTCTGGGTATCGGAAGATGGTCAGCAATGGAAACAAGTCTGGAAGTCAGACAAACCAGCAGCCAGTTACGCGATTGACTTGCCCGCTGGCACGCGTGGCCGATTCATCAAGGTAGGTCTCGACGGTGCTGGGATTCTGCATCTCAATCAGATCGTCGTCTATGGCCCTAGGAAATAACCAAGCATCGAGCGGCGAAATAAGTATGGGACTACCGTAGCTGCGGTCGCCAGACCGCAGGGAGTCTACGTTCTGGCGAACGTAGCTACGACACACGGGGTCGACATTTTCGATAATTGGCGTACAACCTGCAGGCATTGATTGGTTTAGAATTCATGACGCAAATGCAGGATCCCGACGATGAAAGTGGTGGCTGGCACTGGCTCTCTTATTACGCAAACCGTCTCAGCCCTAGTAGTCATTGCCTACGATGGCGACACGCTAAGTGGTTCGGCAGTCGAAGTCGATCGCGCTAGTGGCGGCATGCTGCAGCGACTAAAAGACGCCGGTGATCTATCGACCAAAGCGGGCAAAGTCAGCTTGCTGCATCATCTCTCTGGTGTCTCTGCTGAATGCGTCGTAGTGGTTGGAGGTGGTCCCGCAAATGAATTTGATGCGCTCGCCGCCTTTCGTTGCGGTGGCGCGGCCACCAAGCGTTTGGCCGACCGCCGACGGCAATCGGTGGCACTCGACTTCGGCAAGCTACCCGACGACGTGGCCGTAGCGGCCATAAGTGGTGCCATGAATGGCTGTGTTGGACAAGATCTATTTCGTGCCGAGAAAAGTATTCACGCCATTGAGCAATTGCACTGTTGGTCGATATCCACTGATGTGTTAACTCGCAGCGAGCATCTTGGCCTGGGCATGCTGTTGACGCGCGAGTTGGTCAACCTGCCGGCAAACTACTTGTTTCCCGAGGCGTTTGTTAAGCGCGCGGCGGAGGTTGCCGTCTCAAGCGGCCTGGAGTTAGAAGTCTGGGATGAGTTGCGATTACGGCGCGAACGTTGCGGCGCGATGTTGGCGGTCTCAGCCGGTTCCGCGCGTCCCCCTCGCTTATTGATTCTGCGGTACCCTGGGAAGAAGAAACAAGCGCCTGTAGCTCTGGTCGGCAAGGGTGTCACGTTTGACAGCGGCGGTCTATCGCTCAAACCGAGCGAGGGGATGCTCAGCATGAAGTGCGACATGGCTGGTGCCGCCACCGTGCTGGGTGCGATGCAAGCCATCGCGGCGCTGGAACTCGACAGTCCCGTCGTGGCTGTGGTGGGCTTGGTTGAGAACATGATCAGCGGCAACTGCTATAGGCTGGGGGACGTGCTGACGGCTCGGAGTGGTAAGACCATCGAGATTCACAACACAGACGCGGAAGGACGCTTGGTATTGGCTGATGCGCTCAACGTGGCTTTGGACGAACAGCCATCGCACATTATCGACTTGGCCACACTCACCGGTGCCTGTGTGGTCGCCCTGGGGACCGATATTTGTGGACTGATGAGCAACGACGGCCAGTGGCAACAGCAAGTGGAGGAGGCAGCCCAGCGCGCCGGAGAACTGTTGTGGCCACTCCCCATGCATCCGCATTTCGCCGAGCAGATACAAAGCAAAGTGGCCGACATCAAGAATGTGGGTGAAGGTCGTTGGGGAGGTGCCATCACAGCGGCCAAATTCCTGCAGGAGTTTGTCGGCGACACCCCTTGGGCTCACCTCGATATCGCCGGTCCCGCTTTCTTAGATACAGCCAAGAATTACATTGATGCCGGTGCTACCGGCGTCATGGTCCGTACATTGGTTGAATTGGTTGACCGCAAGGGATAACCCCGTTACCAAATTGCGACCTGAAGTCAACGCGCATCGACCGAAAAATTGAGCGACCGAAAGATTGGGGATTTGTTGTGGCGAAATCAGACAATCGTAGCTCAGGTGGATTGTTCACCGAGCGCTCTTTCGAGAAGGTCGCTCACTCCGACCGACTCGGCTACGTCTCGCAAATAGGCTAGGTCCGCCTGCTCCCCCGTTAGACGCAATACTCGACCAACATCATCCCATTGTCGCTCAGACGTTTCGTTGGTGAGACGATACCACTCCAGTTTGCTAATCACAATGTCTTCTGGTGTGGCGACAGGTACCTCCACACATGCATGTAGACCAAGCGAGCCAGTCCGAGCTCGCGTGAACGCTTGGTGATCAAACGGACGTCCGCGACTGATGAATACATCGACCTTATAGGAAGTTGGCAAGTGAATCAAATTGAAACAGGACTGCCGATTAACTGCGTCGCGTATGGTCGGTTCGCTCAGGTAGTAGTTGACGCCGACCAGAGAGATAAATTGCGTAACTAGATTCGCGGTGAGCTCACAAACGAGGTCTACATCCATAGTCGAACGCACTGCACCGTGATAGGAACTAGCCACACTCCCTCCAACATAGTACCGCACGTCCAGCGTTTTAAAGGCATTTGCGACGGGGGTTAAGGCGGCTACTAGATCATCACCCTCAGGCAAGTTGGTGCTCCCGTAGATGCGCGCGCACGGCTTTGCAGAGTTCCGGACCATAGGTCAGTTCGATGAATTTCAATCGAACTTCGGCTTCGTCAAATAGAGGATGTCGTCGGCGAATTGCGGCCATGGCCAGGCTGCGTAGACTGGCTGAAAGCTGGCAGGCCTGGGCAACACGCTCAGTGGGGGACATCCGTCGCCAACCTTCCATTTGAACATCGCGGGCATCTGCGGAAGTATCGTTCGCGTTGGGGCCTGACATGTGCATAGCGTCGCGTTGAACGGCCCAACTCACTTAGATACTTCCGGGGTAACGATTTCGAGCAGCTCCACGGCTGGCTCGCCGTCGCAATAAATGAGGGCTGTGCGACCGTAGGTGAGTTGACCTAGCTGAGTGTCGAACAACTCAGCCAACTCCCTCGCGCAGACGACTTGCCACAGGGCGTTGAGCTGCACCTGTCGCAAGACATTGTGCAAAATGAGGACTCGACCCAAAGGGATTTTCCGGGCCATGATCTCTTCACGAACGACCGGCTGCAAGGCCGAGAGCGCTAGTCTCACGATGCCATACAACACCACACGCCGGTCGGACTGGCGACGGAGAATGATTTTCCGCAGGTAGTGAGTATCGGTCAGTCGGTACTCGAGCACTTCAACATCAACGGGCGATTCGTGCCGACGCTCAACGGTCACGGTCATGTGCTCTTCGTGGTCCAGCAGCGCGCGATACGCGTCGGGACATTCCTCGGATGAGCAATGCGTGAACTGGCCCAATCTATTGGAGTCGCCATAGAAGAGCGAAATCAATTCATCGAGCTCAACCGCCGGGGGTGTGGCTTCGGTCACTGGGAATAATCTCCGATTACTTGGCGATGATAGGCAGCAGTCCGAGCTGGGCAATGGCCACGACGCTGGGTTCTTCCGGTTCGTCGTGTTCCAGTACTGTGTCAACTAGATACAGCAATAGCCGCTGTAGTGGCAGTGATTCTATTTGAGAGGCTGCTTCTAAGGCTCGTTGTTGGTGTTTCTCAACCAAGCGCCGCGCCTGCTCAAAGACTTGGGCTTGTCGATACAATTGACCCACTTGCGAAATTTTTTCAGCATCACTCAGTTCGCAATCACTGCCCACTAAACTGAGCAAACGCAACTGATCGGCTGGCGGCAGGTTGGTTAGGGCCAGTGCCCACAACAGCGTCGGGCGCCCCCTCAAGACATCACCGCCAGCGGCGAGTTTATTGTGTTGGTCTCCCTCCCAGTCAGCTAAATCGTTGAGGATTTGGAAAGCGACACCAATATTCCGCGCGAACAGTTTGAGAGGTTCGGCCATTCCGTTGACCTCTCCCGCCAAACGCGCACCGGTAAAGAGAGCGGCTTCGAAGGCGGGGGCGGTCTTAAGAGCGTAGACTTTTAATGCGTCCAGCGGCGTCAAGCGTTTGTCGCTCGCGTCGCGCCACAGCAATTCGGCCCCCTGCCCTTCGGCCAAACGCGTGTGAGCGCCCGCCAGGCAATCTAAAATGTCTGCCGTGCAATCGCACCCCAACTCTCCGCCACTACGACTGACCATGCGATAGCCCAGCCCGATCAAGTAGTCGCCGACGTTAATGGCGGTGGGCAAACCATAACGGCGGTGCATCGTGGGAAGCCCATAGCGAAAACCATCGTCATCCTCAATGTCGTCATGCACCAAGCTGGCTTTGTGAAACATCTCGATACTCATCGCCGCGCGGAAGACCGCATCGGAGTACTCTGCAAGCACTTGCGGACCATGATGAGTGGTCGCGTCACCGCCGGAGAGCGCATCATAGGTGGCGAGTGTCATGAAGGGACGCGAGTATTTGCCACCGCGACTGACAAAGTCCATGCCAAGAGCTTCGGTGGCAGCTACTGGGTCGACACCGGCCAACGGATTGAGCTGGCTATCGTCCAGTGGTTGGCTAGCGCGTTGCCGCTTCACCAGTCGCTCGAATGTTTCGCCTTGGAACATGTCATGCGCGGCGCGGAGCAAGTGAACATAGCTTCGCGTTTGGACGACGGGTTGCTCTTGTCGCGTGAGGATCATATCGCTCACCCACTCTTCGTCAACGCTTGTATTGCGACAATCGCTGGAGAGAAGAGGCACAGCCATACAGGGGATGCCTGATAGCAGGATCTTGTCGATTGCTTTTTCGAGTACGTTCAAGCAGGCGACACCGACAATCGCGTCGACATAACCGCTGACGATGATCTTCAACACAACTGGCGAACCTTCCGCCACTAAAACTTTATAGCCCAACTCTTCCGCGATGGAACGAAAGTCGGCGATGCTGCACGCGCCACACTTTTTGCAATTCATTCCGAATTCATCGTAGTCGGCGGGACAGCCTTCGGCATGTTTCAGACAGTGCGGGAGGAGGAACAGACGACGACTCGGATCAGTGGCCGCCACTTGATCGCGATAGAAGGCGCTACTGAGCATTACCATCGCCCACCCTAAATAGCCTTCGGGAAATCCATCGGTGGCTAGTAGCTCGCGGGCGACCGTCTCCATCCCATCTTTGGATAGCGGGCGCGATTTGTCCAAGCGACCGGCGACCTCGTCACACCGCAATTTTAATTGCTCGCGCAACTCACGCGTCTCAGGGACATCCTTGAGATGGCTGGTTCGTCGTCGACGCGATTTGGCGGGCGCACCGCTGGCGGAACTCTCGCTAGCGCGCCCGTCGCTGGCAGAACTGTCGCTGGCAGAACTGTCGCCAAGTGGTCGAGTTGCGGCGGCCAACTTGGGCACAGCGTTAGCCGGCGCGGCGGTCTGGCGGATGGAAGCTGATGACAAAGCTGTCGCTCCTGGTGAATCGGTTATTGGCAGCCCGGAAAGTCACCTCGACTTCCGCTACCTGATGGTCGTGCTCGGTCAAGCGCAGTACCGAGCGCTCCCAAGCTAAATATGGCGGGATACAGTCGTTCGTGGTACCAGAGCTTGGCGAAGTAAAAACCAATTGGCCAGGAACAACTGAGGTTTCCCGACTGGATGGTGCGAGCCAACCAATCGAGAGCTTGCATTATACTTGGATCATAGGGACTCTGGCCACCACACATTAAACCCTCCAAGGCAATTGCGGTTTCTTCGATGGTGCTGGTCGAATCGCTGGAAACTCCAGAATATTGGAGACTTGCCCCCCCACCCCAGCCACCATCGGGGTTCTGCCGAGCTCGCAAGTAGGCGATCGCTCCCTGTGCGGCTGCCGTCTGACCTAACCCTAACGAGCCATAGGCGAGTAAGACTTTGCCGGTCCCGTAGGTCGGGTTGTCTTCATCGGGCCGGTCTTGATTGCCAAACCACAGCGGTAGCCAGCTTCCATCACCACGTTGCGCTCGCTGCAGGTACGCCAGCCCACGGCGCATGGCGGCTCGAATTCCCGCTTCCCGCAGAGTTCCTGGCCCGCCTCCTTCCGAACCGCTGGCCGCGTTGACGCGTGCGAGCTCTGGCAACCAACGATGCAGAGCGCGGAGTGCGTGAGCAGTCAAGTCGGTACCACTGCGATCAAAGGGGAGTGTCCCCCATCCACGACAAAAGGTTGGCCAGCCTCCATCGCGATTCTGCAGGCGCAACAACCAATTCATTCCGAGTCCCACAGCTTCCAGCGCATGCTGTTCCAGTCGCAACCACGCGGGAGAACGCCAGTCAATGTGGCTCAGAGCCAAGAGGGCTGCTGGCGTATCGTCCGCATCGGGAACCGCACCGCTTAAATCGGTCCAGCCCCAACCACCGGGATTGGCACCCGTGAACGGATGACGCTGGCGATGTTGACAACTGAGCAACCACCGTACAGTGTGAGCTGTTACCAGAGGAGGGTCTTCGGGGGGGTGTCGATCGGGCGCCCCACTCGCTGGCGCGTCGAGCTGATACTGGGACGGTGAGTTGCGTTGCGGTGATAAATCGAGTTTCCCACGTTGAGACAATGCGTGTACCGAAAGACTCGTGACCCAAGTCGCAAGGTTGGTGTCGATGGGCCAGCTTCCATCGGGCAGTCGCGCGTCGAGAATAAATCGTAAGCAATCGCGAGCAACTGGTAGATCACCATTGCCAACCGCCGCCAGGCTCATCAATACGAAGCTGGTCAGTGGAGTTGCTTCTAAGTAGCCACCACTGGCTGGCTGCATGGAACGTAGTACTTTTAACGTGGGCTGTAGGGCTCGCCGCCGGATCGCTTGCAGCAGTCGATTGCGCGGTGGAGCAATGTGAAATCGAGCTTGTCCGATTGCTACCAATGCTGGGACCGCATAACTGACCACCGGCATTCGCGCCCAACGATAGAGCTCTTGAGGTAGCCAGGCCGCTTCAAAGGGTAGCGCTGGAACCTCATCCCAACTCACTAGACCCGCCAATGCACAGTTGCTGAGAATGGGGACCACGAATGTCTTATCGCGCCCGTATCGTCGACGCAAGCCGTCCCATTTCCCCTGAGCTTCCACATAGCTCCACGCGACCCCCTGGCAGCGTTCGATCTCACTTAGCCAATTACCTTCCCGACGTACGTCAGGCTTTCCTGCCTGATCGAACCGTACGTCAGGCTTTCCTGCCTGATCCAAACCGACCTGACGCGCCAACTCCCAAGCGGCCAGTACCAACAACGTGGTGGCGATATTTGAGTGGCTGCGATTGGTATCACCGAAACCTCCATCGGCGTTCTGCTGACGGACCAACCATCCGCAGCCGGTGACAATTGCCGCATCGATCAATGCCCCATCGTTAACTGGACGCCCTTGACCAGTGGATGACAATTGCGACTTGCGAGTTTGCGACAGGGCGCTGATGGCGGTGGCAGTTGAGAGCGCCGACGTTGACAGTTCGCCGGTCCAGTAATGGGCTTGATTGCGCTGGTCGCTCAGGAAATCACGTGCGGCGAGCCAAGCCGATTCGAGAGAATCGAGCCATGCTGCCTCGGGAAGGGAAGCCGATGTTTCCATGTGGTCAGATGTTTGCACTGGTGCGGGGATCACGGTGGTGAGAAGAGCACGACCACTTTCTGGCTGGAATCCTTCTGGTTTACCTCTTTGTCACTGGCGTTAGACTCACGCTCGCGTTCTGACTCCTCATGGAGCGATGTTGCCGAAGTAATCCATACCGGATTGGCAGTGATCTCTCCCGCTTGTTTGGCCGCCGCCAAAATTAGTTCTGCTTGGCTGCGGTCAACCAACAGAGCGATAGTGACAGCAGTTTCCGATGGAGGTGTTCCGAAGGGGATGAGCCCAGGGACCAGTGCCGAGGACTCGTCCTGAGTGACACCAGTCAATCCGAAGTTATTGCTTTTCAACAAAACCAACAACTGAGAACCTTGGCTGTCAGAGCGATTGCGGGCGACTACCACGACTGGTATCTGGGGCTCAGCGGTTACCTGAGCGGCTGACGTACCCAGCGCGGAATTGAGCCGACCCCGCCCGCCATTGGCAGTATTGTCTAGTGTCAAATTAAGCAGGGGCGCAATCCGTGACAGAGCCGCAAGAATATCCGTTTGGCTCCAAGTTGCCGAGCGAGCGAGTTGCAATGCGGGACCATTTTTTACAGCCGCGCCGAATGGTCGTGTTGACGGTGCTAGTGTTGAGGGTTGCAATGTTGATGATGGTAATGTTGATGATGGTAATGTTGAAGGCTGTAAAGTTCCTGGTTCCATGGGCATGGCCGGCTGCTTGACTTCCGGGAGGCCAGCTCCCTGTCCATCCTCTTTCTTCTCTCTGCGCATTGAGTCCATCATGGGAGCAGCCGGGAGCGAAGGTTGAGCTTGGTACCCGAGCTCCAATTTCGAATCGAACTGCACTGTTTCCGTTTCAGCCTGGGGTGCCGCAGCATCCGCACTTGCACCTGCCGAAGCTGATTGTTCTGCCTGAGGATTCAATGCCGGTTCAGGTGCGTCAACCATCGGAGCCGCTGCAACTTCAGTGACGCGCGTTGAAGTCGCCAAGTTCCGGGGAGCAGCCGCAGGCCATAGCATCAGTCCCAGTCCCAACGCCAGAAGCAAACTTGCGGCTAGCGCCACTGGTCTAAGCCAACGCCACATTGGCCTGTCGGGTGGTCGATCGGTTGAGCCGTTTTGTCTGTGGGGGCTGTCGCTCTGCAGTACATCGTCAATCGAGTCCGATGTCAGGGAGTGATCGACGGGAGGACGCAATTCATCATGAAAGTTCCCGTCGACCTGAGCCCTGTCGGCAACGGCCGTCGGAGCTATCGCGGTCGCGCTTTCGTTCAATCGCAACTCAGCCACGGGAACTTGGAGCTGTTTGCCGCTCCAAGCGGGCAAGCTGCGGACCAATCCACGGATTTGCTCGAGATCGCGCAACATCAACGCGGACAGTGGGTCAACATTGATGCGTTGCTCGACGATGCTGCGTTGCCCGGCACTCAATTCATCGTCCAAATAGGCCGAAAGCCACTCTTCTTGGAAGTCCAAGTTGGCGTCGTCGTGATCGTCAAATTTAGATGGTTGGGGCGTACTCATAGGTCACTCAACCCAAGCTGAACCGCTTTTCGTTGAAGGATCGTTCGTAACTCGAGTCGCGCGCGGTGCAAGCGACTGCGAACTGTACCGACGGGAATCTCTAACGTCTCAGCAATAGTATCGTAGTCCATGCCATCGAAGTCGCGCATGATCACGACCACCCGCCGCTCTTCGTCGAGCATTTCAACGGCCTGTTGTACACATTGTTGCGTCTCATTGAGTTCAATTTGTTGGTCGGGGAGAGTGTCTCCACTGCGATTGGCAAAGGCATCAGTATCGAGAGCCACATCGAGCCCCTCGCGACGCACCTGGTTCTCCAGTCGTTTGCGGCGTCGATCGCTGAAGAACAAATTCATAGCGATCCGGGCCAACCACGTATAAAACTGCGACTCACCAGAAAAAAGTGTTAGTTTTTGATAGGCGCGGGCAAAGGCTTCTTGTGCCAGATCCTCTGATAATTCGGCATCGCCGCAGGCATGAAACAACAGCCCCAACAATCGACGCTGGTAACGGTCGACGATATCGGCATAAGCGGACGAATCGCCTCGCAAGACCTGCTCAATCGCTTGTTGATCTTCGGTTAGCATGCGCTACCACAGGAGAAAGACGTCCACGCTCTTCAGTGAGTTCCTAGAATCCTCAATATCATAGCGTAAAAGGTCGATTGGGGCCGCTGGGGAGAGAGGCTGTCGCATCGCGATTATTCGTGGCGCAGGGCTTCGATGGGATTCATTTGCGCTGCGCGATAGGCGGGAAAGAGTCCAAAGACGATCCCGACCACTAAAGAGATACCGAAGGCGATCGGAATTGATTCTGGCACAATGGCTGGCGTCACATTGCGGACTACGTCGGGAAGAGCTGCCATGGTGTCAGGATAAGCTTCGGTCACAAAATTTCGCGTCCAGACAATAGCTGGCTTGCAGAAGACTCCAGCCAAAATGCCGGTAATGCCTCCGACGACGCTGAGCACAGCCGCTTCGACTAGGAACTGCGCTACGATATCCCTTTGCTTGGCCCCTAAGGCGCGCCGAATACCGATCTCGCGCGTGCGTTCGGTCACCGTGGCTAGCATGATGTTCATGATCCCGATGCCACCCACCAAGAGCGAAATTGCAGCTACCAGCCCCATGAAAACCATGAACATTAATCGTGTGGTGCGAGCTTGTTCTAGTAGTTCCAACGGGACGACCACCGCCACATCTTCCATTTGATCATGACCCTTGAGGGCCTCTTCCACCAGCGAGGCGGTCGCCTTAACTTCGTTGACGCTGCCGACTTGCAGGGTGATTTGATTCAACTCCATCGTCTCGCCACTGAACGAGGAACCGGAGCGACGTACAACTGTGTCACCAATCCGTGCCTGTAGCGTCTTGATGGGAATGTAGATGTCGTTGCGGAAGCTCTGTGCCTCCATCGAACCACCGATTGCTGCCGAATCGTTGCGAAATTTCAGCACACCGATCACGCGGTAGTAATCTTTGTGGTCGGGGAGGTCGACGCGCTTGCCGATCGGATCTTCATAGGGGAAGAGTGTTGCGGCGACGTCAGAAGCTAGCACGCACACGGAATCGCGACGGAAGTTTTCCGCGTCACTGATAAAGTGTCCGCGATCAATGAACAGCCGAGTTAGATCGGCGTACTCGGGAGTGCAACCGACCAAACGCCCTTCGACCGTGCGATTTTTGTGAGTAAACTTGCGTTTGATCTCGCGGATGGGGATCGCGCTTTTGAGGGTCGGAATGGTCTTCACCAACATATCGAACTCGGCCCTCGTCAGGCCGTACGGTGTAACCCCTTGTGAACTAAGTTTATCGGTGGGGGGCTCGACCGAGCGAATCATGATGGTGTCAGCACCCAGACTCTCGATTTGTCGCTGGGCTTCGTTGCTGATCCCTTCACTGATGGCCAGCAACCAAATCACGCTAGCCACGCCAATGAAAATACCGAGGACGGTTAGCAGCGAGCGCAGGGGGTGGAGGAGCAAACTCTTGACACCCAAACTTAATGTACGCAACCAAAGCATGTGCTGTTACACCTTAACTTCAAATTCTTCGGGATTTCGATCACCGACTGGAATGAGAGCCAAGGCTCTGGCCGCAGCGGCCTGGCGATGCTCGGGAGAATTTATTTTATCCGACTGCAACAAACCGTCGCGCAGTCGCACGATTCGTTTAGCGCGCTCGGCCACTTCGTCTTCGTGGGTGACCATAATGATCGTCCGTCCCTCGCCATTGAGTTCATCGAAGAGGGCCAAAATCTCAGCGGTGGTTTTCGAATCCAAGTTTCCGGTCGCTTCGTCGGCGAGGATAAAGTAAGGATCGTTGACTAGGCTTCGCGCGATGGCCACGCGTTGCTGTTGACCACCGGAAAGCTGCGTGGGACGGTGTGTCAGGCGATCTGCCAAGCCAACACGCGCGGCCAAGTCGACGCAGCGCTTGCGTTCTTTCGGTCCCAGTTTGCCCTGGTAATACAGCGGAACTTGAATATTCTCGACCACTGTCAATTGCTGAATCAAGTTGTACGACTGAAAGACAAAACCGATCCTTCGCGAACGAATCTCGGCTAACTGGTCGTCGGTCATGGTGGCCACATTGTCCTTGCCCAGCAGCAATTCGCCGCCACTGGGTTGATCGAGGCAGCCCAGTAGATTCAGCAGAGTGCTTTTACCTGACCCTGACGGGCCCATGATGGCCACGTAGTCCCCTTCAGGAACATCGAAGGAAACGCCGCGCAAGGCGCGGACCGTTTCGCTTTTCAGCACGTATTCTTTTTTCAAATCACGGATGGAGCAGGCCAGCATGTCGAAGCCTTGAGGCTTGAGTTATTTTTCCAATACAATCATCTCGAAATACGTTCTTGCGCGTACTCCTACGTTCCGCCACCGGCGGCGCGTTCCGCCATACATTTTTTTATGGCTTGTAGCACCTCGGCTTTTTCGATGAAGCCATCGGAGTTGGTGTCGTATGCTCCAGCTCGCTCACGCATGCGATCATCCAGTTCGCTCATCTCGTCGCTGGAGATCTTGCCATCACCATCGGTGTCCGCTTGGAAGATGCGATCGACAATCATTTGCGGATTGAAGGCACCCCCTCCACCACCTCCTCCTGGGCCGCCGCCACCACCAGGACCACCAGCCCCGCCACGTTGACCTCCACCACCAGGCCCACCTTTGCCTGCTCCACCCGCACCAGGCCCACCTTTGCCAGGCGCGCCACCCGCAGCCGCCTCCACATCGACAGGCTTGACGGGTTCACCCGCATCGGCGCCAATCTCGGCCAGCCTCTCGCGATCGCCAACCTCGTCCACTTCCGGCAAATCCATGAGGTCGAGATTCTTGCGGGGATTCAGGGCCACTACATCACCCTCCTCTAAGCCTTTGTCGATGGTGACCATCTTGTCATTGGTGGCACCAATTGTGATTTCGACCGTTTCCCAGCCTTCACCCTTCTTGCGGAGGCAAAAGTGATGTCCTTTGTATTCGTAGATACCATGTACTGGAATCTGAAGGGCATCGGGGAGTTGTTTGACGAAGATGCGCACTTCGGCGGTCATACCGGTGCGGATCGAGTTGGATGGTGAAAGGATTTCAACAAAGGTCGAGTACTTCTTGACTGACGAGCTGAAGAAGCTCCCTGGCTCTGGATATTTATTGACGCGTTTAATTCTCGCCAGCATGTCGCCATCTACAGCATTGACTTTGATTTTAGCCGCCATCCCTTCGGCAATGAGCGTAATGTTTTGCTCGTTGATTGATGCCTTGACCTGCATTTTGGTCGGATCGGGGAGTTTAATAATGACTTGTCTCTCGCGGACCATGGCACCTTCTTCGACTACAAACTCAGCGCCACCACCCCGCGAACTGTATTGATTGTTGTGGACCACGACACCCTCGGCAGGGGACATGATCACGCACTTGGCAACTTGGTCTTGCAGATCGCGGAGCTTGTCTTCTTCTTCGGCCAACAAGCTGTTATCGCTACCGAGTTTGGCTCTGGCCGCTTCGATATCGCTTTCAAATTGAACCTTAAATTTTTCCTTGGTCAGTCGTTCAAGAATCCCTAGCCGGGCTTCGGCTGATTCCAGTACGTTCTTGGCGTTGGAGACCGAGAAGCCTTCGGCTTGAACTTGGCGTTTGTTGTACATTCCCTTGGCAGCCAGTCGTTCGGCGCTGGCCAATTTCAATTCGGCGTTCAGTAGCCCTTGTTGGGCCACATCAATTTCGCTCAAGATGGCCTTGCGTTCCGACATGAAGGTCCCTTCCAGGTATTCCTGCAGGGCGATTTCAGCAGTCCGCACAGCAGCTTCGGAGCTGATGACTTGTGCTGTAGCACTCGACACCGCGATGCGCTGTGTCTTGAGTTGATTCTCGAGGGCCGACGCATCCAGCTCGACCAGCTTGTCACCCTTCTTAACGTACGTCCCTTCCTCGATGACCCACAGGATCGGAGTACCACCGCTCCCGCCAGCGCTCTGGGATTTTACTTGGCAAGCCACGTCGATGTTGCTGCTGCTTTCGATCTCTCCCTGCTCCAGGACGATGTGATCGAAGGGGCCACGTATCACTTTCTCAGTGACAATCTCGTCCGTCGCCGGACCACCCGCAAACCCGCCGTACTGATACGTCGCGTAGCCACCCCCAGCCAACACAGCGAGCAGGGCCAAGGCAATCAACAGGGTTTTGCCTGTTCGGTTCGAGGGGGCGCGATTGGATTTCATGGATCTCATTCCTAACCTACGAAAATGGCGGAAACCGCGATGGGGATTATTGCTGGAGCCACGCTGGGACCGTGCGGGGCTGCAAATGGGGAGGTCAAACGGGAGGAGCGAAGTGTATCAGGCGGGGCTGTTCGAAATCTGATTTTAGTTCCCCCAACCGGCTGCGTCTGCGCGGTCCGTCAAGAAGACCAGCAAATTGGCTCAGATTCCAATTTGGCTTTTATATGGTTTTCTCCACACGGGAGGCCTGATGACGGAACTCCATATTAGGTTTAACCCCACAGGTTCCAGTAGGTTTCGCCTAAAACACAGATTCTGTCAGCAGATTCGCCCAGTCCCAAGTTTTCAAGGGGGCAATGGGCTCACCAGCAAACTTGACAAATCTCCGGAAACTCGTTCTCCCCAGTGACCAAAGGTGTCCGGGGACCTGCGATATCTAGGGTTAGTCAGGCACGCATAAGCCATCAACCCAAACTTCCCCCCCCTCGAAAGACAGAAAATCATGGCCAAGTTCTACGTTCAAAGCGGCAATGTACGGACCATCATCTCAGCCGACGATAGCGAAAAAGCGGCACTGTGGGCCGTGCACTGCGCTATGCGACAAGTCGTTCCCGTCTACGATGACGAAGAACTGAGCCCCGAAAAAAAGGGTGAAGTGTCGGTAGTCGAGGGAGTTCGCGTCTTGGGCAATGCCATCCTCATCAACGAAATCGGCTTCGATCGCGACGATTCGGCGCAATTCGATACTTTTGAGTTGCTCGTCCATTGGCATCAACTGATGGTCGCATTGGCTCGGCTCGAAGCCCTGACGCGGTAGAGCAGGAGTGGAAATTACTTACGCGCAATAACTACTGCTTCGCGTGCAAATAATCGTTGATCCACTTCCAATCGTCAGGTTCCAACGGCGGTTCGGGCATGACTGAGTATTCCAAATCGTTGCCGTAGCGACCGCTGACGTAGGCTTGATCGAGCAATTCCTGCAGCGGCAATAGCACGTCGTTATCCGCAGGCCGCAGGGGGACGCGAATGTTGGGCAATGGCTGACGGAAGGAAGCTTGGTAGACTTCTGCCAGCTCCGAGTTTTCGCCTCGAATCACGCAGATGCGATAGGGCTCGACGAGTCGTTGAGGATACAAATCCCGCTGGACGGCCAACACCCATCCTCCAGCACGGAGCAGATCGATCTCGACCAAGTTCACCTCCGCTTCCAGCAGTTCCATTTGCTTGGTCCAATACCGCTGACGGTTTGCACGACCAGTTTTGTTGGCCAAACTGATGAACTCGATCGCCGTGACTACTCTACGTTGGTTCTTTAAGTCGACAATGCTGATGGAACGCATGGTTTCCGGTTCGCGACGTCGTCGAATATGGAGCGCTTCATCAGCCAAGAGCGTACCGCTATTGAGACTCGATACCGCAGCAACCCCCGGTTGCTCGATAATCTGAATGTCCGGTGCCACTTGTCGACGCTTAGAAAATCCATCCTCTTCGTCCGGTTCGTAGACCGACAGATACTCTTCGACGCGAGCTTGCAGATCGGACGGCAACTGACTTTGAATTCGATCGCAAGCATAGGTGGTGAGCTTGGTATGGATATCCCCCCACTGAGCTTCAAGCCAAGGGTTCATGCCAGGCAATGGGTTGGTCGCAAATTTCATCAGGTCGTTCCAAGTAGCAAGAATTCTATTATTCTAACACGAGTTGACTCCAGCTACGACAGTTATTTCCCGCACGATGCTTAGATCGATTAGAATCCAACTTTTACTCTCGAGACCATCGCGAATGCACCTCCACACCCTTGATTTAGCCCTTGTCGTCCTCTACCTGATTGGTGTGGCGGCGGTCGGACTGTGGGTCAGCCGTGGAGTAAAAACGGGCAAGGATCTTTTCCTGGGGGGGCGCTCGCTTCCGTGGTGGGCAGTCGGGACCTCTTTGGTTGTCTCTGATATCGGTGCCAAGGATATGGTGGGACTGGCCGATGATGGCTACCGTTTTGGACTGGTCATGACCAACTTCGATTTGATCGGTTGTGTCTTCCCAGTATTGATCGCTGCGTTTCTGTTCATGCCTTTTCTATGGTTGGCGGGGGTCTACACCATACCGGAATATCTGGGCCGACGGTACAACTCGGCCGTCCGCTATTTCTTTGCCGTGATATGGGCATTATTCATGGTCGGTACCCTGGGTGTCATCTTTGTCAGCGCAGCCACGATGTTTGAAAATCTCCTCGGCTGGGGTTTTCTCATTTCCGTTGGAGTCACAGCCACGTTGGTCGGCGTCTACACTGTGTTCGGTGGACTCAAGGCAGTGGTCTACACTGATTTCATTTCGTGTTTGGTACTCATCGTGGGGGCTACCCTGATCTGCGTCATTGGCTTGGCCGAAGTCGGTGGTTGGTCCGCCTTGCGTGAGAAAGTCGCGGCGCTCCCCAATACGGAATATCATTTTCAACTGCTGCGTCCGGCCAGCGATGCGGACTACCCCTGGCCGGCTGTGTTGCTGGGGCTGGGATTCGTACTCGGTCCAGCTTATTGGATCGGCAATCAAGCGATTGTGCAGCGCTCGTTTGGGACCAAGAGCCAGAGCGAAGCTCGCGCATCGTATGTGTTGTGCGCCGCGATTAAAACAGTCTTCCCGTTCTTGCTAGTGCTGCCGGGACTGATCGGGCTGGCTTTGTTTCACGATCGCTTGGGGAGTGCCAACGCCGATACGTGGAAGCCTGGCGGGGTGCTGCCCGAGCTCGTCAAGCTGTTGCCAACAGGGATTCTCGGGATTGTATTGGGGGCGTTTCTAGCCGGCATCATGTCCAATCTCGATTCTTACGTGAATTCAGCATCGACGCTCTGCGTTACCGACTTGTACCAACCACTCCTACGCCCCCAAGCCTCGGATCGAGAATGTTTGTGGGTCGGACGGATTTTAATTGTCGTATTTTTACTAGGCGGCGCTCTCGCATCGTTTTACGTTCGAGACACGTTTAAGTCGGTGTTCGAAGCGTTTCAGACTTTTCTAAGTTTCTTTCAAGGTGCCTTGTTGGCGTTGTTGTTGGCTGGCATGTTGTCGCGACGAGCGACACAATGGGGAGGGCTGATGGGACTATTGGTCGGCATTGGCTCGGCCGCTGTCATGACGTTTTATGAGGTGCTCTTCCTGTGGACCGCTTGGTGGTCATTCGTGGGAGCGTTGATAACAGTGATTCTAGTAAGCCTCATGACCCGCCCCTATGATGAAGAGCGATTGCGTGGCTTGGTGTGCTGGTTGCCCATACGGGAGAACGAACCCAATGTCTGATTTGTTTTTCAGTTTGACTTTAGCGCAATCGGCTCCCCTCTCAGGCAGGCTGGTTTTTGCTGCCGTCTTCGCATGTTTGGTAGTGTGGCTGTTGGTCGTCCCGTCCTCTCATTTGACCGAAGAGGACGAATCGCCCAAGTGGTGGAAACGATCAAGAGTTTGGGGGGTGATCGTGGCGACTTCGCAAATGTTGGTTTATTTGTTGTGGAATTAGCGCCTAACATTTACGAGCAGTTGGGGGTCAAGACGATCATCAACGCGGCGGGGACCTTCACTGAGTTCGGTGGGTCGTTGATGCCACCTGAAGTCATCGCCGCTTGCGCCGAAGCGGCACAACACTTTGTTGACTTACGCGAATTGCAAGACGCAGTAGGAAAAAAACTGGCAAAGTTGTTGCACGTCGACGCAGCTCTGGTCACCGGCGGCGCGGCTAGTGGCATTCTGTTGGGGACAGCGGCCGCGATAACATTGCGCTATCCCGAGTTTATTGAGCGCAGGCCCGAAACTCGCATAGAAGTTCTACGGCAATGCGGCCATCGCCATCTGTACGATCGGCAAATCGAAATGTGTGGCGTACATATCGTGGATGTGGAAACGGTTGACGACGTTGCACAAGCCATCAATGACCGCACCGTCATGATGATGGCTTACAACTTGGCCGAGCCACATGGTCAGATCCGTCACGCGGAATGGATCGAACTGGCCAAGAAGTTTTCACTTCCGACGCTGCTCGATGCGGCCGCCGATGTTCCACCGGTCGAAAGCTTGTGGAAATTTAATCACCAGGGATACGACATGGTCGTGTTCAGCGGTGGCAAGGCGCTGCGTGGTCCACAGAGCTCTGGTCTGTTACTCGGACGTGCTGATCTCATCGATGCGGCCAAACGAAATGCCCTCCCCAACGAAGGGACTGTGGGGCGTGTCGCCAAAGTCAGCAAGGAAGCGATCGTCGGGCTTTGGAAAGCGGTTGAGTTGTTTCTGAACTCTGGCGATACTTTTCATGAGCAATGCACGCGTCGCATCGAAATCTTGCAAGAGCTATTGCAGCCGGTTCCAACGCTGACCAGCCGCACGATCGTTCCTGAAGTCGCGAACTGCTTTCCACACTTATTGATTGAATGGAACGAGCAGCAGTTGGGAGTAACACCCGCTGAGTTGAAAGAAAGGCTGCGATCCGGTACCCCATCGATCGTGACAGGCCGCGTCGATGGAACGGGTGATGCGGGGTTCTTGATCTCCGTCGTGAACTTGCGCGACGATGAAGCACAGTTTTTGGCTCGACGCATAGTGCAAATCCTGTCGAACGCAGGCACCTAATATCAGCTCGACGCACCAGCGAGTGGGTTCCTGCCCTTTCCGCTCGACAGTCCCACAAGCTCGACAAGCAGCGCAAACTCGACAATTCGGCGACCCACTCGCTGGCGCGTCGAGCTGATATTGCCATGGAACTATTGACTCGGGGAGCGCGCCCGCTTGACCATCGCGACGAGTGCTTGACGACATTCGTCAGCGCTGTGAACCTCCTGATCAAAGCCGATTCGCACCGAACGAACGCGTTCGGGAGTCTTGAGGCGAAGTTGAAAACCCAGCCGGTCCACTGCCGTCATCTTGGCTTCGGTGGCATCGATAGCATGCTCATGTCGCGCGATCTCGATCATCGCTGCCGCGTGGTCTATGTTCATGTGCGCGAGGATTCCTGGTGCCCCCTCGGCCAATGGATCCGCAGTCGCCTGTTCGAAATCGGCTATTGCGATCCAGCCCATCACACCGAACCCACCCACGAAGTAGAGATCGACTGGATTGAGACGCCAAAAAGAGAAGTCCGCGAAATCGACGTAGTACCGAGCGTTTTCATGACGAGCTAGGTACACTTCGCGCACGGCCGCGAGGTCGTCCGTTGGGACCGCCTCCCCCCGGCCAATTAAGGTCATACGCGGCGCGCCCAATGGATCGCTGTGCATTTCAGGAACGCTGACGAACAACGATGCGTGGGGATCGGATTGGAGATTCTTAGTGTGAATCGCCATCGTACTGATCAGGAACAGCGGTCGCCCAACTTCATCCAGGGCGTATGGCATGGTCGAGCCGAATGGGAATCCCTTCAGCTTTTTCGATTGCGTGGATAAAACACCGACCTGATTCAAAGAGAGCATCGTCCGCGCTCGCTCGGCGTAAGTAGTCTCTGGAGCGGGATTGGGATCTGTTGCTTGGCTGGTGTTAGCGTGCTGTCGTGGTTCGGTCATTCGTATACCCTTCTGCCGTCGGACAATCAAAGTTGAAATTAGAGCTACGCAGAATAGTCGGAGTTAGCTTGCAGAGTGGTGCCGGTCAGGCAGGAATGCCTGACGTGCGGGGCTGCGCCCGCCTGACCGAACCTGTTCAAACCTACTTCATTAATTCAGCAAGCTTGGGACCAATGGCGTCTGCCCAAATCTGGTAACCGGCCGCAGATAAGTGCAGGAAGTCTGGCATGATCTCCTTGCTAAGACTGCCATCGGGTTGCAGGAATTTGTTGCCGATGTCGAGATAGTGAATGTGCTGGCCATCGTCCAGCTTAGCAATGATTTTGTTGACCTGATTCAATTTATCGCGACCTGGGTTCGATTCAGCTTTTTCACCGCGTGGGAAAACTGCCAATAACAGAATTTTGGCCTGCGGTTGCTCAGTTCGAATTGTCTCCACAATATTAGTAATGCCCTTGGCGATACCCTCTGCCGAATCGGTGCCTGAGTTATTGGTGCCGATCATCAGTACTACCGCCTTGGGGCGAATCCCCTCAAGTTCGCCATTCGTAATTCGCCATAAAACGTGCTGAGTTCGATCTCCTCCGATTCCAAAGTTCGCAGGCTGATAACTCCCAAAGGCTTTTTCCCAAATTTCACTCTTGCGTCCCCAACCAGCCGTGATGGAGTCGCCCAGAAACAGAAGTTGAGCGGTTCCGGCTTGCGCGATGTCCAAAAATTTGTCGTGAGACTTCATAAAGCCAGCGTTTAAACTTCCGTCTGGGTCGAGCTTCGGTGCCGCCTCGTCAGGCGCTTGACTGGCCGTTTTCTGTAGTGGCGCAACTGCCGTCTGGGCTAGTGCTGCTGAGGCAGTGAAAGGTACCAACATGATCAGAATTGCGAAGGCGAGCCGTTTCATTGTTCAACTTTCTAGTTTGAAAAAGGGCTAGTTTGAAAAAGGGCTAGAGCTCATATGGTACAACTAGGAACGGACTGTGGGAGTGCGTTCAAACGAAGTCACGTGAAGCAAGTAAAGATCGTGGGTGCGATCTCTTTCGGGCTCAATCAAGACCATGAAGTGCTTCCCCACAGCCAAGTTTTCAGGATGACGGACTTGATAGCTCTGCCCATCACTCATCTTGATCGTAAACGGAACGAACGGAGTTGCGGTCAAAAGTTTGGTCAATTGTTCTTTCATATTCCAATCTCACAGAGAGCGCTGCGAGGGACGAAGTCACTACAATTGTATCATGTAATGGCTAGCGTCATCTACCATGCCGAAGTCACGCAAGGAGAACAATCCATGAGCTGCATCCGCACGGCGTTTTTCGCCTCCTTGATGATGTTGGGCGTGGCACATGGCGAGCCACTACGTCCAAACGTAATCGTTGTTTTTTGCGATGACCTTGGATATGCCGACGTCGGCTGCTATGGCGCTGACGATATCCCTACTCCATGGGTAAGCCGTGGGCCGTAAGGCACCGGGCAATGAGGCCGCCCCAGAATAGACAGCCCCGCCGATCACGCGTCACGTTTGGCTAAATCAAGACTCCTCTAGCTGCGCGGTGTTGCCGTAGGCTGCCGTCCATAGCTAACGCCTGAGGTTCACCAAATCTACAGTCGGCTACGGAACTTCTCGATCCTCACTGAGCCATTGCTGAAGTTGCCCAATCATCGAGGCAACCAGGGTCGCATGTTGTGCGATCACGTTGTGCGTTTCATTTGGGTCAGTTTTCATGTGAAATAGTTCCACAGCTACTCCATCTTTGGCGAGCAATTTCCAATTCCCGCGCACGACAACTTCGGTAGCATAGGGTTCGGGTTTGGGATAGTGTCGTTGCAATTTCGGATACAGATCAAGTTGCCAAAACACAGTCCCACGTGCTTCATCGCTTGGGGCGGGTTCGCCTTGCATATGTGGCAACAGGCTGAGACCATCCCGGGGGAAATCCTTGGGCAATTCGATGCCAGCCGCTTGGCAAAATGTTGGTAGCAGATCGTTGCTATGAGCAAACGCAGCGGAAGTCCGACCGGCTTGAATCGCCGCTGGCCAACGAACGAGCAGGGGAACGCGCAGACCGCCGTCATGCAAATCTGTTTTTCCACCTTTCAGCTCACCGATGAATCCTTCGTAGGCCGCACCGTTATCGCTGGTGAACAGCACCAACGTGTTATCCGCGATTCCCAATTCGTCGAGCTTGTCGAGGATCTGGCCCACCTTCGCGTCCATATGTTGCACCATGGAACGAAAGCAGTGTTGATCTTCGCTAAGGCCATCAGCTCGGGTAGCCGTCCAGTGGGGTTCCGGTGCTGGTTCGTAGGGTGCATGAGGAACCAGCCACCACAGGTTGAGAAAGAATGGTCGCTCCGGCGTGCAAAGTTTCTCGATTAGCTCAGCCGCAAAATCACCATTGGCATCGGTCAGGTGTTTCGAATAAAACGGATCATCTTCGCTGATCTTTTGATCGTCGCGTATGAGCACTGTTCCCCCCTGTCGGTAAAGCGTGCGATTCTTACCCATCTCACCGCGTGTGGGTTGCTGCTCAATTTGCGTCTGATAGTGGTCGAAGCCGTGCTGTCGCGGCCCTGGCTGATCGTTGAGTCGTTGGCCCCGCGCGTCGACATGCAACCCGCCCAGATGCCATTTGCCGACGTGTGCCGTATTGTAGCCAGCACTCCTCAGCAGTTCGGCAATGGTGGTGGCCGACTCGGGCAACCAGTGGTGCACGTCATCAAAATGCTTAGTGATACCGAACCTGAGCGGATAGCGACCGGTCAGTAGCGATGCCCGCGTCGGAGAACAGACGGCGGAGGCGGCATAGTAATTTAAAAACTTCATCCCCTCTTGCGCCAGTCGATCAAGGTTGGGGGTCTTTACAGCCGGACTACCGAAGCAGGAGAGGTCTCCATATCCAAGATCATCCGCCAACAACACGATGATATTCGGTCGGTCAACAGCCAGTGCGATATTGTGTACGCGCAATAGGGTAATGGCAAAAGCAATCACTAAGATCCAGATGGAATTTTTCATGTGCTGTCCTTGGGATTTATTAAATATTTAGTTCGCTAGTATAGCGAAGCTCAGTTGGCTGCGTTTTCGATCGTTTCAATAGCTTCAAGCGTAATGCAAACTCGGCACCAACCGTACTAACAACTTACCTGTGGATCATGCTAAACTGTAGTGTCTTTGCATCTGCCCCTTCTAAGACTTAGAGCCAATCCAACGATGATATTCTCTCGATTTATAGCGATCCTGGCATTACTCATTTGTGTTCCCGCCGGTGCCCAGTGGCCCGACCGGCATGGTCCAGCACTATCTGGCGAAGTTGCGGCCAAAGATGCCGAAGGCTTGCCAACGCACTGGAGCGAAACTGAGAACATCGCCTGGAAAACGCCGCTGCATGACGAGGGACATTCCTCGCCAGTCATCTTGGATGGAAAAGTTTGGCTGACTGCCGCCAATCCAGACGGAACGAAACAGTACATTATCGGTATCGACGAAGAAACAGGGAGCGTGGTGCATGACAAGCTGCTGTTTGAAAACGATGAAGTTGAGTCATTGGGGGGAGCCGCCGGGTTCAATAACTATGCAGCCCCCAGTTGCGTGCTGGCACCTGGCGCAGTTTACGTACACTTTGGCTGTTACGGGACCGCGAAACTGGACCCAGAGACGGCGGAAGTGATTTGGCAACGTCGAGATTTACCATGCCGTCACTTCCGAGGGCCGGGTTCCTCGCCTGTGCTTTTCGATGATAAACTCGTTTTGACTTTCGATGGCATCGACCAGCAATACACAGTCGCTCTCAACAGCCAAACGGGCGAAACCGTGTGGCGCACCAATCGGAGTACGGACTACGGCGATTTGGACGAGAACGGTGTGCCCAAGCGAGAGGGAGATTTGCGCAAGGCTTACTGCACACCTGGGATTGCAACCATCAATGGCCAAAGTCAGGTGCTCTCAGTCGGTTCGAAGGCGATGCAAAGTTACGACTTGGAAACAGGACGCGAACTGTGGACGGTGCGGCACTCAAGTTACAACGCCGGTATTCGTCCCCTGTGGTTACCAAAAGAAGGCTTGGTAATCATCAATACAGGTGCGCGCAGTGCCCAACTCATTGCAGTGAAAGTTAATCCCACGACGCAAGGCGATGTAACCGATACGCATGTCGCCTGGATTGTTGCAAACGGCAATCCGCAATTTGCCAAGGCGATCTACCACGCTGGCTTAATCTATCAAATCAATGATCTGGGAGTCGCGTCGTGCATCGATGTAGCCGATGGAAAAGAGATTTGGAAAGGACGTGTGCCGGGCAACTATCGTAGCTCGCCCATCCTTGCTGGCGAGCATCTCTACTTTTTTAGTGAAGAAGGAGTCGGTACGATCCTCGAAGTGGGCAGGAGCTTTAAGAAAGTCGCCAGCAATGATGCCCCCGCGTTAGGCACGACCGCTTGCCCCGCTGTCTCCAAGGGAGCGATTTTCGTTAGAGGTAAGACTCATCTGTATAAGATTAAGCATTGATCGGAAAATAAGTGTCCGATCTTAAACGTAGCTGCTGTCGCCAGACTGCAGGGAGTCGACGTTCTGGCGAACGTAGCTACGACAGTTATTTCCCGAACGATGCTAAGCAATCAAACTAGGAATCGACATCGACCTATGTACTCCATCCTACGTCAGGCCAAGCATTTGGTCGCGCGCGCGCGCGTTGTGTTGATCGTCGTTAGCGTATGGTTCGCGGCCTGCAGTGTTGTAATAGCAGAAGACTGGTCGGGTTGGCGAGGGCCGCGGGGAGACGGTACAAGCCGCGAACGGGACCTGCCAACCGAATGGGATGCCGTCACGGGTAAGAACATTCTGTGGAAAACAGAATTGCTCGGCAAGGGACATTCGTCGCCCATCATTTGGGAAGATCGCCTCTTTGTAACCACGTGCCTGGAGGCCGAGCAGCAACGGCTACTGCTCTGCCTGGATACCGAAACAGGCAACGAGCTGTGGCGGTGTGATGTATTGCGGTCGCCACTGGAAACTCTGCATAAACTTAATAGCCATTCATCTGGTACTCCAGCCACAGATGGCAAAATGATCTATGTCCCTTTCTTAAAAGTGGATGGAACGACTTTGATTCCTGCGCCCAATGTGGGTAACAATGATCGCGATATAACACCTGGAAAAATCGTCTTGACGGCCATCGATTTCTCAGGCGCAGTCCAATGGCAAATCGAAGTCGGAGATTTCGTTAGCGCACATGGATTCTGCAGTTCTCCAGTGCTGTATGGCGATCTAGTGATCCTGAACGGAGATCACGACGGCAGCAGCTACTTAGTCGCATTTAACAAGACCACCGGTCAGGAAGTGTGGCGCACGCGGCGTGCCCATGGTATCCGCAGCTACGTCACGCCGATTATTCGCAACGTTGACGGTCGCGATCAATTGGTGCTCTCTGGAAGCGGGCATGTGGCAGGGTTTGATTTATCAGACGGCAAGCTGAGGTGGAGCGTTGAAGGACCGACCGAGCAATTCGTAGCTTCGATGGTCTATGATGGCGAGCGTTTCATGTTAGCGGGTGGATTTCCAACTCACCACGTGATGGCTATTCGCCCCGACGGGGTCGGCGATGTCACTGACTCGCACGTCGCCTGGCAGGTGGACAAATACGTGCGGTGTTACGTGCCATCCCCTGTGCTCGTCGGTCACAAACTTTATGTCGCTGACGACCGCGGAATGGCCAACTGCTTCAATTCGACCAATGGCGAACGCCTTTGGCAAGCTCGTTTGTCGGGAGCCTTCAACGCATCGTTGGTGGCCACGGAGCGTCTCGTCTATTTTCTTGCTCGTGACGGCGTCACCACCATTGTCGAAGCTGGTGAGGAACTAAACATTCTGGCAACCAATCCTCTCTACGAACAATGCGATGCATCACCGGCCATCAGCCACGGTCGGCTTTACATTCGCGGTGAACGTCATCTATTTTGCATCGGTGGCTAATCTTTTTATAGGTAAGCCGATAATCAGCACTGGATCGACACCTTGACCGTCATGGAAACTGTCGTGAAGCATTATCCGAGCTACAGTTTCTCCTTCAGCATATCCCAGTTCGGATAGATCGATGCCGGTGGCCAAGGCTTTGGAACGAATGAAATTGGGATTTCTAGCTCGAACGGGAACCTGAAGCAGTTCGTCCAGCGAGCCTAGAGCCGGCGCAACCACCCCCACCTGATACGGCACCAAGTCGAGTGCCGCAGGGGATGTTAAATCTAAGTCGAACTGGCGTATGTTAATTAATCTATCAGCCGCTCGTGAGCGGTCAGTAGAAATATTAAGAGCGTCGCCCAGCTCCGCGCCTACCAACAACTGCAGATCGAACAGCACTGCGTCCGGACCTGGGCCATTCATCAGTGGCGGTTCAAACTCGACCTCCATGCCCACTGGAGATGAATCTAGGTCCTCCGGGGCAGATCGAGGATTGATAATGCCGGTAACCAAACTCCAGTCGGACAGCAATTCCAATCGCTTGCTTCCCTGCGGTAGTGATTCGCCTTGGCGTGTGCAAAATACGGCGACACCAGGATTGGAAGAAAAGTTGACCAGCTGCGCGCGAGTGAGATCGTCTCTTATGTACGTAAGGACTTGTCCTCCGGGAACACCTGGGGACACTGCACGTTTTAGGGAAGAACACCTGGGAACACCTGGGGACACTGCACGTTTTAGGGGGAGGGACGAACCACCCGGGAAAGTTCGGTGTCCCCGCCCCTGCTTTTTCTCTGCGAATCTCCTCGCCTTTGCGAGCTCCGCGTTAAAAAACTACGCCGGACTTAACGCAGAGAGCGCTGAGACGCAGAGGGCCGCAGAGAAGAACACTTAGCGAATCGATCTTGAATAGTTTAGACGGGGAACACCTGGGGACACTGCACGTTTTAGGGGGAGGGACGAACCACCCGGGAAAGTTCGGTGTCCCCGTCCCCTTCCCGTCCCCTGTTTGTGTCCCCGTCCCCTGTTTGGTGTCCCCGTCCCCTGTTTGTGTCCCCGTCCCCTTTGTAAACAGTTGCAGATTTCTCCCGAATTAGAAATTTTGAACCTCATGTTTGTAATAAGCCGACGTTGGTTCCTCGCTCTGGCACTGATGTTCGTAGTCGCCGGTTGTTCTGCCCAAGACTATACAGGTGCCAAACGGGTCCCTGTAAGCGGAACCGTCACCTTCGATGGTAAACCAATCCCCTATGGAGTGATCAGCTTCTTGCCAGGTGGCGAAGATCAGCGGGGAGCAAGTGGTCCTATTCAGCAGGGGAAGTACTCGATCGAGGAGAAATATGGTCCCAACATCGGCCGCTATAAGGTGTCCATATTGGGATACCCAGAAGTGCCAACTGGCTTTGACGGTCCCGAGGGTGCATCGGCTGAGGAAATGTACGATGATGGAGGGACCGACATGAAGGAGCAAATGTTGCCGCGGAGATACAATTTTCAAACCACGCTGGAGGTGGACGTGGTCGCTGGCCAGAATCAACATGACTTCGCCACCGAATCAACTCGCAAGCCGAAATCAAAGTGAACCATTCACCCATAGTGGCTCACCGATTTCGGGTTTGTCTCGGCGGAACAACTAATAAACTCAATCCGTAGTGAATGACGATTACCTCATTGAAGAAGACGCACAAGTCAGAACGCAAATGTTCTGGCATCGCTGTCGTCGGACGAGTTGATCCACTGCTGAAGAAACTTTCGATGCTCGTCGAGTATAGTTTTGTAGGCTGCATCGGTGACAAGATTTTTCATTTCGCCAGGGTCGCCGCGTAAGTCGACCAAGGACTCACGCAGCACGCCTTCTCGATACACGCAGTACTTATATTGCTCACTGCGCAGCATGCGTCCGGTTTCATTCTCCGTCACAATGAATTTACGCCAATCCTCATTCTGCACCCCCTCAGCGATCGAGCGCAGGCTCTTCCCCTGCGCGTGCTCTGGAATTGCAACTCCCGCATAGTCGCACAGCGTTGGCAGGATATCTAGTCCGCTAGAAACTAAGCGCTTATCTGTTTTACCAGGGGCGATGCTGCCGGGGTACCTCATTAGCAAGGGAACTTTGACCGACTGCTCGTAGAAAGTCCCCTTAGAAGCCAGGCGATGACAGGCGTCCATGTCTCCATGATCGCTAGTGAAGATGACCAATGTTGTTTCGTCCAGGCCATTTCGATGTAGTGTGTCGAGCAGTCGACCAATGTGTTCGTCTACTTGTTCGGTCAATCGGCAGTAGATCCAGCGATAAATTCGCCACTCCCGTTCGTCGTATATTTTGCGCATTGTTCCCGAGGGAGTAACCGCAGTTGTCTTGGCATTCAGTTCAACGGCTTCGGGCTCGAGTTCTGGGATCCGGAAATTGTCCGGCAGGGGTGGCAATTGCTCTGGTGGCAGGTTCTTTGCTTGCTGATAGAGGTGATCGACGCTAGACTTCCCCTTCGGCGACTTTCCTGCGTAAGCGCTGTAGGCGAAGCAGATGTCGTGTGGATTGATAAACGAAGCGACCGCAAAGAATGGTCTATCGCGTTTTCGCTCCATGAACTCGATGCAGGCCCCCGGCAACGCCTCGCGTTGGTCTTCGAAATACTCGTCGTAGCCAGCGTTGAGCGGTTCCAATTCAGGGCACAGGTGTACCTTGCCGCCATAGAAAGTGTCATAGCCGACGCTCTTGATCAGCTTTCCCAGCGACAGCAGACTGACTTCGCGTGGAACAGTTGCTCGCATACCATTGGTGAACACACCCAATCGGCCAGCCATGACGCCGGTCGCCATACTGATCCGACTCGGCACGCAAACAGGGTTGGACACATAGGCGTTGGTGAATCGAATTCCCTCATTCGCCAAGCGATCCATGGCCGGAGTGGCGAGATGCTCGTTCCCTGCGCAGCTCATCATGTTCGCGTGTTGTTGGTCGGTAATAATAAAAAGCATGTTGGGCGCTCGCTGCGTGGGCTGTGCGCATAAATCCGCTGCAGGAATTGCACACAGCACCGCGAATAGCAAAACACCGAACTGCTGCGAGGGGATTTTCATGTGATTGAACCAAATTGCTAATTGTCTGCGAATGGAGATTGTCCTAGCCATTGTATCGAACTTATACTGACTGTTGTGTGCATCAGCCCTGCTCCTATATGTGGGCCAGGCTTCGTAAATCCTTGAATCCTGTTCCCATTCCACCGCTAGAAACCATCTAACTCGCGACGATACTGCTTACCGGCTACCTGCACTTCATGATTGACGTTCCGCGACAAGAAATCGTTCACGGCGTTGGGCTGAGCCTGGGAACCAGCAAAACTTTCTGACTGTGGCCCTCTCGCAAATCAAATACGCAGCTTATATTTTGGCGGTTGACGCTGGAACCGACTTGGTGGTTGGCTCAGCAAGCGCAACTAAACCGCTGGAGTTTCGAGAGTATGTTTACGGCCATCGTGATTATTTTCGTGGTGGGCTATCTCGCCATCGCGCTGGAACACAAGCTGCATATTAATAAAGCAGCCTCGGCGTTGATTACTGGCGTGGTCTGCTGGGCACTGTATATCTTAAACTTGGAACAACTGCTTCCAAGTGGCATCATCCCCCATTGGTTCGAAGAGGAAGCTCAGGCGGAACAGGTTAGCAATGTGGGCCTGCACTTTGCGATCGAAGCCCAGCACTTGCATTTGACCGGAGAGATTGCCAGCATCCTGTTTTTCTTGATGGGAGCCATGACGATCGTCGAACTGGTCGACGCACACGAAGGATTCGCGATTGTCACTAGTCGCATTCGCGCGCGGCGCAAGAGCACGCTATTGTGGATCGTCGGATTATTGACGTTTTTTATGTCAGCGGTCCTTGATAATTTGACAACCACTATTGTGATGGTTTCACTCTTGCGGAAGTTGGTGGGGGATAAGGAGGATCGCTTGCGGTTCGTGGGGCTGGTGGTGATTGCCGCCAACGCCGGTGGAGCCTGGACTGTGATTGGCGACGTGACGACCACCATGCTGTGGATCAAGCACAAGATCGGTACAACCGAAGTTATGGGGGAGTTGTTCGCTGGCAGTCTGGCATGTTTGCTGGTGCCACTAATCGGCCTTTCGTATGTGATGAAAGGGGAGTTGGGCGAAGTTCCTAAAGCCAGTGGGCACATGGACAAGAGCATTCAACCGTGGCAACAGTGGCTCTTTCTGCTCCTCGGTTTGGCGGCGCTACTAAGTGTACCCGTGTTCAAATCGGTGACTCACTTGCCTCCCTATATGGGGATGATGCTCAGCTTAGGAGTGCTGTGGGTGGTCTCCGAGTTGGTGAGTCATACAATGGATGAAGCGACGCGTTCGAGCACAGGAGTGCTGTCCGCGCTGCGGCGCGTGGACATGTCGAGCATCTTGTTCTTTCTGGGAATTCTACTGGCGGTCGGTTCCCTGGGAGCGATGGGCTCGCTCAAAGCGGCAGCCCAGTGGTTGGATGGCGTCCTGCCCAATCAAGAGATCGTCGCGCTGGTCATTGGGCTCGTTTCGTCGGTAGTCGACAATGTGCCACTGGTGGCGGCAGGTATTGAAATGTACGAAATGCCGATAAACGACGAATTCTGGATGTTGCTGGCCTATTGTGCTGGAACGGGCGGAAGTTGCTTGATCATCGGCTCAGCGGCGGGAGTGGCCGCGATGGGGCTGGAGCATATCGATTTTCTGTGGTACTTTCGCCGTATCGCCCCCTGGGCCCTGGCCGGTTACGTATCTGGGGCGGCAGTGGTGCTCATTCAACGCGCAATACTAAGCAATGTTCTATGACAGATTTGTTTTGGCCAGTTGTTTCGATCGTCAGTGGATTGGTACTGTTAGTCCTCGGAGGTGATTGGCTAGTGCGCGGCGCATCGCTGTTGGCCCTGTCGTCGCGGATCTCTCCACTGGTGATTGGCCTCACCGTGGTCGCCTTTGGAACTAGCGCGCCTGAGTTGGGGGTGAGTCTCCAAGCTGCCTTGCGGGGAGCTGCCGACGTGTCAGTCGGCAATGTGGTGGGAAGTAACATTTGCAACGTACTCTTAATCCTCGGGGCCGCCGCGCTGGTCGCTCCGCTGATTGTCTCCAGCCAGTTGATCCGGCTCGATGTCCCCCTGATGATTGCCGCCTCGCTCGCCCTGTGGGGATTTAGCCTGGACCAACGCATATCACGCATCGAAGGAACGTTGTTGTTTGTGGGATTGCTGTGCTACGTAATTTTCTCGATCAGGAAAAGTCGTCAAGAGAGTCGTGAAATAGTTGCAGAATACGCCGACCACATGCCCAGCGTGAGCAAATGGTCTACTTCAAGAACCTATCAATTGGGAATGATCGCCATCGGTTTAGTGTTGCTCGGGCTGGGTTCAAACTGGCTAGTCTCAGGTGCGGTGGTAATCGCCAAATTGTGGGGCGTCAGTGAATTGATTATCGGTTTGACCGTGGTGGCGGTGGGAACGTCGCTCCCAGAAATGGTCACTTCGGTCGTAGCGAGTTGCCGCGGTGAGCGCGATATCGCGGTCGGGAACGTGGTCGGGAGCAACCTCTTCAACATCTTGTGCGTGCTCGGACTGACCGGCATGATTGCGCCGGGTGGAATCGCCATTGCCCCCGAAGCGCTTGAGTTCGACATTCCGGTGATGGTAGCGGTGGCAGTTATTTGCCTGCCGATCTTTTTTACCGGCGGAGTCATCTCGCGTTTCGAGGGGGCCGCGTTATTGTTTTATTACGTGGCCTATACACTCTTGATAGTCTCCGCGCAAACGCATCCAGAATTAAGTCAGCGGCTCGGCGTTATCCTGGGTTATGTCGTACTTCCTCTAACGCTTCTGACCATCCTGGCCAGCGCACTGTGGTCGTGGAGATTGCTGCGCAAAGCCAAGCCTGAAACGAAAAGCTCAACTTCTAGCGACCGCCGTGAAAGTAGGTGAGTTTATTGTCATCCAGAGCGAGCAGCCGCAGTAAGGTGACATGCAAGTCACGAATCGGATGGACGCATTCCACCGCCGAAGAACCGAGTTCATCGGTGGCTCCAACAATACCGGGCTGTTGCTAGCGTTTCAGCAGGAACGATTCCTGACGGTTGGCCCTCTTTCCTTGTTCTATTTCGCGGCGCTGGCAGGTTTTCCTCTAAGCGACAGAGAGCTGTGCCGATAAATGGCTGTGCGAGGGTCTAAACATCGGGATAGGACGTCAACTTGCTAGACCAAAAAAACTCGCTCGATCCATCCGACTGGGATGCGTACCGGCGACTCAGTCATCAGGCGCTTGACGATATGTTGGATTACATCGCACAGATCCGCCAGCGACCGGTATGGCAGCCAGCCCCGGAGGGGACCGATCGTCACTTTCGCGCTCCGCTGCCGCGCGGTTCAACACCACTGGCCGAAGCCTACGCCACGTTTCAGCAACATGTCCTCCCCTTCGCTGTCGGCAATGCGCACCCTGGTTTCATGGGCTGGGTGCACGGTGGAGGGAATGTGGTTGGCATGCTGGCTGAAACGCTAGCTGCCGGACTCAATGCCAACCTGGGTGGCCGCGACCACATGCCGATTGCCGTGGAACAGCAAGTCGTCCGCTGGATGGCGGAGCTGTTTGGTTTTCCGAGCGACGCGAGTGGACTATTCGTGACTGGTTCCTCGTTAGCAAATTTCATCGCGTTACTGATTGCTAGGACCGCGACACTGGGGACTGCAGTGCGTCGGAATGGTCTGCAACCACAGCCCGAAACGCTGGTCGCTTATGCTTCGGCAGGAACCCACGGCTGTGTGGCCAAGGGGCTCGACATGGGTGGTCTTGGCTCCGACAGTTTGCATGCCATCGAGGTCAACGACGACTTTGGCATCAATGCACAAGCACTTGAGGAAGCGATTGCCGCGGATCGAGCCGCCGGAAAACGTCCGTTTTGCGTTGTCGGAAATGCGGGGACAGTCGACACTGGAGCCATCGATGACTTAGCCGCTTTGGCCGACATCTGCCAGCGCGAACGAGTGTGGTTTCATGTCGATGGCGCGTGCGGCGCGTTAGGAATGATGTCTGACAAACTGCGACCGCGGTATGCTGGAATCGAGCGCGCCGATTCATTGGCCCTCGATTTTCACAAATGGGCGCAGGTCCCCTACGACGCGGGCTTTGTGTTGGTCCGCGATCGCGAACTGCATCACGCAACTTTTGCTTCGCCGGCTGCCTACCTGGGGCGGGCTAAGCGCGGACTGGCTGCTGGTTCTCCCTGGCCCTGCGACTACGGTCCCGATCTGTCGCGGAACTTCAAAGCCCTAAAGGTTTGGTTCACGTTGCAAGTCTACGGTGCGGAGCGATTAGGACGCATGATGGATACTACCTGCGCATTGGCCCACGCACTCGAAGCACGCATCCGCGACGAACCTGAACTGGAGCTGCTCGCCCCGGTATCGCTCAATATCGTTTGCTTTCGCATGCCCTGCGAACGGGCGGTCAACGAACTCAATTCACAGCTTGTCATCGCCCTGCAAGAGTCGGGGCTCGTTGCGCCGTCGAGCACGGTGATCGATGGGCAAGTTGCTATTCGCGCAGCCCTGTTTAATCATCGTACCACACAGCATGAAATCGACGCGTTGATTGATGCAACATTGCACCTTGGACGCCAACTTAAACTTAGTGGAGACCCCTCGTGACCTCACGACCACCCGCGCTTCATGGGCTGGCTAAGATCATGCGATTGGCGTTCGCTGGCGATGATCTAGTTGAACTAACGTACGAGCTAACACAGCGCGTCGCCTCCGATGGGCACGATTCGGCTGCACTGCTCGATCTCTCTGTCGTGCACCAGCTGCGTGCCAACCACGGGGCCGCCCTCGAATTGCAATGGCAGGGGCTGCGTCTACAACAGCATTATCGACTGGCCTCCAACGCCAGTAGACCAGCGGTGCGCGTGCTATCCATCATGGGTCCCGGCGCAGTGATGGCCAACACGCCGATCGAGTTCCTGTTGGAAGATTCGGATATTGCCCTGGAGATGTTATACGTGGGGGCGGGCCTGCCACCCGTGCATGACATACCCAAACACGATGTGGCCTTTGTAGCGGTCTGTGAATCAGACAGCAACCAGCAATTGTTAAGTCAACTACAATCGGTCATGACCTATTGGCCACAACCGCACTTGAATTCCCCAGAGCGAATTGCGCAGCTTGCCCGCGACAGTTTGAGTGAATTGCTCCGCGATATTCGCGGCTCAGTAGTCGTGCAGTCGCAACGCGTTTCGCGGGCGGAATTGACGGGCCACGAGCGCCTGTTGTTGGCTTATCCGTTGATCGTTCGTCCAGCCAATTCGCACGCTGGGCATGGGCTGTGCAGACTGGACCATGTGAGTCAGATCAGCGAATATCTCAGCCAACATAGCGACGAAGAGTTTTCGATCGCGCCGTTCGTGGACTATCGCAGTGGTAGCGATGGTTTATTTCGCAAGTACCGAGTGGCGGTGATTGCTGGTCAGGCCTATCCTGCCCATATGGCTCTATCGCCACGTTGGATGGTTCACTATCTGAACGCGGATATGGTCGAGAACGCTGACAATCGCGCGGCAGAACAACGATTTATGGAGAGCTTTGATTGGGAATTTGGCGTGCGACATCGCGCCGCACTGATGGAGATTGACCTGCGACTAGGGCTTGACTACTATTCGATCGATTGCGGCGAGACGCCGGACGGACACTTGTTAGTCTTCGAAATTGACAGCGGGGCGGTGGTGCATGCGATGGACCCCGTCGACTTGTTTCCGTACAAGCGTCCGCACATGCAAAAACTCTTCTCCGCATTTCAAGGGCTCGTCAAACGTACCGCTTGGGGAGAACGCACGATCAAGTCCAACCCACATCGACGCCGCCGAGTCGCTTGAGTTGGACTGTGCTACGCAGTTTTACCCTATACGTTTGAGGACAGTGTCCAGAGTGGGACGCAATGAGGCGGCGCTGTTGCGAAGTCCCTGCATTTCTTTAGGCCACAATTCCAACTCGATCCGCTCCACCGCGCCACAATTACCAACAATAGTCGGAACCGATAGAGCCACGTCGCGGATGCCATAACAGCCACCCTGCACCGTGCTCACTGGTAGAATACGTCGACTGTCGAGCAGGATTGATTCGATTACATCGCGAATGGCAATCCCCACCGCGAAGCCCGCGCCACCCTTCTTGCCAATCACTTCCGCACCCGAACCCTTGGTCCGCGTAAAGATCTGATTGCCGGCCTGGTTGCTCCACTGCGGATACTTTTCCAGTGGCAAACCACCAATCGTGGCGCTGGACCAAATGGGGACCATGCTGTCGCCGTGTTCGCCCAATATGAGTGCGCGCGTTTGCGTAGCAGGCGCCTTTAAGTAGTCGGCGATCAAACTACAAAAACGAATTGTATCGAGTTGCGTACCAAGCCCGATGACTTGTTGCTCTGGCAAACCCAAGGTCTTGGCCGCCACGTAGGTCAGAATATCGACGGGGTTGCTGACAACCAGAACCTTAGCGGTGGGCTTGAGCCCGGCCGCTTTAACCTGCTGCAAGATTTGCATAAACAGATCGGTGTTGCGATTGATCAAATCCAATCGCGATTCGTCCGGTTTGCGGCGCAGACCAGCGGTGATGCACACCACGTCGCTGGAGGGGACGTGTTCGTAGGAACCCGCCGAGATGATTTGATCCGCCACACTGGGCCCACCGTGCAGAATATCGAGCGCCTGTCCGGTGGCCAAATCGGCATTGACATCCAACATGGCAATCTCGCGTGCCACGCCGCCACATTGCAAGGCGAAGCCAGCACACGATCCGACTAAGCCACCGCCACCAATAATACTAACTTTCATCAGTCCTAACCCTTCAATTGTTGCATGACTTGTTCAGTAATCAATTTGATCAATCGCTCCTGATCGATGCCACCTGCGGTTGCATTGGCTGAGGCTACGGACGGCGCGGACTTGGCGGGCATGGCTGGCGGAGCGTCAAAGGCCTTGCGCTCGACCCCTGATGAGGCCCAGCTTTCACGGAAAATGTCATTGGCGCAAATGTCACAGTTCTGGAATTCTTCCGTCAGCCGCGGATCGGTGAAGCCCCACTTGTTCTTCAGCTCCAACAACTCCTGGCTCTTCTGTTGATCGAGATAGTTGACGCGTCCAAGTTGCCGCGAGAGTAGCAAGATACGGCAGTAGGCATCCAAAATCTCAGTCCACCAATACGCCTTTTCGACATCTTCACCAAAGCTAACGGTGCCGTGGTTGGCTAGAATCATTACGTTGCATTTAGAGACGAACGGAATGATGGTATCGGCGAAGGCTTGTCCACCGGGCGTCTCGTACTTCGTGATTGGTACGTCCCCCAGAAAGACTTCTACTTCGGGCAAGACGCACTGCGGGATCGGTTCGCGAGCCACGGCGAAGGCGGTGGCATGCGGTGGATGGCAATGCACGACCGATTTGATTTCGGGTCGTTGGTTGTAGATCTCCAGGTGCAATAGGGCTTCGCTGCTACGCTTCTTGTTCCCTGATATCTGTTTGCCAGTCATATCGATGGAGCTGATATCCTCTGGCTTGAGGAACCCCTTGGAGTGCATCGTGGGGGTACAGAGTACTTCATTGTCGCTGATGCGGACGGTGATGTTACCATCATTGGCCGCCGCAAATCCCTTGTTGTAAATCCGCCGTCCAATTTCGCAGATGTCTTGTTTGATCTTGTGTGCGTTGATCATGGTTTATCTCTGAAGTTATCGAGTAAAAAAAGTTTTTCAGTTGACTTTGATTTGTTTCACTACTGTTGGATCGATATGAATCGCATCCAGAATTGCTGAGCAGTAGGCATCGACCGCTTTCAATTCTGGCTTGAAGGGTTGGGCTGCCTCCGCGCCATCGCTCACGGCAATCTTGGCTCCTTCGCCAGCCCCCAGGTCATCCCACACGATGACTAAATCCGCTTCCGGATTTTCGCTCGCCCCCAGCACTTCCGCATCTAGCGGTCGCGTGGCCAGCAGGCAGGCACCGGTGTAACTTGGGTGGTACCTGCTGAGTGTGACACTCCCCAGGACTTGATGGATCTTCATAGTGCACTCTCCCCCCCACGTGCGTTGTTCAACCATGTGCGAGCTAAACTGGCGACTCCGTTGGCAGTCCAACGTCGGTCGTCGAGTATCAGTACATTGGGCCGAGCTTGTTCCATCGCGGCTGGCAGATCCTCCAGTCGTGACAATGGCACGGCCACCAAACTGGGCAGCTTCACGCATGCCAGGAGAGCAGCGAAGGGCTTAGGGGACGACCACAGGCAAAGTCGTTGCGGCTGATTTAAATGTCTTTCGATTTCCCGCACGTTCAGGCTCAAATCATCAAGTTGCTCGAGCAGCTTACAGGCTGCAACTTTTTGTAGCGCCGCCCTGTCGGACTTGCCACGCGACGTAGGTATCAGAACCAGCATTGCGTTCGCCGCTATCGGCGCAATTCCATCACTGTTTTGTATGGGATCAAACCGTTGCAGCGTGACACCGCGGTAGCGCAATTCGTCTTGGACGGACGGCGTGACAATGCAACGTGTTTGCACATGCAAACTATTCATTGCACCCCAACGATCGCGTAAGTCTTCCAGCGTCACTACGCGTTGGTCCAGTCGCACGGTCAGGCCAAGTGGATCACTACTCTCAAGTGGATCACTGCCGGGTGCGACATGCTTTGCCGCCACCACGCGTCGCTCCTGTTCGTGCACTTGTGCAGCGCTCGAGTCCCCCGTTGGCACACCTGGCAACGCGCGCAATCGCTGGAGCACGAGGCGGACGATAGCCTCGATCTCATTAGCGGTTGGACTGGTTGTGGATGCCAAGTGCATGGGCTATTTCAATTCCTCGTCGACGATCCCTAAAACTGCCCAACGAATGGGAGAATTCTCGGCACCGAAAATTTCGCGGATGGCCTTGCCGTCACTGGTCAACATGACGCGTTCGCCAGCACCGGCCCCCAGGCGGTCGACAGCCAAGGTGGGGCCACCATCGGGCGTGCGACCATCGGCCAGCAGTGGTTGTGTCACTAACAGCTTGTGCGACTGCAACGTTTTATGTTTGATGGTCGAATGCGCATGTCCGACGACTAAAGCTACTTGCATGGTTTCTGCTAACTGCAAATGGTTTCGCTTCGCATTGAGCGGGAAATAAGTGTTGGGTCTTACCCGTAGCTGCGGTCGCCAGACCGCAGGGAGTCGACGTTCTGGCGAACGTAGCTACGACAGTTATTTTCCGAACGATGCTTACTTCAATCCAGGATCACCCAGTACCCACAGGTCTTCAATCAGACTGCACCGACGTTCACGCGTGAAGGTCAACGGTGTGGTAACGCCTTCCCCTGTTGGTCCGGCGATGGAGAAGGACAGATAGCCTTCACCACCCAACCCGAGTGCCGCCATGCAGGGACCGTTTTTGACGAACAACGTAGTGTCCATCGCGCGGCCCATCTTGGTCATGTTGCGCACGTCGCGGGAATGAATAATGCTGGTATGTCGATATCCATGTTCGTAGTGCTTGGCCAACTCGATAGCGTGATCCACATTTCGGCAACGCACAAAGGGAACGAAAGGCATCATTTGTTCGACATCGACGAAGGGATGATTCTCTTCCGTTTCGCCGAACAGCAATTCGGTCTTAGGATCGACGGTCACACCCGCCGCTTGAGCCAGTTTGTAAGCATCTTGGCCAAGCAGTGCTTTGGTAGGTGCCAAGTGCCTGTGTGCCCCTTCTCCCACCTCTTGGAAGGCGGTCGCTGTCAGCTTGTCAATCTGCGAACGATTGAGAGGGACAGCGCCAGCTCGCTCCATAGCGGACATCATGGCATCGAAGACCGAAGCGACCACGAACACTTCTTTTTCCGCGATGCACAGTAAATTATTGTCATAGGCAGCGCCTTGAATAATGCATCGCGCCGCGCGATCCAAGTCGGCTGTTTCGTCGACGACCACGGGTGGATTGCCTGGACCAGCCACAATGGCACGCTTGCCACTGTTGAGCGCGGCCCGCCCCACGGCAGGCCCACCTGTTACGCAAATCAGAGCCACGTCGCGATTGGAGAAGATGCTGGCAGCCGTTTCCAGAGTTGGTTCCGTGATAACACAGATCAAGTTGTCGATACCGATGTCGGCAGCAATCGCTTGATTGAATCGCTTGACTCCCTCCGCTGCCACCAAGCGCCCACTGGGGTGCGGATTGACCACTACGGTATTGCCACCAGCCAACATGCTGACAGCGTTTCCGGTAATGGTGGGGAGTGAATGGGTCACGGGCGTGATCGCGCCGATAACTCCGAAGGGAGCATGTTCAATAACCGCCAATCCTTTGTCACCGCTGTAACACTGTGTTGTGAGGAACTCTGTCCCTGGCGCAAGTCGACCAAGTGTTTCTAGCTTGGCGATCTTGTGTTCGAGTCGACCAATTTTGGTTTCGTTCATTTCCATCGTGCCGAGCTCAACGGCTTGGCTGATCGAGATGCGACGAATATGGTCGATCGCCTTCTTGCGATCTTCCATGGGGCGCGTGCGGAGCTGTTCGAACGCCCGCCGCGCCGCTGCCACCGCTTCCTTGGCGCAACTGAACAAGCCATTCTTGCCAGTCCCAGCGGAAGACGACAATGGACGCTGGTCTGTGGCAGACTGGCCACTGCGGACTTCTTGCAGCACTTGAGTAACTACGCTGCGTATGAGCTCTTCGCTAATTTGCATGGAACGGTTTTCCTGGTTGTGGAACAGCACCTGACCAGCTCAGTTGTGAGGTGGTATAGCTGGGTTGTTAATTCTTGCGGTTGTAAACTTCTTGCTTCTCGATGTTGACCGAGTCAACGATACCGATGACCGCGCAGTCGATCGGCAACTTTTGTGTTTCAGGTGTAAAGCGGGCGCTGCTCCCTTGGACGATCAGGACGAAGTCATCGACGCCAGCCCCGAGCATATCGACCGCCACAAAGGTCCGACCGGTCGTCGTGAGTTTGTCGCGGGCTGGGTCCAGCCGATAGGGCTCGACAACCAGCAACTTTTGGCCACGCATCGATTCGACTTTTTCAGTCGAGACGATCGAACCTGTTACCTTGGCAACGAACATAGTGGAACCTTTGTAGTTTCACCGCGAGCTACAATGCGGCGATCGTTTGTCTAGCGACGATTAATTCTTCATTGGTGGGGATGATCCAAATTTGGCTGCGACTCGTTTCGGCATCAATTCGCGACTCGCCACTGAGTGTTTGATTTTTGTGGGCGTCGAGCGTAAACCCTAGTTCATCCAAACCAGCGCACACGGCGGACCGAATGGCCTGTCCATTTTCACCGATGCCACCCGTGAAGACCAACGCATCGCACCCACCCAATGCGACCAACATCCCTCCCAACTGGCGTCGGACCTCAGCCACGTACACGTCCAAAGCCAGTTGCGCGTCGGCATTCCCGGCACTGGCCGCCGCTTCTAAATCGCGAATGTCGCCGCTCACTCCACCCGACAAACCGAGCAGTCCAGCTTCGGTTGAGAGGGCAGCGAGCATCTCCTCCAAGTTCATGCCGGTATGCTGCATCAGCATGGGCAAGCAGAATGGATCGAGATCACCGACACGATTATTTTGTGGCAAACCGGTCTGAGGACTCATCCCCATCGTGGTAGCCATGCTCTTGCCACCAGCGATCGCACACAGGCTGCTTGAACCACCAAGGTGACATGAGATGACCCGCGCGTCGCTCCGGCCTAAAACCTCGGCCGAGCGAGTGGCAATGTAACGGTGACTGGCACCATGAAAGCCCCACTTGCGAATCGGCAGCGCATCGGCCCAAGCCTTCGGAAGGGCGTAACGCTTGCGAGCCTCGGGGATCGTCATGTGAAAATCGGTTTCGAAGGCCGCGACCAACGGAATGTCAGGGACAGTGGCGGCCAGTTGTCGCATCGCGGCGAGATAAGGTGGATTGTGGGCGGGCGCGACCGAAGTCACTTCGTCCATCGCATCCAGCACTTCGTCGGTAATGCGAAATACTCCCTGTAAGCGCCCGCCATGCACGGCCTTGAAGCCGATCGCCGCAATCTCATCGGCATTGGCCAAGCAACCATGCGCTGGATCGGTCAATTGGCCAATGCAGGCCCGCACCGCAACGCCGTGATGCGGCACATGCATTTCGAGCGCACCGCGATAGTCACCGATCTGCACCGTGCAGGGACTGCTCGCCGAGCCGATTCGTTCAACGCCACCGCGTGCCAGTTGTACGGCGTTAGCGGCGCGCTGGCTCGGCATATCGAACAAGCGATATTTGAAGCTGGTCGAACCTAAGTTGGCGACAAGGACCTTCATCCTGGCTCCTGCTGGGATTGGCGCGGATCGTGGTGCGAGGGTGTTGGACACCTTCTCTGTTTGGCTCATTGCCGGCGATCGGGACGAGTCGAGTGTAAAACCTGGCTCGTCCGATCGAGCTACGAGAAAAAAGCGGTTGCTAGTCCCTCGGCTGGTCGCGCGATGACATGGCTGCTCACCAAATCACCCACTTGAGCTGCAGCGCTGGCGCCAGCTTCTACGGCTGCCCGTACGCTGCCGACATCGCCACTGACGACCGTGGTTACTAAGCCACCGCCGATGTCGACGCGCTTGACGATTTCCACGTTGGCCGCCTTGACCATGGCGTCGGTCGCTTCGACTAGCGCTAGCAGTCCTTTGGTTTCGATAAGTCCGATTGCACTTTGCATGTTGTTTGCCTGTTGTACTAAAGCTGTAAGGTTTTTTACTGAATGGTACTGCAGCAAGTGAGTACCGTGGCCGCGGAACGAGTGGACTCGCTGCCGCCTTGAACAAACGTTAGCTGACGCTACTGTCCGACTTGCCGACCTTGAGCACTTTGTGCAGGTCGCTGTGAGGTCGCGCGATGACTTGCACGCTGACCACTTCGCCGACTCGGCTGGCAGCGGCGGCACCGGCGTCGGTAGCTGCCTTGACGGCCGCCACGTCTCCACTGACGAAGGCGGAGACCAAGCCGCTACCGACTTTGTCCCAGCCTAGAAATTGCACATTGGCAGCTTTCATCATGGCATCCACCGCTTCGACCAAGGACACAAAGCCCTTAGTCTCGATCATGCCCAAGGCTTCTGAGATCTGCGCCATATTCGATTTTCTCCTCGTTTTTGGCATTGGTTATTCGGTCTCAAAACTGGACCGCGTAAAAAGGTTGGAAAGTTTTTGAACTAGTGGACTGTCAAGAAACAGTTTTAGGGTAGTGGACGAGGTTACGAGTCGCTTTGATTCGTTATCGGTTGAGGACTCGTTACCTCGTCCACTACCGCCAACCCTAAGTCTTGTCTTTGACAGACCACTAAGGTGTGGCTGCTTAGTGCCCTGTGCACTTGCACTCCCCCTGTGGTTTGATTTCGACTTGCGTGGCCGAATCCAAATTGCAGGCGTTCCCTTCGTCGGTATCAATGTGCACCTCCAGCTTGGCGCTGGTATCGGCTCGCACCAACAGGTCGTCGAACGAAATGCTGCATTGCGGGCTGGTGACCTTGAGTGTCATGAAGTCGCCATTTTTAACGCCGTAATAGGCCGCCTCTTCAAAGCTCATGTGTACGTGTCGCGCGGCGCGGATGACTCCCTGCTCCAGTACCACCGTCCCAGCCGGGCCGACCAGAACGCAACCCGGAGTCCCCGCAATATCGCCAGAGTGCTTGACGGGCGCGTTGATCCCAAGCGAGATGGCATCGGTCAGTGCAAGTTCAACTTGGCTATGAGATCGAGTTGGTCCCAGCACGCGCACTTCGGGGAGCATGCGCTTGCGCGGGCCGACCAACATGACGGTCTCTTGCGCGGCGTAAAACCCATCTTGAAAAAGTGCTTTACCTGGCGTGAGTGTGTGTCCCTGGCCAAATAGTTGTTCAACGTGCTCTTGGGTCAGGTGAACATGCCGCGCTGAAATGCTGACTCGCAACTCAGGCTTGCCGCGCGCATCACTCGCTGCGACTGAAGGTGTCGAGTTGGACTGAGCCTGCGCGACGCGCGCGACGATCTGGCGCACGAGCGTTTCAACTTGTTGGCGATCAATGGTAGAAGCTGGCATAGTCTTTATAGTCTCTTGGAAGTTGTGCTCTTAGTATCAGCTCGACGCGGCAGCGAGTGGGGCTGTGAATCCATGTGATTTTGGCCCCTGCGGGGATGGGCTACGGACCCACTCGCTGCCGCGTCGAGCTTGTCGTTTCACCGCTTCAAGTCGGAAGTGGCGTCGTGTAATTAGTCGTTAATCTCGCAGTCTTCGTCAGTTGTTAGTCGGGCCGCGTCTTGCGACGAAGCCATCACTAAATTCACGCCAGCTTCGGTGAGCCGCTGGCGCCAAGAGTCGTCTAACTGATTGTCGGTGACTAGGGTCTGGATCTCTGGGAGCTCGCACAAACGGGCCAATGAGCTTTTGCCGAACTTGCTGCTATCGGCCACCACAATGGTCTGGTCGGCGCAGCTCATCATCGCCCGTTCCGTTTCGACGAGCAGTAAATTGCTGTTGTAGTACCCCCGGGGATTGGCACCGGCAATACTCAAAAAAGCCTTCTGAACGTTGAGCGATGCGAGCATCTGATTGGCGTAGGGCCCCAGCGACACGGCGGTGCGACTGTGGACATAACCTCCCAGCACTACCAAGTCGACTTGGTCGCTAGAAGCGAACAAATTGGCTACCGGGAGTGAGTTAGTTACGATCTGCAGCGGTCGACCGACCAATTGTCGGGCTAATTCATAGGTCGTACTGCCTCCGTCGAGCAGCAGGGTATCGTGGTCATCGATCAGTCGGCTAGCCGCCACTGCTACCTGGCGCTTTCCTTCCCAGTGTCCGGCACGGCGATCCTCAAAGAGGCTCAGCGACGCGCCACCACCGGTGTAGAACACGCCACCGTGAGTTCGTTGGGCTTCTCCTTCGGAAACCAGCCAATCGAGATCGCGGCGGATCGTCGACTCGCTGACGTCCAGGGCAGATCGGAGGTCGGGGATGGAGACGAAGCCCTGGCTGCGAATTAGCTCTCGCAATCTTGCTCGTCTACTGTCCGTCACGCCACCGTTGCTCAAATTCAGTCACCACCGATGGCGTTCCGAGGGAAATCTGTCACACCATGATCGATAATAACAAGATTCTGACGGTTTTCAATCTCCGAGCCGTCGCCTTTTGAATAAACGGCCCAATTTAACAGACTGGAGCATGAAAAGGTGAGCCACATGCATGGCCAGCGCTCCTGGTAAGCGAGCCCCCGCTTTCATTTGCTTTTCAACTCAAATGTGTATTCGTTGGGGCTCGTGTCGACCACCTCGGCTTCCAGCGTCGATTTGACGTTGTATCTAGGGGGGAGATATTGGGCTTCAATGTCCACTTGCTCTCTCAGATCGATATCGAATTCGGTTCTCCCCGTCGCCCGAAAGGCGACAATCTCCACGCGATAGTTACCCGGGGTGGCACCACTCTCTCTTGCCAAATCGAACGCGCCATCGATGATTTCCCCCCCGACCGTGGTCCCTTCGCCTATTGGGAAGAAAGTGATAACCCCCTTTTCCAGCGGCTCGCCATCCACCGATACCACACCCGTCATGGGCTGGTAGGGCTCTCTCGTGCATCCTCCAAGGCTGGCTAGGAGACCGGTGGCTATGAGCACCAACCAGGAGCCTCGCAAGTTAAAAAATGGTGCGCGAGGGCTCGAAACGACAGATGATGACGACATGGCGAACCTCGCGATTAAGAGCGTGGCCCCACTGGATAAACCGGCACAGCGGGGCGACTGAGCTAAACGAGCGAACAAAACTTTCGCTCCTGCCCGGCAAGCGGGCGGGGAGCGACGGGAAGGCGCTCATGCCAGGCAAGCTGACATGGGGCCGAGCTCCCTAGGTGGGGCTATTGATCGATCTGTGCTACTTCACCGCCAGCTTGGGTGCTCAGTGAACGGTACGTCTGGATATCGATGCTCTGGCTAATAAACTGCACCGAACCGTCACACAACGCGACTTGAACCCCTCCCGTGTGGCGACTGCGAGCGGCCATGGTAAACTGGGCAATGGAACCGCCATTGATACAGGGGAGATTGATGCTGGCCTGATCAAAGCAGCGACCACGATCGGGCGCGCGGCTGTTCGGAGAGAGGTTGGTGCTGACTTGGTAGCACGAAGAGTCTTCGTTCCACGGTCGACCCCGACGATCGACGGGTCCACCTGCGGGCGTGGGAGCTTGAAGCATTTCCATCATGCCAAAAGTGTTCGATGTACCATCGGCCAAGTCGCCGAAACGAGCACCATACAGCCAATAAAAGGGACCTTTCTGCGAGGAATCGCTGACAATCTGCGTTTCGGCACCCCAGTTGACACCATAGTTTCCTTTGTAATCGCGTTGAACATTGGTTTCCATCCGCTGCGAACTATCGCTCGGACAATGCCATACGGACAAATAGCCAAAGACGACAGCGTGGTTGGCCGCTGGTTGCGTATGCCAATTGACCTGGTCGTCGTAGACCGCCCCTCGATTCCCTTGCTCCAGCACCGCCAGCATGTGACGAATGAAAGGCGTTCTTTTGGTGAAGGGCTGGCGTCTATCGTTAGTGTAATTGCCAGTGGCGGGGTGCCGTCCAATGGCTCCGGTCGGAAACCGATTAGCCATCAAGGCATAGTTATGCATGGCAATTCCCAATTGGTGCAAGTTATTACCGCATTGCATTCTCCGCGCCGCCTCGCGGGCCGCCTGCACCGCAGGTAGGAGCAGGCCCACCAAAATTCCGATAATTGCAATTACGACCAACAGTTCGACGAGGGTAAAACCACTCTGTTTACGATGGACCATGTTAGCGTCCTCCCAAGGGGTGCAGAAATAACGATAAAGACCGACACGGAGGTTGATTGTAACAGAAAATCAATCTTCGTGCCCGAAGTGTCGGTGAAATATTTCTTTTCGCTAAGGATTCCAGTCATAGTGGCCCGCTGGTCAGTCGTTATTGTTGCGTATTCTTTATTATTTCGTCCCGCAGAGTATTGAGACAAGCAGCCTTTCAGCACCCCAAAAGTCGCTGACCCGTGATAAAGTCGCTGACCGCTCCGTCGGTCAGTCGCTATCGGTCAGTCGCTGCGAGAGATGCCGATAGTGGAGCTTGGCACCACATCGGCACCAGGCGCTGTCGGCGGCGGTGACTTGCGCCATACTAACTAATCTCGAAAATCCCTTCGATCTCGACAGCGATGCCGCCGGGCAAGGAGTTGGTCCCCAAAGCGCTGCGCGCACCGATACCTTGATCGGGGCCAAAAATGTCGGCGAACAATTGGGAACAGCCATTGATGACGGCGGGCTGTTGATCGAAGGCGTCGGTCGAGCGGACCAAGGCCAACAGCTTGACGACACGTGTCACGCGGTCCAACGTCCCCAGGGAGAAGCGGAGGGTAGCCAGCATGGCGAGCGCCGTTTGCCGCGCGGCCGCCTGACCATCTTCAACTGACATGCCATCCCCCAGTCGCCCGACGATCAATGTACCGTCACTCTTGAGCGGTCCGTGACCGGAAAGATATGCAACATTTCCTACCACCACGATCGGCTTGTAAAGTCCGATCGGCTTCGGAGCGGGAGGGAGTTCGATCCCAAGTTTGGTCAGTCGTTCTTCAGCGGACATGAATGGTTCCTTAGAGAATTGGGAGCAGGCGGTAGGTAAGTCGCTCAGTGCGTGGGCCCAACAGTCTTTCCGATCCAGCGCGGGCTGGCAAGTATCCCACCCTTGATAAAACCGCAGATTGTGTGGATGCTGTAGGGCTTGAACAGCGAGCGGGAAATAACTGTCGTAGCTACGTTCGCCAGAACGTCGACTCCCTGCCGTCTGGCGACGGCAGCTACGATTAGTCGCGACAGATTTTTTCCGCACGATGCTAAGTTTTAGCAGCACAACCCAAGGGGAAATTGAGTTATGGCAGCCGGGCTGTTTGATCTGTCGAGCGACGTGGCGGTGGTGATTGGTGGGACGGGCGGACTGGGAGGTGCGATGGCCGACGCCCTGGCCGCCTGTGGTGCCAAGATCGCCGTGGTGGGTCGTAGTCCAGAACGGGGTGCCAGTCGCGTGGCAGCCATCGAACAGGCTGGCGGTCGAGCCATGTTCCAAGCCGCCGATGCACTTGACAAAGATTCTTTGATTGCCGCGCGCGACGCGATCGCGGACAAACTGGGGACGATTAGCATTTTGGTCAACGCGGCCGGAGGGAATCGCCCTGAAGCCACCCTCCCCCCGGGTTCCGATTTTTGCCAGTTGCCCTTGGACGCCTGGCGCGATGTGTTCGATTTGAACTTGGTGGGGGGCGTGTTGCTCCCCTGTCAAGTTTTTGGCCAAGCCATGTTGGCCAGCAGTCGCGGCAGCATCATCAACATTGCGTCGATGTCGGGGATGATTCCGCTGTCGCGGGTGGTCGCCTACTCCGCCGCCAAGGCTGCCGTGATTAATCTGACGCAGTTCCTAGCTCGCGAGTGGGCCACGCAGGGGGTGCGAGTCAATGCGCTCAGCCCTGGGTTTTTCCCCGCCGAACAGAATCGCGGACTGCTGTACAACGTAGACGGGTCGCTGTCAGCTCGGGGGAGTCAGATCATTGGGCACACTCCCATGGCTCGCTTTGGCGAAGCCCAAGAGTTGGGAGGCGCGGTCTGTTGGCTGGCTTCCCATGCCGCCGCTTCATTCGTCACCGGACAGAACATCGTCGTCGATGGTGGCTTCTCGGCCGTGACTATTTGAAGATAATAACGCTGCAGAAATGTAGAATTTCACAAGCTAGTGCATTGTCCACATTTAATTTTTGGGTAGCGGGTATTTCACCCGCCCGCGCGCATCGGTTGCTACAGCAGGTTGTTTTGATTCGCGGGAGGGTCGTCGGCGAGCCCCAGCGAGCTGGCGGGGCTCGCATCGAGCCTCCCACGAAATAGTCTGCCCGCTGGTGAAACCTAACTGCGTGGGAGAGTGAATTACGATGCACTGTACCCCGAAATTAAAGTTGGATGAAGCACAAGCTCGGATCGGCGGAGCGATTAGCGACTTTCGCGATCAGCGGTGAACACATACCAGACATATTTACACCTGACTCTCTCCATTTGAAAGACCTGACTCATGGCCAAGCTCAATATCAAACAGGATGCCGCGCTCGATTTTCTTTCGCTCGGTGCGCTCGTACATCGCCTCGACCCCGGCACAATTCCCTTCCGCAAGGCGCGTTCCTTCGAGGTTCACGTCTCGGGTGGCGAATACAACGTGTCCGCCAATCTCTCGGATTGCTTTGGCCTCAACACAGGTGTCGCCACGGCCATGGTCAACTACGGCGTGGGGGAAATTGTGCAGCGGGGGGTGCGCGAAGCGGGAGTCAAGCCATTTTATAAGTGGTTCGAGCACGATGGAGTGCGCGGTCCCAATATGGCCACCGTGTATAGTGATCGCGGACACGGTGTGCGCGCACCCGTCGTATTTTATAATCGCGCTAACGAAGCTGGAGCGATGCTTAAGCCAGGAGATTTTGATTGGAAGAAAATTTTCGCGGATGGCGTCAAGTGGTTTCACTCCGGTGGGATTTTTGCCGCCCTCTCACCAACCACGTCGGAATTGATCGTGGAAGGGATGCAAGCCGCGCAGGCCGCCGGCACGGTCACTTCGTTCGATTTAAATTACCGCGCTAAACTTTGGAAGACGATTGGGAGTGAGGAAAAAGGCCAAGAAATGTGCCGCAAGATCGCCTCGCACTGCGATGTGCTGATCGGCAACGAAGAAGATTTACAAAAGGGATTGGGGATGAAAGGCCAGGACGTCGAGAACAAATCTAAGCTCGATCCCAATCAATTCTTCGGCATGATCGAACAAGTGGTTGAAAAGTTCCCGAACGTGAAGTTGGTAGCGACTACCCTGCGCGAAGTTCACTCGACCAATCGCCACGAATGGGCAGCCGTGGTGTGGTACGATGGTCAACGCTATGTCAGTCCCACGCTGAATTTGGATGTCGTTTGTCGCATCGGCGGTGGTGACGGTTTCGCTTCCGGCCTGATCTATGGCATGCTGGCTGGTCGCGAACCCGAACAGGCGCTACGCCTCGGTTGGGCGCACGGCGCCTTGCTCACCACCTTCGTTGGCGATGTATCGATGGCCAAACTCTCCGAGGTCGAAGCGCTCGCTTCGGGTGGCTCGGCGCGAGTGCAACGCTAGATATGGAAACGAACTCCGTCCTGGCCATCGCCGCCCATCCCGATGACATCGAATTCGTGATGGCGGGGACGCTGTTGCAATTACATGCTCGCGGTTGGCAAGTACATTACTTTAATATTGCCAACGGTTGCTATGGCTCGAGCACTTTGTCGCGCGAGGAATGTGCGTCAGTGCGGTTGGCGGAAGCCCAAGCGGCTGCGGCTTTATTGCCGGCCACATTTCATCCGCCGATCTGCGATGACTTGGAGATTTTCTATACCTCGGAGCTATTGCGTGGCGTGGCAGCGGTAGTACGTCGCGCGCAGCCGCAGATAGTGTTGACGCACGCGCCGCTCGACTACATGGAAGATCATCAGAACGCGGCCCGCTTGGCCGTGGGAGGTGCCTTCAGTCGCGGTATGCCGCATTATGTTACCACGCCACCCCTGCCGACCTGTCCCGGTCCCGTTGCCCTCTATCACGCGCAGCCCCATGGCAATCGCACACCGCTGGGTGAAGTGGTCAAGCCAAGTCACTTTGTCGACGTGACTCATCTGCTCGAACGCAAGCGCGAGTTGCTCTCGGCGCATGAGAGTCAGAACGAATGGCTCGATGCCAGCCAAGGGCTGAGCGCTTATCTGGAGACCATGGCTGATCTCAATCGCGAAGTGGGGGCGATGAGTGGACGCTATGCGCTGGCCGAAGGTTGGCGACAACATCTACATTTGGGACTATCGCAGGCCGGATTTGATCCGCTGCGCGAGGCCCTCGGTGACGCGATTATTGTTGCTGTATAAATCGCGCGAAAGACGGTAGTCCTTGGCACGTACAAACGTGCGCAGCACGCCGGACGTCGCGGGCTCAAGCAAAGGCAGGCTCCCTTAGATATATTAGGTATAGTAGTGTTATCCGACAGAAAACGTGCCTCGGTCCATAGTCATCATCCTCGAACCGTTACCCCACACCATGCGCATGAAAGAACACTCTGCATCGCCACACGCAGCGAATCAAGAATGCACCTCACCAGCTTCGATTAAGGAGCATCGGTCGATGCTCACGCTTTGCTTGGGCCTCGGAATTACCCTATGCTTAATTGGTTTCGCCATGGCCTCCAATCCAACTGACGTTGAGGCCATGCAGAATTTCCGAGACAGCTTTCATAAGATGCTCGGTCAGCCCAACAGGCCACAGGGTGACGCGCGTTGATCGATTGACTACAATTGAGGAACGTCAATATAAACTTGGAGCATGCAATGACCGCTGAACAGCTCATTTCCGATGCCGCAAATCTGCCGGTCTCTGACAGGCTTATCGTCGCACAAGCGATTTGGGATTCTCTTCCCGAAGACGCACATCCGGTCCCAGGGCCAGAAATTAGAGCGGAGTTCGATCGTAGGATGTTGAACTATCGAGAGAACCCCGAGACTGCAATGACTATTGACGATCTTCGAGACCGACTGGATGCCGATCGGGTCAAATGAACGTACGGCTTCTTAACGACGTGTATTTCGATTTGCGTTCAGCTCGGGATTGGTATAACACAAAGAAGTTCGGACTGGGCGACGAAGTTGCGGATTTGTTCTTCCGCATCGCTGGAGACTTGCCGAATGTTTCGCTTCATCACTCGATTGACCAGACCGGATATCGCCCCACACGCATGCCTCGATTTACGGCGGTGATATACTACGAGCTAACCGACTCCGAGATTGTCGTTGTGGGCGTGCTCGTAAATGGGCGAAGCGCATTGAACCTTAGAAATCGCGGATAACGACGCGGATGCACCAAAGTCGCCGAGTTCGTCCGACTTTTCAATCAATAGAACCTCGGCGACGTAGTGATCCTCACCGTTCCAGTCTAAATTGCAAACTGTCGCGCTGCGGCCTGACGCCGATCTGAGAGGGCATTTCATGAATCTGGTAAGTGCATCCATCGCGGGTGAACAGAGAACACTGATGCGATCGATTTCATGGCAAGCCTATGAAATGCTGGCGGACACTCCTGACCGTGTGGGGCAACTGTTGAACTATGATCGAGGAGAACTGGAGATCATGTCCCCGTCCCACTCGCATGAATTAGACAAATCGCTATTGGGGCGCATGGTGGAAGCGTTCAGCTTGCATCACGAAATCGATATTCGAACCTCAGCCTCCACCACCTTCAAGCGACAAGATTTGAATCGCGGTTTTGAAGCTGATGAATCATATTATGTGAGCAACGAGTTGGCCATTCGCGAAAAGCGAGAAGTCGATTTGCTCGTTGATCCACCTCCTGATTTGGTGATCGAAATCGAAAGATCGAAGTCTGCACTCGACAAACTGGCGTTGTTCGCTGCGATGGGAGTTCCGGAAGTTTGGCGTTACAACGGAAAATCGCTGTGGCTTGGGCGTTTATCCGCTGGCAAATACTCAACTATTAGTGATAGCCTAGAGCTGCCCCGCTTTCCCGTAATTAAGGCTGTCGAAATTTTGCAAGCGGTTGGCTCCGCCAGCGAAACAACTCTAATACGGCGTTTCGTGAATTCACTCTCTAAACGCAACTAAGCATCGAGCGGAAAATAAGTGTCCGATCTTAAACGTAGCTGGTGTCGCCAGACCGCAGGGAATCGACGTTCTGGCGAACGTAGCTACGACAGTTATTTCTCGAACGATGCTCAGGAGCAACCGCATGAACTCCAACGCAGACTTCCAATTTCGCGTCGTGTGGACGGCAGGGGCGTTCGTATGGCGTCTGGCTGCGAAGCGTGTCTATCTCATTTCGCTTTCCGAAACGTTTTCGCCACGCGGCCGCGGACGGACGCGCGGTGCACGTCCCGTCTCACCGGCCAAGCTCCCTAGCTTGGGGATGGGAAGGGCTCTTTCGAGACTCGTTGAAACATCGCTGCGGTGAGCGTTGTCCTTCATATGCAATTGCATTTGCGGGAATGGAATTTCCAAACCGTGCGCGTCAAGCTGATGTTTGATCTCGGTGGTCAGCGCTTCCTTGACGGCAAAGAAATCGGGAGTATTGGCCCAAGCACGCACGGTCCATTCGACCGAACTAGCTCCTAAATTGGTCAGGAGGATTTGGTAACCGCGACCTTCGCCACGGACCAACTTGTCCCCCAACGATTCGGCGCAAGCGATTAGTACGTGGCGAGTTTCTTCTAAGCTGGCCGCATAAGCTACTCCCACCGGGACGTCGACACGACGGTGTTTGTGGAAGGTGATGTTCTCAATGGTCCCTCCGGCAATGGAGCTGTTGGGAATAATCAGTCGCCGATTGTCGGGTGTGTCGAGCGCTGTGGTGAATAGATCGATCTCATTGACCTTCCCCATAATCCCGGCCGCGTTGATCATGTCACCCACTTTGAAGGGACGAAACACCAACAGCAAAATCCCTGCCGCAAAGTTGCTGAGCGTTCCTTGAAAAGCTAAGCCAATGGCGAAGCCAGCCGCCGCGATGATGGCGGCAAAACCTGTCACGTCGACTTTGGCAATTTGCAAAATGGTCAGTCCGACCAGGGTCATGATCGAATAGAATGTCAGCTTGCCAGCGAATTTCCCAAGCGTCTGGTCAATGCGTTGACAGACCAGTTGCGATGTCCAGCGAGCAATCAAGCGGGCGATGAAATAGGTGACGATGAACAGTAGCAGCGCCGTGCCTGCCGGAACCACCACTTTAACGATCAGTGTTGCAGCTCCCGCCGACACATTGCCGTTGACCACATCGCTGAATGATTCCATCGCGCTGCGATAAAGGGCTGGCGTCGCGTCGGTGGTGCTGGTCGTGGCAGTGGATGTCTGTTCGTCCATGATGGCTTTCCTGAGGTTCACTAGAGAGGCTCATAGCCGATGAGAATACACTGATTGGCTTAGCCACCGGAACACCAATTGGAGCACGAAATGGAACAGCGACAAATTATCGATGCGATTACCGCCGCTTTGCAATCCACGGTCGCCAGCGGTGGATTCAGACGCTACACCGGCGAAAACAGCGAGCGTTTAGCGGTCGAATTGAGTCGCCGCATGGCGGCCAGCGAAGTTCTGTTGACCAGTAGCGGAACGGCAGCCATGGAATTGGCCTTGCGCGCCGTTGGTGTCACTGCGGGAGATGAAGTACTGCTATCAGCCTACGATTATCCCGGAAACTTTTGGGCCATCGAACGCGTTGGAGCGCGTCCTGTGTTGTTGGATACTGAGCCGAACAGTTGGCGCTTCAATGTGGATACGCTAACTCACGTGCTTGGAAGCGAATTCGCCTACAAGGCGATCATTGTCAGTCACTTGCACGGTCAACTGCAAGATGTTGCACAATTGCGAGCCTGGTGTGAGAGAGTGAATCTATCGCTCATCGAAGATGCTTGCCAAGCGGTAGGTGCGACGATTGCGGGGGAGCCAGCGGGGAGCTTCGGTCACGCTAGCATTATTAGTTTTGGGGGTGGCAAGGTTTTATCTGCGGGACGTGGCGGTGCATTGTTGACTTCTGATGCGCAAATAGCACAACGAGCGAGGATTCTTTCGGGAGGGGGGAGCGGTCCCTACGCGTTGAGTGAATTGCAAGCGACCGCAGTGTCCGCGCAGCTACCATGGTTGGATCAGATTGTCGTCGATGGACGCAACTATTTTGCTGCTATTGCACAATGCTTGCAAAATAGCCAACGCGTGTGTGTCCCGTTTGCCGGAGATGTCGCCCATACCTCGTTTTATCAAGCGGGGTTCATCACTGGCGGCCTCTCCAGCGGCCGATCGCTTCCCGCTGCCGATCCGGCAGACTCTGCGTTTGAAATGAGCGCACGAGAGCGCGCACCGGAGTCTGACAGTATCGGGGTCAACAACCAGTCTGCTGTAGTGGAAGCATTGCGGGCTGTTGGAATACCTGCCGGGATCGGATTTTCAGGTTTTCATCGACGTTCAAACAAACGTTGCCGGCATGCTCAAGCACTATCATCCGCTGCCAAGTTGGCAAAAGAGACAGTCACTATCCACCACAGCGCCGCTTGGGAGCCGGGGCTCCCCGCCACACGCGTCGCTGAGATTCTGGACGATGCGACCAAATGCTGAGCGTCAAGCGGGCGTTAACTGTCGTCGCCAAGTTCGCCACAACGTAGCCCCCTGCGGTCTGGCGACCGCAGCTCCGTTATGATGCGACCGCTATTAATCGGCCGCTGCTAAATGGCATGCTTTTCAAGTTCGAACTCTCCGAGCTGGTCGAGGTCGATCGTGACCGTCGCGGCTCGACGCATTGGAACCACGCGTGGTTGATGGCTGTCGGTGTTGGCCAATTCCCCGCGAAAAATCTTGACATCGGCGGGGGCTTCAATCCCCAACGTGACGCGATTACCGGAAATTTTAGAGACAACTAACGTAATGTTGTCACCGATCACCAGCTTCTCACCCTCTTTGCGACTTAGTACTAGCATTTCTTCGTCCTCCTTGAAGACTTTTCTACCTGAGGTCCGTTGCTCACGTCTCTCCAACAGGAAAGATCGTTGCAAAGAACCCGTTCTTGGAATTAGGGACTCCCTTCGCGGCGGAATTGTTCAACACCCGCATCCATTTTACCGACATGCAATCCTCATGCCGATAATGATGTTTTGCGATCAAACAATTACTTACTCAGGGTAACTACGAATCATCGAGGTGTTTGGTTGCGTTCTTGCCGCTAGAAACGCACTCTATGGCAAGCTAGCATTAACCGCTGGACCTCGCTCCTGCGATCAAATTGAGTCTGTGGTCTCAATCTGACACGCGAGTCTGCTTCACTATTCTCTATTTTCGACAACCCCGGGACACCTTTGGTCACACTCCAGTTAATTTCACGAGAACTTTGAAAATTTCACCGAGAAATGTTTGCTAGTAAACCTATTGAGTGCTTTGAATTGTCGGCACATAGATAACAGACGGAGATTTTGGGAATTCCTTACAGCTAGCATTAGAAGATTCTCGGTTTTTCTCCGAAAAGAGTGAACAGCCATGTGGGCGGAATTGTCAAACAGAGTGACAGTTAAGCATCGAGCGGGAAATAAGTGTCGGATCTTACACGTAGCTGCGGTCGCCAGACCGCAGGAGGTTGACGTTCTGGCGAACGTAGCTACGACTGTTATTTCCCGAACGATGCTTAGGTGTTGGTACCGAGGAGAATGCGGACTGCAGTGGCCACGTCGGGTTGCCGCATGAGTGATTCACCTACCAACATGGCTTGTACGTTGTGTGCTTCCAATTTCAAGGCATCGCTGCGGTCGGTGATGCCGCTTTCCCCCACCAGTGTGCAACTGGCCGGGATCTGTTTGCGAAGTTTAATCGTGCGCTCCAAGTCGACTTCGAAAGTGCTCAAATCGCGGTTGTTCACGCCGATCAGTTCCGTCCCCGTGCTGAGCGCATTGTCCAGGTTGGCGGACTGATAAACTTCGACAAGCGCGTGCATACCGAGATCGCGCGACAATTGCTGAAGCCCCTTGAGTTCTTGTCGAGTGAGACATTCGGCGATCAGCAGGATTGCGTCGGCACCATGTGCGCGGGCCTCGAAGATCTGGTAGGGATGGATGATAAAATCTTTGCGCAGCAGGGGCACCTTCACGGCGGCGCGGATGGCGGACAAATACTCGAGCGAGCCTTGGAAGAACTGCACGTCGGTCAGCACGCTGATGCAACTGGCACCCGCTTGTTCGTAAGCCAGGGCAATGGCGACAGGATCGAAGTCGGCGCGGATCAGCCCCTTGGAGGGACTGGCCCGTTTGACTTCGGCAATCAAGCGAATCGGCGGCGCGATGCGGAGCGGAGCCAAGAAGTCGCGAGGCGGCGTGGCGGTGTCGGCCGCTTTCATCAAATCCCGCAAAGGACGCTGACGGATCGCCTCCTCGATCTCCTTGCGTTTAGCCGCGACAATTTTTTCTAGGATGTTGCTCATGGTGTGGTTCAACTTGGTCTAGGCGCTGTTTGGAAAGGGGTCTGACCCTCTTCGGGCAAGACAATGTGTGCGTCAAATCGGCTTGCCCTCCAAAGGGTCAGACCTCTTTTCGAACAGTGCCTAGTGTTTAAAGTGTCGCGCTCCGGTGAAGACCATCGGGATGCGGTGGGCGTTACAAGCGGCGATGACTTCGTCGTCGCGGCGCGAACCACCTGGTTGCACGATGGCCACAATTCCGGCTTGAGCGGCCGCTTCAACAGAATCGGGGAAGGGAAAAAAGGCATCGGAAGCCATAATGCTCCCCGCCGCTCTTTCACCCGCCTTGCGTATCGCGATGTCGACACTGTCAACGCGACTCATTTGTCCCGCTCCCACACCGACTAAAGCCGTATCGCGACCGAGCACTATGGCGTTGCTCTTGACGTGCCGCACCATTTCCCAAGCGAAATAGATGTCATCCCACAGAGCGTCGCTCACCGGAGTTTCGGTAACGGTCCGCCACTGAGAATGGAGGGCAGGTAGATTGTCGGACTCTTGTACTAACGCCCCGCCAGCCAGAAAGCGAATCGACAGTTCCGAGGCCGCGTCGGCGATCCGTCCGACTTGCATCAACCGCACGTTGTCGCGCCATTTGGGACGCGTGGTCAGAATCCCCACCGCGCCGGCTGCAAAATCGGGGGCGATGATGGCTTCAATGAACAAACCGGGCTCCGCTAGGACTTCCGCCGTCTCGACATCGACGGTGCGATTGAAGCCCAGCACACTTCCAAACGCGCTGACGGGATCCCCTTCGAGCGCCTTGCGAGTGGCCAGCGAGAGTTTGGCGCAGGTCGCCGTGCCACAGGGATTGTTATGCTTGATAACCGCTACGGCTGGCTGTCCAAAGCTGCGCGCGATCGATAGCGCGCTATCGAGGTCCAGGATATTGTTGTACGAAAGTTCCTTGCCGTGGATGTGTCGCGCGTTGACGACACTGGCGGTGGTATTCTTGGGGATGCGATACACGGCCGCTTTCTGATGAGGGTTCTCACCGTAGCGGAGTTGCGATTTGCGTTCGAGTCGAATTGTCAAGTTCGCAGCGAATTCGTGTCCAACTTGTTGGCTGCGGAAGTAGTCGGCGATGGCTTGATCGTATTGACAAGTCAGGGCAAAGGCTTCGGCGGCCAACTGGCGGCGTTGCGACAGCGTGGTGGCCCCAGCTGCTTCGACCGCCGACAGGATCGCGCTATATTGCTCTGGTCGCGTGGCCACGCTGACCCATTGATGATTCTTGGCGGCGGCGCGGATGAGACTGGGACCACCAATATCGATTTGTTCGATGGCTTCCTCGCGGGTCACGCCACTCCGCGCCACGGTCGCTTCGAAGGGGTAGAGATTGACCACCACCAATTCGAAGCTGATCATCCCCTCGTCTTGCATGGAATTGAGGTCTTCCACGTTGTCGCGGCGGCCGAGAATGCCGCCGAAGACTTTCGGATGGAGCGTTTTCACTCTGCCGTCCATCATCTCTGGAAAACCGGTGTACTCGGAGACTTCGATCGAATCGATCCCATGATCGGCCAAGTGGCGACGCGTGCCACCGGTGGAATAGATCTGAAGTCCGCAAGCTGTCAGGCCAGCGGCGAAATCGACCAACCCCAGTTTGTCACTACAACTGATCAAGGCACGACGGATGCGTGGATTATCTGGCACCGGTGGGGTACTCGCAGGCAAGAAGACAGTGTGGCTTGAGTCGGTCTCCAGGGAGTCGAGCATCGACACGGAGACCTGAGCATTGATTTCAAGCGCTCATTGTCAGGCTGATAGCGGCCCGGTCAAGGTGCGGCGGGGCCCTCAGGGTGAGATATCGGCTGGGTATGTAGAAATACCGACCGCTCCAACGTAGGGGACTCGAATGAAGTATGAATAAAAAAAGGGGGCCCCAGGTCAGCACCCGCAGACGGTCACGACTCCTCTCCAATCGTGACCAACGGGACCATCCTGGGACACCCCTTTAGCCCTATTTAAAAGGCTCTCTAGCATCTCCCTGTTACACTTCAGCCCTCTCGAAGCTCTCGGTGAGCTCCTTTCTGTTCAAGACAAATTCGGCTTGCGAGCGGGACGTTTTCTTAACGCAATTGCAGCTCTCACCCCACAAGTACGTTGACGAATAAGTAAAGCAACCTGCGTGCCAGGTGAGTCCGGCGAACCCGTCGCATTCGGAGCTGCAGGGACGGGTGAGCAGCAAAGTCGATTGACTTTGGGCGGGCAAGTCGTCCAAGCCTCCTCAAGGCGGGCCGCGATCGCCGCTTTACTGAAACCACGCCGCATGCAGGAGAAATTTCATTTTTTAGATCAGCCACTGTCAAAAGTAGCCCTAATGTCGCACGCCGCTGGGGCTCCTGCGAATGGTTTAAGCAATGTGAGCTCAGGAATTGAGCAGGGGGATTTCGAGATCTGTCTCCCATTAGGGCTCGACGGGAGTTCGAAACTTCGATAAATTCCTGGATTCGCTCAGCCTTGAAGCGATTGCAAATTTTGCAAGCTGCTGGCTTGTCGAACAGCCCTTCCCAACATTTGAGCCTTTAGAGAAGCATTATGTACGCCATTATCGTCGACGGTGGTCGTCAATACAAAGTTGAAACCGGCCAACGATTGGACATCGATTTGCGGCAAGATGCCAATGCGGGAGATACCCTTGAGTTCTCCAATGTACTCGCCATCGGCGGTGACGAAGGGCTCAAGTTGGGCTCGCCTGCTATCAGCGGGGCGAAAGTTACCGCTAAGGTGATTGGCACCGAAAAAGGTGACAAGATCTACATTCAAAAGTTCCGTCGCCGCAAGAATTATCAGCGTCGCACCGGGCACCGCCAACAATATACTCGCGTCGAAATCGCCGAAATCGCTGGTTAATTGACACTCGGCGGGGCTTTTACCCGACCCGCCAAATAGGGCCCCGTTCAATGCACAACGGCGACACTCGCGTGCCGCCGTTGGGTTTTTCTTAGTGACGCGGTCCCGCGTCAATCTGGTCGGGTCAGGCAGGAAAGCCTGACGTACTGAGTGCCCAGGTCAGGCAGGAAAGCCTGACGTACGGGGCTTAGTTGCAGCCACAACCGCAGCTTGGAGCTGCTTCGCAACCGCAGCTAGGTGCACAGCTTGAAGCACAGCTACGACGGCTGGCCAAACGGCTCTTCAGACGAGCCAGCAGGCCAGGTTTCTTGCAGCAAGTTGGAGCGGCGTCGCAACCACACGCTGGAGCGGCGTCGCAACCACAGCTAGGAGCAGCATCGCAGCACACAACTGGTGCTGGTTCGCAGCACACAACTGGTGCAGGTTCGCAGCACACAACTGGTGCAGGTTCGCAACATGCGACTGGAGCAGGTGCACAGCACACAACTGGTGCTGGTTCGCAGCAAACAGGAGCCGCGTCACAGCAGCTGGGAGCCGCGTCACAGCATGGCTTGGCAGCCAAGCGACCGCGAAGACCTGCCAGCAGACGTGGACGAGCACAAGGATCGCAAGCTACTTCGCAGCTGGGAGCTACGTCGCAACCGCAAGCGCTGGCAGCACTACGGCAACCGAATAGACCAGCTTCAGCACTGGTTGGAACCAAACACGAGCCAGCCACTACAGCCAACAAAGCAACAAATCGAATCGACATTGAGAGTCTCCACTTTTTGAACACGGACAGGATTGTCGGAATCCAAGTCAAGCGACAGGATCTCTTCAGCGGAGACGGCATCCGTTAGGTACGTGGCCGTTCATCCGTGCGGAGGAGTCGAGATTGGAATCCAGGAAATTGTTTCGCCTCAAGTCTTGCTCACGTACTTAGCTCAGGCTCAAACAATCGCGGTATTTTCACTGTCCGGCAATCTTCACCGGGCCGATGGTGCAGGTCGTAACACCTGCGCGACCTGTTTCACCTATGCATCGTTCGGAAAAGAACTGTCGTAGCTACGTTCGCCAGAACGTCGACTCCCTGCGTTCCGCGATGCCTGCCACGGATGGGAGTCGTGAGAAGGAGGGGAATCATGAAACTTCGGAAAAGTCACGCTTGGCAAGTGTGAACCACTTACCTTGGCGTGGAGCTACTAGCGGGAGTTTGAATCGTGGAGACGCCACTGGGGACTTGCTCCATCCGCCGCATGCAGTCGCTGTACCACGGTCCGTCGGGTAAACAGCCATAGCCGTCTGGGGTGGTGCTACCAAAGTTGGTGTTAGGCAGAAACGGATAGCTCTCGTTGCGCAATTCCGGCCAGTAGTTAACTGTGTCGATTTGAAGCTGTTCCAGATCAAGGAAAAACTGAATGCGATCCTGGATATAGCCAATATGTTGCTGCGCGACTGAACTGAGCGATTGAGTATAGGCCTGCTGTGCTTCCAGGAAATCTCGTGCAGTTATGTTCCCTTGTGCCATGGCGACTTGCATTCGCGTGCTGGTGACACGATCATAGGCGAGTGCCGCGCTGGCAATGGCAATCTCATATTGATTGCGGTCCAAGGCGATGGCACGGAGTTCATTGCGAATGTCGAGTTTAACATTATCTTGTGCCTCGATCAGGTTTCGCAAGGCAACATTGTAGTTGACCAGCGCCAAGCGAAAGATGTTGCGTTCACTACGGCGATTGAGCGGTGTGTCAAAGTCCATGCTCAAGCGCGTGGTGCTATCGTCGAATGAGAAATCGACGGGGTTGTTCGAACCAGTTCGAGTGCGGATCGATTGCGTGGCTCGCAAGTTGAGGATGCTTTTCAAGTCGTCGCCAGCGTATTTGATTTGTCGCCATGCGTCGGCCAACTGACCACGACGATTCATCAAATCAAGTCTTTGGACCAAGGCGGTCAGCATGGCTTCGTCGACATCGACTTCCAGTTCGGCCAAGCCAATCGCGTCTGGCGTCTGGCGGCGGAGTTCTAGAACACTTGCAACAAGTTCATCCAGTTCGGCGGCGCTCTGCGGTAAAGTGACGTCATGCTCCCCGAGCACATCCAGGATGTCGCGTTCCAACTTGCGAGCCGCGACGAGAGACTGTCCGGCGGCAATATTTATTTCTGGCAATATTTCTATTCGCTCGGCATATGGGATCTTCCCGAGTTTTTCATCCAAAGCGTTGAAGGCTTGGACTTCCGCTTGCCAACGTTGGCTTAAGTCCTCGACGCGACGCCGCGACTTCGACTTTGAATCCTGATCCAGCGTCGATGAATTGTTGGCATCAGCTTGCTGCTGTTGACTGAGAACCAGATTGACCAACAGGATTTCCCTGCGCGCAGCCTCTAGTGTCAACAACACAGCTTCCTTATAACGCAGGAACAGCTTAGCAATCAGCTCTTCGTCATCGCCTGCCTGTGCATTGTTCAACAGCTCGACATCATCACTGGCTTCGATACGTTTCTCTTGAGCTTCGAGTAGGGCGACCAAAATTCGCAAATCAGGAATTTGATTGTCTGACTCAGTAGTGGCAGCGCCAGGTTCGATGCGCGAGTTGACTTCGGCCAAACTCAATAGTCGCCGCGCCACTTCGGTGAGCGCTGGAATGGCCGCAGGGGTTCCCTCGCTGGCTTGCCCTTGTTGGAACACGCGTGTTTTTCTAGCCAACTGTTCGCGAAGTACACTCGCTTCGTCGCGCAACGTCAGCTCCTCCAGTTCCGACAGCGCCACGTTGAGCGGCAGTTCGACAGGGAGTCCAATGCGGAATTTAAGTTGGTCGAGCGCACCCTCAAGAGCATTGCAACTGTTGATCACATTGCCACGACTGCGAATCGCATTTTGTTCAAACTGGTCGACTTGAACGAGCGGCATCCGCCCCGCTTGTTGCGTCGCCTCTGCGCGATTGAACTCACGCAGATTGCTAAAATAGTCTTGCGTGTTGATGGCGATGCTACGATAGGTTAGCAGTAGCGAGTAATATTGGCGGGCCAGGTCGCGAAATAGAACTTTCTGAAAACGAACGAAATCGCGAGCCGCATAGACCACGTCCCGTTCGGCTTGGGTCAACGGTTCGAAGCGCACGTCGCGCTGCATGATCGGCTGAAACAGATCGATGAACAACTCCGATCCAACGGAAGTGCTGTAGCCGCTGGGACCATTGAAAGTCAGTACCACATCGTTGGCAAACCTGGCTACTAAATCACCCCCTGTGTATAGTGAGCGAGTAATCCCGAGGTTAGTTGGCGCACCGAGTCGATTGACTTCGATTCCCGCATTGCGATCGTGGGTATAGTTCAGCAAAGTGCCATTGCCGCGCGACAGAAATTTTAAATCGTAGTCAAAACGCTGTAGCGACAGTCTTAGGGCGACGCGATAGAGCGTTTCACGCCGTGTTTGGTATTCGCGGCTGTTGATCAGCGCGATCTCCAGGATGTTTTCCAGATTGACACGCTGGGCCGGATCGAGCTGCGCAGCGGTCACTTCCTGTTCGAAAGTGCGTTGATATTCGTAACGGACGGTTTCGAACTCGAGCATGCGTCTCACGCACGATTCGGGGAGCGCCCCCCATGCGGTTCGGGGGACGGCACCCAATTCCGGCAAAGGCGATTGCCCGAGCGGCTCGTCGATTCGCGGTGGGCCCGCGTCTTTATCTTTATCAGCTTTGGTCTCTTCATTCCCGTCGCTTGATTTCTGCGGGCTGTCCAGCTTACTCGGATCCAGTGGCGCAGCGGGAATAATGAGTGGCTGGTCTGCAGCTGACACGCGCTGCGAGGCGGAAGCGGTTCGCACGATCGCCGCCGAGGGTGGAAGTGGCAACGAACGCAGTTGTAACTTAGCTGCGGAGGTAGCCCCCTGGGGTGCGGAGCTAGTTGGAGCGTTTTCGGGGATCGTGTTTAATGGCAGTTCTGCAGGTATTTTTGCAGGGAGTGCTGCTGGGTCTTGAGCGGATTCTTCTGCGGTGGGCGATTTTGCAGGCCCCTGGCTTGATTCCCCATCGGAACCGTCAGTCGAATCGAGCTTGCGTGGCTGCGGAGTTGAAGTCGCCAAATTTGGGAGGGGGTAGTTGTACAACTGCGGTGCGGGAAAGGGGAGGCTCGGATCGGTCGGACAGGTCGGGTCGTAAAAGCGACTCCGCTGATCGGGCTCGATGTTGAATTGCTCAGAAACGCCCCACGTCGGACCCTCCCCTTTTTCATTAATCAAGCAGTAGGCGTCGCGATCGGCGGTGCGGCGGTAAAACGCGCGTTTGCACCCCACAGCCGAAACCATCACGATGCCAACGCCGCAGATCCCCCACCAGTATGATGTCACGGCAATTAGCTGCAGCCACGAAAGCATTGGTTTCTGCTGATAATCCTTCCGAGCCATACCATTTCCCAAAGCATTGACCAAGTTGTCCAATTTCGCTTCCAAGTGATCCTTAGGCGCAAGCCGTGGGCTGCGACTAGCGCCCGAGGTTCACGACCGCGCTTCTGGCAATCGCTTGTGAAACTGCAACGATAGTAAGTCCTCTAGTGGTTGTTCGGCGTTTGACGATTGTTACGTTGGCTTGCCCATCCAACTTCCGCCTAGGCGAAATAGGTGGAATGCAAAAGATGAGCTGACGTTAACGAAGACTATCTGTACGCTGGATTGAAACGGGAGGAATATAGAGGGAACGGAGAGTAGGGGGGGTCTCGCCTGATCAAAAACGCACTCGCAGCGAGTAGTTGATACGGCTTGACTAAAAACTGGCAACTTTTAGACTTTAGCCACTCGACAGCCAATAACTCAAGACTCGCCCCGGCGAGCGAGCGATAGTCGGCACCTACAAAGCCCAGGTGGCGGAATTGGCAGACGCGCAACGTTGAGGTCGTTGTGGGGGCAACCCCTTGCTGGTTCAACTCCAGTCCTGGGCACTCTGTCATTGTCGTAGCTACCTTCCCCAGAACGTGGACTCCCTGCGGTCTGGCGAGCGTAGCTACTTTTGAGCAACCGCTATTGGTCGGTCCCTAGTTAAACACTCTTGCCATTTCTGGCTGGGCCAGCTATTTCTAACAGCCACCTCTGTTTGTCGCTGTTTACTCCGTAGAAAGGCTCAACCTTCCATGGCCACGCTCAAGATATTAGCACTCCTGGCAATCTCGTTCTGCTCGGGTCTGTTGGCCGCACAATTGGCCGCCCAAGAGACAAGTGCTCAAGCAAGCTCCCCTCAGTCGGCGGATTCGCAAAAGCTGATCCTCGGTTACAGGATGATGGATTGGAAAGCCAATCATATTCACGATAGTGCCGTTGCGGCGACGCAAGCGGAGACGCTGCGGAAGTTGGGCTGCGAGGTCAAAACGGCTCAGCACAACGGGCATAGCGACGTTCAATATCGCACGGTGTATTGGAAATCGTTGGCACTGGACACTCCAGAGCAATTGCAGCAATGGAAAGTTTGGCTGGAATCGACAGGCTTTGACGTGATTCACGGTCGTCTCGCTTCCAGCGAGAAGGGTAAGAATGCCGATGGAACGCCCAAGGAGGTGGTCATGTACCGCTTGGCCGACTGGCGTTCGCAGCATATTCACCAGCCAGCCGAGGTGGGGCAATTGACGACCCTCTACCGCTCGTTGGCTTGCGAAGTCGAGAGCCTGGAGCATTCTGGTCACACCGATTTGCGATATCGCTCGCCGGAGTGGAAAGAAATCGAGTTACCCAATCACGCGGCGGCTCACAAATGGCAGGAATTCCTTCAGAACGCGGGATTTGAGACAGCCCACGAGCACTAGCCCCTTGTTCATTTTTCTGGCCCCAGTTAGACTAGTCCCTTCAAATTCAACCAGCCGGAAGCAGTTCCGCAGAGATTTATTATGCCTAAAATGAAGACCCACAAGGCGACTAAGAAGCGTTTTCGCCTGTCTGCCACTGGTAAAGCCATGCATCGCGCGGCGGGAACCAGCCACTTGGCGTTCCGAATGAGTCCTAAGCGCCGTCGCAATCTGCGTGGCACGCGGGTTCTGGCAAAGCCTCAAACGCGGCAAATTCACGATTGCTTGCGTCATAACAGCTACTAAACAGCTATTGAAAATTCATGTGTGGCTTGGTGCCACACATCGATGCGGGATAGAAATTTCCAAGCATCTGGGTTTAACTCTTGACTGCCTGCGGCCTCCCCGCTCCGCCAACTGTTCTAACGAACAGACTTCGAAAACTAGTTTTCAAAGTGGCGCGTCAAGGACCTGAGTTGCTACAAGTAATAGAAGGTAGTTCTCATGAGAACACTCAAGGGTGCCGCCCGCCGGCAGGCCAATAAAAGGCTCCTTAAGCGCGCCTCTGGCTTTGTCAGTGGTCGCCGCAAGCTGCTCCGTACTGCCAAGGAAACTTTGGTACGGGCGGGTGTATTTGCCTACCGCGACCGTCGGATGAAGAAGCGTGAATTCCGTCGCTTGTGGATCATTCGCTTGAGCGCCGCCTGCGAACAGCAGGGCTTGCGCTACAGCCAATTCATTCACGGTCTGACACTGGCTAGCATCTCATTGGATCGCAAGCAGTTGTCGGAAATGGCGATCAACGATCCAGCCGGTTTCCAAGTCGTGATTGAGCAAGTCAAAACGGCATTGGCGAACAAAAAAGTCGCGGCCTAAGTCTTCGGCAGCGTAGTGGACGTTGCTCAGGCACAGTTCGATTGCGAAACTACAAGAAACAACACAAGCGGCGCGCGGTATTCCCGCCGCCGTTTTTTTGTAGAGTTGGCGAACGCTCGGTGCGACTATATTTTGTGGGGCGCTCCTGCCGGGTGCGACTTCTTGCGTGCTGGTATGACTTCCATGGATGGGAGTCCCGAGAAAAAATGCGAACAATGGACTCTAGTAGCACTTCAGAGAAGTCACACACGGCAAGGGTGCCCTACTTAAAAGTCGCTTTTACCCAGTGTGCCGTATACCTCGCAACTGTGACTCACTTGATCGGTCCATACAACAGGGACACCGATGGATTTAAATACCTTTCAAACTAGTTTGGAATCGCTGGCTACAGCCGCCGAGCAGGCATTTAACGACGCAGCCGATAGCGATGCCTTCGAAGCAGCGCGCGTGAAATTCGTCGGTGCGCGAAGCGGTGAAATGAAGACCCTGCAAAAGCAACTCGGCGGACTCTCCAAAGAAGATAAGCCAGCCGGTGGAAAAAAACTAAACGAAGCTAAGCTGCGCATTGATGCTGCTCAAGCCGCCGCAGAAACGCGACTTAAATCGTCAACCGAGTCGACTCACCGAGTTGGTCCACAGCTCGACCCGACCCTCCCTGGCGCACGGCGACATTTGGGGCGAACCCATCCGATCACGCAAACGATCGAGCATCTGAAGCAGATCATGGGACGGCTCGGTTTCAGCGTCGTAGAAGGCCCAGAGGTTGAAGACACTTGGCACAACTTCGTCGCGCTCAACATTCCCGAAGATCATCCCGCTCGCGATCCACTAGACAATTTTTACTTGCGTGTCGCTGGAAAATCGTCCGTCGATGTCAACGCTCACGAAGCCCGTTTGTTGCGCAGTCAAACCAGCACGGTTCAAATTCGCGTGATGGAACAGACGCCACCTCCAGTGCGCATCATTTCTCTGGGTCGCGTCTACCGACCTGATGAAGCCGATGCCACGCACTTTCCGATGTTTCATCAAATGGAGGGCTTGTGGATTGATCGACAGGTCACCATGGCGCAACTCAAAAGTGTGTTGCGGATGTTTGCTACCAGCTATCTTGGTGCGGACGTTACGATTCGTTTCCGTCCCAGCTTTTTTCCGTTCACGGAGCCGAGTGTCGAAGCTGATTTTCATTGGAACGATACGTGGGTTGAGTTCGGTGGCGCGGGGATGGTCGATCCCAACGTCCTCCGCGCGGTGGGCTATGATCCGGAACAAGTCAACGGATTCGCCTTTGGCTTGGGAGTCGAACGACTGTGCATGCGGCGACATGGGGTCACCGACATTCGCGATTTGTATCGCAACGATTTGCGTTTCCTGCATCAGTTTTAGGTAATTGTAATTATGCTCGTTTGCTGGGAATGGCTGGCACAGTACGTCGATCTATCTGTCAGCGTCGATCATTTGGCCAATCGTTTTGCCATGACGGGCCTCAATCACGAATCGACCTCGGTTGTTGGCAGTGATACGGTGATCGATTTGGAAGTCACCAGCAATCGCGGCGACTGCCTGGGGCACATCGGCGTGGCGCGCGAAGCGGCAGTGATTCTCCAAACAAAACTGCGTATTCCGCCAGCCCAACCAACATGCTCTGCCACCCCGGTCGAGTCGCAGATTGCAGTCGTCAATGAGTTTCCCAGTGGCTGTCCGCGCTACACAGCGCGGGTGATCCGTGGAGTGAAAGTTGGCCCAAGCCCCGAGTGGTTAGTGCGCCGCTTGGCTGCCGTGGGCATGCCCAGCGTCAACAACGTGGTTGATGTGACGAATTATGTAATGATGGAGTGCGCGCAACCGCTGCACGCATTTGATCTGGAACATATCAAGGGTGGTAAAATTATTGTTCGCGCAGCTCGCGAAAAAGAGCAACTCGTGGCGATCGACCATCGCACCTATCAGCTCGATCCAGGGATGGTGGTGATCGCCGATGCGGAACGGGCGATGGCTATTGGTGGCGTGATGGGTGGGGCCGATAGCGAAGTGTCTGGGGCTACAACCGACTTGTTGATCGAAGCTGCCGCATTCGACCCGCTAGCCGTGCGCCGCGCCGCGCGGTTGTTGAAATTGCAAAGCCCTTCATCGTTTCGCTTTGAGCGTCGTCCCGATCCAGTTGGGCTAGATTGGGCCAGTCGTCGTTGCTGCGAGTTGATATTGCAAACCGCTGGTGGCCAATTGTGTATGGGAGTCATTGACGTGGGGGCCCAGCCTACCCAGCGCGAGTCGATCGAATTTCGTGTAGCCCAAATCGAACGCGTGCTGGGGATCGTCATTCCCACGCTCGAAGTTGTCCGCATTCTAACGGCGCTCGGTTGTCAAGTAATAACTAGCAGTGCTTCGCTGCTAACCGTGACCCCGCCCAGTTGGCGCGGCGATGTGACACGTGAAGTTGACTTGATTGAAGAAGTGGCGCGGCTCTATGGCTACGAACAGATTCCGGAGGACGTATCGGTACCGCTACAAGTCGCCGACATTCGTCCCAAGGATATTGCGATGAGCCGCGTTCGTCACAGCTTGAGCGCCTACAGTATTGACGAAGCCATGACTGCGAGCGTCGTTCCAGACAACTTCGAAAAACTGGGGAGTCCCTGGACGGACCAACCGCCGCTTGAGACGGAGACACCTCTCTTGGTCGGCTCTCGATTGCTCAGACGCTCGTTGCTGCCGAGTTTGTTGGCGGCGCGGTACACGAATCAAAGTCAGTCAATTCGCAACGCTCAACTATACGAAGCGGCCAATATCTATTTGTCGGGAGCTGGTACCGGCGATTTACCACAGCAGATAGCGGTACTGGGAATCGTCACGGCTGGCGAGTTACCACTGGTTAAAGGGGTCGTTGAAGAGATGATCGAACAAGTGGTGAGCAGCTCGGTGCGAGTCACATGGCAGGCCAGTGAGCATCCGCTATTTGCCCCCGGGAGTATGCAACGCGTCTGCTTGGATGATGCCGCATTGGGCTACGTCGGTCTGATCAGTCGCCAAGCTCAAGAGGCAATGTCGCTCGATCAGCCGGTAGCTGCCGCAGAACTGAGTATCGACCTCTTGGCTGCGCAACTAGAAGAGGTGCGTCGCGCTCAGCAGGTCAGTATGTTCCCCGGCGTGGTGCGCGATCTGAATTTTGTGGTCGACGAAGGGGTGCGTTGGAGCGATTTTGAAAATGCCTGTCGAGCGGCGGCGAGCCGTTTGTTGCAGCGAGTGAATTATCGCGAGACTTATCGTGACGCGAAGAAAGACGGGGCTGAAAAGAAACGGTTGCTGCTCAGTCTTCATTTCCAAAGCAATGAGCGCACGCTAACTAGCGAAGAAGTGGACAGCGATGTGGCTAGGATCATCGCTGCGTGTACCGAGCGCTTGGGTGCCACGCTGCTGAGTTAGCATCGTGCGGGAAATAACTGTCCGAACTTAAACGTAGCTGCGGTCGCCAGACCGCAGGGAATCGACGTTCTGGCGAACGTAGCTACGACAGTTATTTCCCGTACGATGCTTAGCGTTCGTCTCAACGCGACTGGCCCACGGTTTGCTAGTTGGTTAGCGGATAGTCGCTGATCGCTCCGCCGATCAGTCGCTTTGGCGTTAACAATTGTTCACAGAGTAGATCAATTGTCCCCAATTGATTAAAGATGATGTAGATCAATTGTCCCCAATTGATCGGAATCCGACCTATCTTGGCAGAGCGACTGGTGAACCATAGCGACAAAACCATTGGAATAATGGTTCAACTTTGCTTCAATTCCTATCTGCACTACCCTGAATTTTTAACCTCGATTTACTGGATGTGAATTAAAATGCGACTGTTGTTGGCCTTGGACGGTTCGGACGTTTCGATGGAAGCGGCTCGGTTTTTGACACGACTCCCTTGGCCTACCGGGACAGGCGTGACCGTGGTGACGGTCGTGGTCGATACGGCCATGGGAGAGATTGATGCGGAAGTATGGATGAAAGTTCGCGAAACCGCACATCAGTCGGCCGTGCAGAACTACCAAACGGTAGCCAGCCTGCTCGGCGATAAATTCGCCAGCGTCGAGCATGTGCTTGAAGATGGACATCCCAATCGAGCGATTCTGGATGTCGCCAAGCGCAAGGACGTGGATCTAATCGTGATGGGGGCCCGCGGACATTCCGTGGTTGCGCGGGCTTTACTCGGAAGTACCAGTGATTACGTGGCCAATCACGCGCGGTCGCCGGTTTTGATTGTACGGCCACGTTCGGCTGCGGCCTTAACGGCCAGTCGGACGCGTGGGGATGAGCTGCGAGTCATCTTGGCCTACGATGGTTCACCGGGGTCAAAGTTGGCGGCAGAGCAATTGTTTGCGTTCCCTTGGACTTCCAATACTCAGTTGCAGATTACGACTTTACTAGAGCGTCCACCGCTGGTCCCCGATGAAGAGATTTACGATGCCGCTGCGGTGACGGATGGCGAGCGGACCCTGGCTGCGATGGTGGCCGATGCCAAGTGCGGTGCCGAAGTTAGTTACCGAGTTCGCGAAACGACCCATGTAGGAGACACGCTGTCCCACCTCGCGGATGAGGAGCATGGCGATCTGATCTTTGTCGGCGATACCGGAAAGTCGGCACTAGCTCAGTTTTTCTTAGGGAGTGCGGCTCGTCATATTTTGCATCACTCGGCCAGTTCCGTGTGGGTGGCACGCCGTAAGCACTGGTAGAACTATGTCAGACAATAGCCCTCTATACGCTGACGAGCAGTTGTTTCGATTAATCGTCCAGGCCTCTCCAGCCGGTTTACTACTGGTCGACGAGACTGGAAAAATCGTTCTGGTCAGTCAGCGCGCGCTGGAGTTTTTTGATTATCCAGAGTCGGATTTACTGGGGGAATCAGTTGAAAAGCTGATCCCCCCCGCACACCATGCGACCCATGTTGGCCAACGTGCGCGCTATATGTCACAGCCCCAGGCGCGTCCCATGGCGGCGGGACGCGATCTTTTTGGCCGCCGCCGCGATGGCTCGGAATTCCCTGTCGATATCAGCTTGCACCCGTTGGCGACTCCATCGGGGACGTACGTGCTGGCCAATATTCTCGACGCCACCGATCGACGCCGCGCCGAACACGAGGCTGAACGTCGTCAATCGCTCGAACGACTGGCACTGTTGGGACAGTTGGCAGGGGGGGTCGCACATGAAATCCGCACACCCTTGGGGGTCATTCGCAACGATGTCTACTTTTTGGAAACACTTGCTGAGCGACTCGGTCCCGAGGGTATGGAGTGCATTGACGAGATCAAGCAGGCGGTCTCCAAGGCGAATCGCATTGTCGGCGAACTACTCGACTTCACCCATGAACCGCGCAGCAATCCGACACCCGTCTCGTTGGAGTCGATCTTGGTCGAGGCACTTCATGACTACCCACTCCCAGACGGAATTGAATTGGTGCGCCCCTCAGCGGATCAATTGAAGCGCTTATCGGTCAACGCGGATCGCGAACAGGTTGCCCGCATACTCACCAATCTCTTCCGCAACTCTGTGCAGGCCATGCATGGCCACGGTAGTATTGCGGTGTCGGCTAAATCCGATGACCAGCGTGCGAGTCTAACGATCTGCGATACAGGGCCAGGCATTGCGAAGGAATATCGCCAATCGATTTTTGAGCCACTGTTTACCACCAAGACCAACGGGATCGGCTTGGGCTTAGCGGTTTCGCAGCGTTACGCACTCCGCAATCATGGACAATTGGAATTGGTCAACGACGGCCTCGATGGTGCCTGCTTCCGCTTGACTTTGCCGCGGTCGGTCAGCGATTGAGCGATCCGAATACGTGCGTAAATAGTAAATAGTGGAACGGTTGTCCCAACCGTTCCTGGGTTGATGCGCACTCGCTAAGCGAGCCAAGAACGGTTGGGACAACCGTTCCACAATTTCAGCCATCGTTTGTGTTGGGCTCAAAGAGTAGCGACTAGGATTGCTATTAAGAACTATCCCACTAAGAAATCCTCCATGTCCCAGAGTCTCGCCAAGCCAGAGTCGCCGACAACTGCTGAGCGAACATTGTCGGTCTTAATTGTCGACGACGATGAGGCGATGCGTCGTAGTTTGCGGCGGGTACTGTTGCTGGACGGTTATCATGTCGAGATGGTAGCCAGCTCGCGCGAATTGCGGGCCAAGGGGAATTTGGATGACTTTTTTGCGATCCTGCTCGACCGCAAACTCCCCGACGCCGACGGGAGTGAATTGCTCGAAGAACTCAAACGACGCGCCCCCCACGCATCGATCTTGATTGTCACCGGCTACGCCGATATGGACAGTACGATTCGAGCGATTCGTACCGGGGTACACGATTATTTGATTAAGCCGGTGGAACCTGAGACTCTGCGTAGTCGTCTAGGCACACTGGCCGAAATCTATTGCGTCCGGCACGAATTGGAGCGCAGTGAGCGGCGGATGTTGTTTCTAGTTCAGAATCTACCAGCCGGGGCGGTCTATATTGACGCCGATCGACTCTTTGGCAACAAGACGCTGGAGCGCATGACGGGCTACAACGCTGATGAAATCGCGACGCTCGACCAATGGTTTCGGGTGCTTTGTCAGAACCAAGCTGAGCAATCCGAAGCCATCTATCATGAAAATCGACAAACCAACTTTGTCTCGGCCTTTCGCATGCCCATCGTACGTCGAGACGGTGTGTCGCGGATGTTAGAAATCGCCGGCTATTGCTACGATCATCATGAGTTGTGGTTGGTGACCGATATCACCGAATTGCAAGAAGCCCAGCAACGCATGGTGCAATCGGAACGTCTGGCCGCCATCGGACAAATGGTAACTGGCCTTGCCCATGAAAGCCGTAACGCGCTGCAGCGCGCGCGGGCTTGTCTGGATCTGTTGGAACTTGATCTCCAAGGTGACTCCGAACAGCTCGATCTAACCAATCGCATTCGCCGCGCGTTGGGAGACCTGCAACGCAACTACGAAGAGGTGCGAAACTATGCCGCGCCAATTGTTCTTGAACCAGTAGTCTGTTCGCCGGTCGACCTATTGCAACAATCCTTCGAAGACCTGCGAATTGAATTTAAAGATCGGCAGCACCATCTGAGCATCGAAGATCAAACGCAGGGGCAAATTCTGCACGCTGATGCGCATCGCTTGGGACAAGTTTTTCGCAATGTGTTGGACAATGCCATAGCGGCCAGTCCCAGCGGTTGTCGCATCGAAGTTAGTTTGAAATTGGCTCACATAGAAAGTCGAAACACTATGCGTATCGACATTCGAGATCATGGGAGTGGTATAACTAGCGATGTGCTTGCGCAACTGTTCGATCCATTCTTTACGACCAAGCCCTCAGGAACTGGACTGGGGATGGCGATTTGTAAACGGATCGTCGACGCGCATGGCGGACGCATCTCCGCCGAGAATGCGTCCGACGGTGGTGCCTGCGTGCATATTGATTTGCCAACGCAAATCAAGGTCTAAAAAATAGAACGAAGAACATGGAATCCCCCCCCCAGCAATCAATCTCAATACTCATCGTGGAAGACGATGCCGACTTCCGCGACTCCAGTGCGCGATGGATGCGTCGCAAGGGACATGAGGTGGCGGCGGCATCGAGCGGTGCCGAGGCCCTACACCTGTGTGGGCAACAAGACTTCGACGTGGGGATCTTCGATATGAACATGCCCGGCATGTCAGGGATCGAACTTCTACAGCAAGTGCGGCACAACCAATTGAACATGGAAGTGATCATCCTGACTGGACAGGGGACCATCGAATCGGCCGTAGAGGCGATGAAGTTGGGGGCCAACGATTACTTGACCAAGCCTTGTCCTCTGGGCGATTTAGAACATCACTGTGAACTAGCTCGACAACGCAGCCAACTACGACGCGAAAACGAACAACTGCGCGCCATCATCTCGCGTGGCCAGCGACCGAGTCAGTTGGTGGGTCAAGCGGCGTGTATGAACTCGGTGCGCAAGCTGATCAGTCGCATTGCCCCCACGGACAAAACGGTCTTGATCACTGGCGAAAGTGGCACAGGCAAGGAAGTAGTAGCCAAGGCGATTCAAAGCGCTAGTCCCTTGGCGTCGCGACCGTTCGTAACCGTCAATTGCGCCGCACTCCCAGAAACGCTAGTGGAGAGCGAGTTGTTTGGTCATCAACGCGGTTCGTTTACCGGTGCCACCGCGGAAAAGCTGGGACTGTTTGAAGTAGCCGATGGCGGGACGCTGTTCATTGATGAGTTGGGAGAGTTGCCGCTGGGGCTACAACCCAAACTATTGCGCGTGCTCGAGGATGGATCGATGCGACGCATCGGCTCGCACAAGGAGCGGAGGGTCCAAGTGCGGATTATTGCCGCCACGAATCGCGATCTGGGTGAGGACGTCAAACAGGGCCGCTTTCGTGAGGATCTCTACTATCGCGTGAATGTGCTTCCCATCGCGCTACCGCCGCTCCGCGAACGCCCCGGCGACGTTGATTTATTGCTCGAGCACTTTTTGCCAGCGGGGTGGAGCGTCGATGCCGAAGCTCGCGCGGCCATGAACGATTACACTTGGCCGGGAAATGTCCGCGAGCTAATCAATGTCGTACAGCGCGCCACGATCTTGGCCGACGGTCAAGAAATCACGCTCGATGATTTACCGCGCGAGTTTACCGATGAGAGTCTGCGGATTGCAGCGCCAACGCGGCTCGCTCATCCTCCGTTGGCAAGCGAGCATCGCGACACAGCTCAATCTGCAGGGCTCGCAACGATTCCCATCAATTCAGCTCCCCCCGATTCACTCGACGCGATTGCTAAGGCGCATGTGATGGAGGTACTAGCCAAGCACAATGGCAACAAAGCTCGCGCCGCCCGTTCACTCGGCATTCATCGCCGCAAACTATATCGTTTGCTCGAACGCTTTCAACCACACACGGAAAGCGATGAAACACGAGAGGTCGAGGAACATTAAGGCGATTATGTAAACCCCGGCACTAGCCGTGGGCTTCGAGATTGCGCGTAAGCCCAAGAACCCGACGGCTTGCGCCTGTGGTTCACCGACTCCTAAACTTCTGCCCCGGCGTCGATGTGCGCCACGTCTGAGTTTTGGAGTTGCTGGACTTCGGGGGATCGCCGCTTGCGAGTTTTCTTAGGGATCATCCCCTTCATCGATTCGAGCTTACCGAAGCAAAGCAGCCGATCGCCCGCTTCGAGCACGCGATCGGATTTGGGATTGGGGATCACTGACGTGCCACGGTAGAGCGTCAACACATTCAAGTCATGATCGCGCAAGCTAGAATCTCGGATCGATTGGCCCATAAAACTGGAACCTTCGGGAACGTGAATCTCGGCGACACCATAGCCGCGACTGACGGTCAAACGCTGCCGCACGTCGATCTCTGGGAAATCGACTTGAGCGGCCATGTAGTCAATAATCGCCCCCGCCACATCAAGTTGCGTACAGGTTTCGATCCCCTCCAACCCCGGCGAAGAATTGACCTCCATCACTTGCGGGCCGTCCTTGCTTTCGAGCATATCGACCCCGGCCACGCGCAGTCCCATGATCTGCGCCGAACGAACTGCGGTCTCCTGAAAGATGGGATCCATTTCCACACTTTCCGTCCGACCACCGCGATGCACATTGCTACGAAACTCTTGCCCCTGTGCCACGCGACGCATCGACGCCACGACTTGGTCTCCCACGACGAAGGCCCGAATGTCGCGTCCCTTGCTTTCGGAAACAAACTTTTGCACTAGCACATTTTGTTTCTGGCTCTGCAGTAGTTCGATGATAGCCTCCGCAGACTTAATGGTGTCCGCCAACAGAACTCCAATCCCCTGAGTCCCCTCGATCAGCTTGATCACCACCGGTGCGCCCCCCACGCGTTCAATAGCGGGGAGCACATCTTTCTTGTCACGGACGAAGGTTGTCTTGGGGATGCCAATGTGATGGCGGCTTAGGATTTGAAGGCAGCGAAGTTTGTCGCGCGAGTTGGAGATGCCCGCCGATGAATTGCCGCAGAACACATCCATCTGTTCGAACTGACGCACCACCGCCGTCCCGAAATAGGTGATCGAAGCACCAATACGTGGCAGGATCGCGTCGTAGTCGGAAAGCTGCTTTTGATTGTAGTACAGATCCGGGGACCCCTCTTCCAGATCGATCGCGAACTTGAGAGTGTTGAGCACGCGGGCTTTGTGCTGTCGTTGGGCGGCGGCTTCTATCAGGCGACGCGTGCTGTAACAGTTGGTGCTGCAAGAAAGAATCGCGAGCTTCATCGACCAAATCCTTTGACGTTATCAATTGTAGAAAAGTCGCTACCGAATCCTTGTACCATATCCGTGGTGAATTAGACAGTCGCGATATTGTGGCTTGATGTATCGTTTCAACACAACCAGCATTGATAGTGGTCGTGTCTTCCGGCTTTAGCATCTTTCGGGAAAAAAGTGTCGGATCTTAAACTTGTTGCGGTCGCCAGACCGCAGGGGGCTACGTTCCGGCGAACGTAGCTACGACCGTGATTTCACGAACGATGCTAAGCTGAAACTGGACATCCACAGTGTGGGCAGTTCGCTGCTTGTTTTGAGACCACTCCGCCACAGTCTGGACAGGGACGCAATTTTGGATTGTCGTGAGTAAGGTTCATTCGAGACCGTTGAACGTACAGAACGAACGCAACCGCGCCCATGACTGCGAAAGCCAACATTCCGAGAATTGTCAAAAGTATCAGTAATTCTTGAATGCCTATTCCAAACATAATGCAAACCCCAGTGGATTGGTGCGGTCCTGACGTACTAAATTCGATAGTCTTTTTGAATGTGCTGACATCGTGACCAAAACACATCAGCCTCACAAATGGCAATAGCCACTTAAATTCTAGCCGTATTAGGAGTCGAGACCGATTCTTGGGACTGCGACTGCCGCGCCCGAGAGGCTACCAGAGAAATCGCCTCTTGCATGGCGGTGCGATCAATGGCGTGGACATCCAGGGGACGCCCGACATCCTCGATTAACGTTATCGTCAGTTCTCCCCCCAAATGCTGTCGAAACTCTTCCAGCCCATCGAAGATGACATCTTCCCCCAAAGCGGCATGCCAGATCGGCTGTCGCAGCCCCTGAAGTGTCGTCAAGGTGCGTTCTAAAATCTCAGCCGGTAGTCCATGTCGCAAATGAGAGTAGGCTACATCGACGGCAACGCCAATCGCCACCGCTTCACCGTGGCGAACAGAGTAATTGGTAATTGCTTCCAACTTATGCGCTGACCAATGACCAAAATCGAGCGGCCGGGCTTCGCGAGATTCAAAAGGATCACCACCGCGCGTGATGTGCCACAAGTGCAGCAATACCGCTTGCCTAATCGCTTGCCTGGCTTGCGGCTGTCTGCGATTGGCAATGGCCTCCGCCGAGGCTGTCAAAAAATCGAAAAAGGGACGATCCTTCAACAAGGCAACTTTGACCGCCTCTGAGAATCCGCAACAATAATCTCGGTCCCCCAAGCCGTCCAACAAGTGTTCATCGTTGACGACGCCCCACGGAGTCGCGAACGTTCCTTTCCAATTTTTTTTGCCGAACCAATTGACCGCATTCTTGACCCCTACTCCCGAGTCGGCTTGTGCCAAGGTTGTGGTGGGGATGCGAATTAATCGAATACCACGATGGGCGATGGAGGCCGCATAGCCGACGGTGTCGAGCACTGCGCCACCACCAATGACCAACACATAGCTCCGCCGATCTAGCTCATGCCGATTGAATGAAGTGAGGAGTTGGTTGACAAACTCAGTATCATTTTTGACGACCTCACCACCTGGCAGCACGCCAACTTGTCCGACTAATTCCACACCGGCAGAGGAGTCGAGTCGCCTAGCGATAAGTTGCGGTAAATTCGGATTCCAATCAACCAGTCCCTGATCGATCCAGACTTGAACTCGCGCCACGCCGTGCGTACTGGGCTGCAACAATTCGAGCAATTCGGGAAAGTCGTCACCGAAGCAATCATGGGTAAACCGCAGGCGATGAACTTGGGGGACGTCGAAGTCGATGTCATATCGATTTGAATCAGCGCTGTGGCCGAACAGGTCACTCATCGCGGCAAGGTTCTCAGGTGGGAAGTAAGTTAGCATTGACCGACTTGTAACCGTCGCGTCTTAAACGTAACTGCGGTCGCCAGACCGCAGGGAGTCTACTCATATCATATCTTAACTTGTGGGCCCGTCGTCTGGCACCCTTATATTGTCACGATTTCCCACTGCGTGAAGCTTTTTAGGGTGCTCAAATCTCCGTCCAGACGCTAAAACCATCGCAAACCCCCAAGCGAGCTCAACAAACCACTTCGGCTCGCCACGTCGAACAACAATGCAATAACGAGATCACGCATGCGCAAGCACGGACCCTGGACGATCCATGAGACACAGCACGTCTATCGAGATGCTTGGATCGACGTCGCGCTCGATAATGTAACGCGTCCAGACGGTCATCCTGGGACCTACACCACGGTGCGTCTGAAGTCGGGTGTATGCGTGATTGCGTTGGACGAGCAGCGGCAAGTGCATTTGACGCGAGAATTTCATTATGCCGTGGGACGCATCACACTCGAAGGTGTGAGTGGTGGAATCGAAGAGGGTGAGTCACCTGAGTTGGCGGCCCAGCGTGAATTGGCTGAGGAGCTGGGACTGACCGCCGTCCGTTGGCAACGACTGGGGCAAGTCGATCCGTTCACGGCCGCGATCCATTCCACGGTTGATTTATACTTGGCGCGCGACCTCAGCCAGTGTGCTGCCGCACCGGAGGGGACGGAACAGATCGAACACGTCGTCTTACCCCTCGGGCAAGCTATTGAATTGGTAAGGCAAAGCCAAATCACTCACGCCCCAACCTGTGTCGCGCTCCTCAGAATTGCCCTGGAAGAATTCGCGTCTAAGTAGGTCGCTCCTGCCGGGTACGACTGTTTGGAGGTAATCCCCATACCAGCTTGTGATAGGTTCAATTAATTGATCGGTCCCATGCCAGCTTGCCTGGCATGAGCCTAAGTTTTTCTGGTTAGAGCGGACGCACGCGACGAAAAACCGTGCGCTACAAGCTGACCTGCTAACCCGACTAAGCATCGATCGGAAAATAAGTGTCCGATCGTAATCGTAGCTGCTGTCGCCAGACGGCAGAGAGTCGACGTTCTGGCGAACGTAGCTACGACAGTTATTTCCCGAACGATGCTAAACGAATTCACCAGCGGGGCAAGTTGGCTGGTGTCCGCACTCATCGGCGAAGCGTCAATCCAAGCGGTAGCGTTTCGCCCATTACCTGACTCGCTTCATCCCCTTCCAATTGTCCTCCCTCGCGCACCAACTCTATCCAATGCGCCGACGCACCGAAACTTTCCATACGCGCCAACACTAACTCGCGAGTTTCACTATCGACATCGCGATAACGATCATGCACGCGCCGCCCACAGAGCATCAACGCCAGACCTAATTCAGATTCGGCCAAGTGCAACGTACAAATACTTCGCAACCACTTTTCGACGCGCTGACTGTCGACCACGCAATTGAGCGGCCCATAGGCGGGCAAGCGACTACCGAGGCGACCGAGGGTCCAGAGCATGGCACCACGCGCGGGCGTCCATTTTTTAACCGTCAACAACTGGGTCAGCCAATCGCCAATTTGCCCTTTCTCGGCTTGGGGTAGTAATTCGAGCGATCCGACCAACCGCAACAGCTCGACCAGCTCATGAGGACTGAGTCCTGCGCCACCTTTAATGCGTTTGGCGGGATCGATCACACCGCGCAGTGGTCCGGCAACTTGTTGATAGACCGTCAATTGTTGTCCCGCTGTAAAACCACCCGCGATCCGCCGCCACAGAATGAGCGATTCATTGCGCGAGCTGGCGGCCCCGAAACAAAGGCGACCATGCACGGCCCGCCACGACTGGGCAACTCGCCAATCATCGGCAGCCAAGCCGTAACCGGGACGCAAGGTATAGCCGAGTAGATTCAGCCAACGCGCTTCATGCGCTGGACTTTTTCGCCGTCCCTCCTGCAGCTCCAACAGCACTCCCCACATGCCGCGCAGCAGACTTGGTGGCCAATCGCTTCTATTAAGCGACAGCTCTTGTGCCAAACGCTGCATCAACTGAGCTGGCTGACCTGCGCTCGTTTCGGAAAACGTTTCAGCCAGTACAACCCGTGCGGTTTGTACCGCTTGTTCATCGAGAATGCCAGCCGCATGCGCGTTTGATTCACGCAGTTCATGATCGGTCTGCGTGCTGCCACGGACATCGAATTCAAGCTGCCAGCGTTGATCGGAATCCGTGGCGTGGCAGTACATCTGCAGCGTACCAATTTGACTCAATTCAACTTCCACATAAACCGGCAGAGTGGCTTGTCGACGACTACGGCTGGTCTCAATCACTGTGCGAATGGGTGGCAAGTGGGCAAAGTTTTCCAGATCGATGTCTACCGCTTGACCTACGCGATCAGACAATCGCGTGCTCGAGTAGAGAATGGGAAACTGCACCGGTTGCCCGATAACTAGTTCCATCGGTCGATCTTTGAGATCAAACTTTTCTCCAGGCGAAGCAGTGCCGGGGACAATGCACATCGCCTGCGGAGGATCGTAGCCGGTTTGCAGATAATACGAACAAGCCAACTTGGCTTCGATTTCAACGCCACTCCCACGTCGTACTCCGCCGAAATAAGCGGCACCGCGGGCGACAGCTAGATCGAGTCGTTCGCCGTCGAGCACACCCGGCCTCCAATCGTCAGCCAATCCCGACTTGTCAGCTAACCAGCCCCCGATGACCGACACGATGCGCTCACGCAATTGCGTGCTGGTCATGACTCCGCCATTGAAAAGTATCCAATCGGGTCGCGCAGCAGAGAAGTCATCCAGGGCGCTGCGTTCTTCATCTGTCCGTCCATCCCAACGATGATCCCACAAGAACGCGGCCAAGTGCTTGGTGATGGCCGCGTCTCTGGCGAAGGGGAGTCCGAATTCCTGGAATCCGAATTGTTGTGGTTCCGGCCGCGCGCTAAATTCGCAACCGGGAAAGAAGCCGTCGAGTACACAGGCTCGGACTTCGTCTTGCGTCACTTCGATTTGCCGACCACCACCGACCAACTTCGAACCGCTCCCTGGCAAGTGCAAGGTGGTGGCCGCCGGTGGATCGTCCCCCAGCAACACTTCCTTAGCGACTCGACAGGCCTGTCGCAGCGCATCCCAACTACGATTGGGGAGTGCACCACCACCGGTCAGCTTCTGCTCCGCCAAACGCGCCAGGGCCAAGTCGATGTTGTCACCACCCAGGATCAAGTGTTGGCCGACAGCCACGCGATGCAGCGAAAGTTTTCCACGATGCTGTTCGCCGAGTGTCTCTGCCGGATCAGCATCAGCAGTGATTCCCTTTACCGTGGCGGCCCGCACTCGAATGAGAGTAAAATCGGTCGTACCACCACCGATGTCACAGACTAGGATCGATTGCCCCACGGAGACTTGCTCTTCCCAAGTTTCTGCGTGTCGAGCTAACCAGGCATAGAAGGCCGCTTGCGGTTCCTCGATAGGCAAGATGCGTTTCAAGCCCGCTGCGGCTGCGGCTTCGATCGTCAACTGCCGCGCGACTTGATCGAACGAGGCGGGTAGAGTGAGGACAATGTCCTGTTCGGCGAGTGGCTGTGAGCGGTGCTCGCGGTCCCAGGCTCGGCGGATCTGCGACAAGATCTCGGCACTCGCTTCGACCGGCGATATCTTGTCGACTCCCTCATCGTTTTGCCACGGAAGAATGGCGCTGTGACGATCGACGCCCGCATGGCACAACCAGCTTTTGGCCGATGACAATTGACGACCTGGCAACTGCAAACCGCGATCGCGGGCCAAGCACCCGACGATACGCGGCGAGTCAGTCGGCCTAGCATCTTGCAGCGCCTGTAATTCTTCGGCCAACGGTTGATAGAGAAAAGAGGGGAGAAGTTCTCTGCGTTGCGAACTACCGAAGTCGATCCACTGCTCAATCAGAAAATTTTCGATCGTTCCCTGTGTTTTCGACTGGCTATCAATAAAGGCGACAGCGCAGTTCGTGGTGCCGAGGTCGATCCCCACGATATAACGACTGAGCGATTGTTCAAACCCATCCAACTCGCTGAGTTCATTCACGCTTGGGGAGCCTCGGCAACTTCGCGCACATTAAATTCAAGCTTCCATTGCTGTTGATCGCGAGTGCTCTTGCACCACAGTTCAAACACACCCAATTCCGACACGCGGCTGTGGAAGCGCACCGGCACGAAACCTTCATCGGGGGCATCGCTGACATCCAACGTAAGTTCCATCGGCGCGCTCTCCAACAATTCATCTTCGTCCCAATCGCGGAGCGTAGTCCCAACGGTGTCTTGCTTGCGATTGGCGGCAGCGAAGAAGCGGAACTTGGCTTCCCGACCAACGACTAAACCAATCTCGCGCCCGGGCACATCCAACTCGCTCCCCTCTTCCATGCCGAATGGCACCACGCATACCGCCTGCAAAGGTCGTGGCATGCCGGGGATCGCCAGTCCCGCCGTTTCGACTCCGACATAATAGCTGCGAGCCGTGCCGCCACGAATGCGCACTCCACCAAACTGTTTGGTCCAACCGTAGTAGGCTGCTCCACGCGCCACAGCGAAATCGAGATCGTCGGGGGTTCCGAGTATCGGCGGCAAATTTTCATAGCCAGCACTCTCGTTCCCGCGCAGTTCCGCCACCGCTTGCCGCAATCGTTCTTGCAATGCCTGGGACTTGAAGACACCACCCCCCAACAACAATTGCAATTGAGCATCCTCGCCGACTGGATTGGCTGACAAGAACGCGGCGATATGTCGAGTGATGGCGGTGTCGGCTTCAAACGGCAGCCCCAGTTCTTGGAAGCCAGTCGGCGCGCCGCGCTGAGGAACAGCGTTGGCCGCGCAGATCGGCAAGAAGCCATCGATCAACAGTCTCTGCACTTCCGTGCGAGTCACTTCGACACTCACTGTTCCACCAATCAGTTTGGAACCGCGCCCCAGGACTGACACGGTTTCCACTTCCTTGCCGTCCTTCCCAAGTAGCGATTCCTTAGCGCGACGACAAGCGTGCCACAGCGAAATCGATTGCCACGCGTTTAGCTTCGTTCCCTTTTCGGCGAATTTTTTAGCGACGAAGTGCGCGAGCGCCAGGTCCATGTTGTCGCCGCCAACTAACAAATGCTCACCCACCGCCAATCGACGCAGTACCAATTCCCCCTGTTCTTGTTCGACGCGAACCAGGGTTAAGTCGGTAGTACCACCGCCAACATCGCACACCAGCAGACAATCGCTTTCACGCACCGCCTTACGCCAGCCATCTCCGGTTTTCTCTAACCAATGGTAGACGGCTGCTTGGGGCTCTTCTAACAAAATGAAATCTGCGGGCAGACCAGCCGCCAATGCCGCCTCGCGCGTCAACTCGCGGGCCGACATGTCGAACGAGGCGGGGATAGTCAACGTGATCTGTTGCTCTGCAAGCGAAGCATCGGGGAATTGCTCCTCCCACGTATCGACCAATTGTCGCAGTAGCAATTTAGCCGCGACGACCGGTGAGAACTTGGTAACTTCGTCGTCGCTTCCCCACGGGAGTAAGGGGGCGTGCCGATCAACTCCACTGTGACACAGCCAACTCTTGGAGGCCGCGATGGTTCGCTCGGGTTTTTCGGCCGAAATACCGCGCGCGTACAATCCATTGACCGTCGGATAGCCGGGGAGACCGGGTACCATAAAACCTCCTGCCGCACTTTCCTGTTCACTGGGTACGTATAGAAAGCTCGGTAGGAAGGGTGGTGACTCCGTTTGATTGGGGGCGGTAAGTTGAGTAATGTTCAGGAGTTCGACCTTAGGCCGCTCGGAGGTTAGCTCTGCATAGGCAACGACGCAATTGGTCGTCCCCAGGTCGATACCGATCGAATATTTTTTCATGACTAACGATTTGAGTATTGGTAGAACCACACAGGTTGAACTGCGACACTATAGTCGACAATTTCAGCGTGACGCGCCAGCGAATGGGTCGCGGCCACCATGGTTATGATAGTGCCCCCCAGTGATTTCGTCGATTCGTCAGCCGGTCCTGCGGTTCGGAGCTGAGACTCATTGTGAAATTGTCAGGCGTATTGGGTGACGTGCGCGGCGAATCGAAATAGCGTTAAAGTGAGTGTGTCCCCCTTAAAGGCGAGCGAAGCGAATTGAATCACGGCCCTTTGCAGGTGAAATCATGATGGACCCAAGCGGTTTGGGGATTGTTGAAGCCATCGAACTGGCCCGTGGGGGTGATTGGACCGAATTCGAAATTGTACTGGCGCAACACTGCGGGGTCATGGCTGGCAGCCTTAGGTCGGAGATTCCCGATGATCTGCGATGTACGTTTGACGTGGAAGACCTACTCCAAGAGATGTGCATTCGCGCAATTCGGTTTGTTCCCCAATTTGATTGGATTAGCACAGAACACTTTGAAGCTTGGTTGAGAGAGATTGCCCGGAATTGCCTGCTGGATGCAATTCGGGCCAGTCGCCGCAGGAAACGAGGAGGGCAGATTGGTCGCGTCCCGCTAAGTTGGCTCAAGTTGGAGGGAGATCTGCGGACAAGGAGCGAGAGCCCGGAGACTGCCAGCCAGGTAGCACACGCACAACAAATTGTCCTAGATATTCGAGTTGCGGTAAAGTCTTTGCCACGTCGCGAACGGCAAGTGGTAATGCTCCACTACCTGCGGGAGCTAGATTTGAAGGAGGGAGCCAAGCAATTGAACATAACCCCTGGGGCATACCGTGCCTTGTTGCAGCGCGCTCGACAGCGGTTGAAGACTTTCCTGCATGAATCGGCTTGGTTCCCACCTAAGGAATAACACCCATGGGATCGCTCGAGCTGATATTGTTCACGATGTGGCGTAGTCGGGTCAGGCTTGCGTGAAGTCGCGTCGAAAGTGAAGAGCTTGGCTGACCCAGACGACGTAACACGTCATGAAAATCGCCAGACAGGCTGTCCCGATCACAGCTTGTTCGCGGTACCAATTCTCAGATAGGGTGAAAGGAGTATAGAAAATGATGCTCGACACCCACAGATGCACGGCGGCGGCCAGCACGCCTCCACGCAAGGCCACCGCAAGATGCAATGCGGCCCATAGACTCATGTAACCGCAAAATAAGCTCCAATCCCACCACGGTTCAACCCCGGCACCGTAGTAGGCACCGTAGAAGATTGAATTGATTCCCCATGCAAGACACACCGCCACGCGGAAGTTATCAATGATTTTCATCAACAACATTGGAAACAGAACTAAGGCGAATGCAAAATAAATCGAATTGGCCAACGAGCTACAATACACGCTCGCCAGACCGAACATGCTTTCTATAGCTGGCGACTCGATGGGAGGTATCCCATACCTCATAGGTAGGCCCAACCCGTGGCGCACGAGCGCGTGCGCGGTCATCAAGATGGGTGGCGCCAAAGTCCCCAGCATGGCCCCACAGATGGTCCACAGGGCCACCTGTGGATGTCGAAATTGCCCATGCGTCACCCGCCGCCAGCCATCAATGCTACGGGGAAGTTCGCGGCGTACCATCGGGGCGAGCGAGACGTACAGCAGCCACAGCAGCGCTGACCAAAACAATGCATTGAGTAGCCCAAGCTGAATCAGGCCGATTTCTTGATGCAGGTCGAGCGTATGGCTTTCCGACAAAACAGTGCTGGCGGCCAAACTGCTGAATACTATGGCGGCGGTGACTTTCGCTGCGTGTGCGTCGCCTTCGCGGCTAGACGAATTGCGTTTCGATAGGACGACCCACAGCATGCCACCCATGCTCACCACCAGGAATAGGACATCATTCAGGTTGTCCGCAAAGGGATTTGAAAACGATGTTTCGTTCGTTCGGTTTGTTACTCGGAAATGCGTGACGCGTTGTTCCTTGATTCCAACCAGCACCACGGTCGGATGGTCACTGTCTCCCACGACTCGAAACAGTAGATCCGTCCCGAGTGCACCGAACACACCAGCCAGCCAGAGGCCCGGCGCTGGTTCAAAGCTCTGCCGCTCAAATGCCTGATATTTAAGATTGGCCGCAGAGAATAATTGCTCCAGCTCGCGCTCCAGGTTGGCCGGTGCGCGCCCCATCCCCTGGGCTGCGGGAACGTGTCGATATTCCCGCAAATGACCTTGCGTGTTTAACTCCAGGCCGAGCATGGCGGGCTCGGTCCACGGAGGATCCTGGGTATGCACCCGAGTCGGTGGTTGGTTGCGATTCAATGACATGACGGTTGGCGTGAGCGGACCGGCGGCTTGTCGATACCAATAGCCAAGCGATTGATTCGCTTCGCGAGGTTCGTTGCGGTAGGGAAAGGAATAGACGAAACCAGACGCCTGGTGATCTCGTTGGCCAGCAAGCTGGTGTCCGAACTCCGCAATTAGGGCCGTAGCCCGCTCCTGATATCTTCGCGGCGAAGCTAGTTCGAAGTCAGTCTGCTCAAGCGGACGAAAAGGGCTGGTGAGCCAGCACAAGACCAATCCTACCAATGCAGCAATTGTCATCCACCGCAGCGGTGCCGTTGATCGCAGAGAGTAATCGGAAAGCGAGAGCGTTAGCCGATCGGTCCCCGCCAACTCACCCATGATGGCTCTTACTGATTGCGGTCTAGCGGTCGGGTCGGTTTGCAGGCAACGCAGTATGGTCCGTTCCACGCGCGAATCCAACTCGGGTACCAATCGCGAAGGTGGTATCCAGCCACTGGTCGCAAGATCGCTACTGGCTGGTCCCCAGCCCGCAGGCAACTGCCCCGTATAGATCTCATGCAATACCAGACCCAACGCATAGATGTCGCTCAGTTCGCTGGTGCCGTGCCCTTGCTGTTGCTCCGGTGCCATGTAGTTGAGCGTTCCGGCGATGCTACTCGGTTCGATGCCGTAAGATATGCGCGCCAAACCAAAATCGGTGATGCGCACGATACCCGAGCTGTCGAGCATGATGTTACGCGGCTTGATATCCCGATGGATGACACCTTGCTCATGCGCCGCCGAAAGTCCTTGGCAAATCTCACATGCAACTTGCAGCGCCCGCTCGGGTACAAACCGACCAATCCGCAAGAGCGTTTGGTCAAGGTCTTCGCCATCGATGTATTCCATCGTCAAGTAGGCAGGTTCGTGCCCGAGCTTGATATCATGGATACGGCATACATTGATGTGCGTGACGCGCTGAGCCAAGGCTGTTTCCGCGACGACCTGTTCACGAAATTGCGTCACCACATCCTTGTCAAAAGTCTTTACCGCCACCCGCTTATTGAGTACCCGATCTTCGGCCAGGTAAACAGTTCCCATGCCCCCCTGGCCAATGCGGTGGCCAATGAGGAACCGTTCATCGAACCAAGTTCCCATCGCCAGCTCAACGCGTCGACTTGTGCCCAGATCGACATTCAAGAAAGACGAACCAGCATGGTTGTGACTGCTGCCGACCAGTGAAGTTGCGTGTCCCGCAGGTGCCTCGCCAAGTTCCTGTGCCTGACCTATGCGCCGCAACAAGCGCATCCGTTCGGCCAATTCTGGCATCAAGTGTGGAAAGGCCGCTGTCACAATATCGTCCGGGACACCTTGCCCCGCCGCACGATTCCTCCACCATTTGGCGGCAATAATGGCGATCTGTTCCTCTCTAACGTTCTGCCTGGGAACTGTCATGCGGCCATTCAGTTTTGGTGTTGGAACAGGAAGTCGCAAATTACCGTGCGCACCCCGCAGTTTGACGTTTTAGTAATTAGGAATCAAGCGACGTGAAGCGGTAATCACCAAATGCTTTCGCTGAAGAGCTATTTGCCACTCCCCCGAAGGGTGCCATTTTTTTCGCAAATCGCCATGAAATATCAGCTCGACGCGCCAGCGAGTGGGTCGCCTAGTTTGCCCGTTTTCTGGGACAGCAAGGCAAGAAATCAGGTGACCCACTCGCTGG
>JBGSJT010000712.1:0-3927 GCA_041741715.1 Pirellulaceae bacterium | reverse complement strand
CTCCCCATACAACATGCCATAGAACTTAGCCGTGGGATGCATGTCCAACTGATAGCCCATCAATGCCAGCATCGGTTCGTCAATGAATTGACTACGATACTGCACGCCCGAGTTGTTGCCCTTAAACCTGACCGTCGCCGTAAACTCGAAATCAGAAACATCGCCTCCCTGCCAGACCAAGAACGTGTTCTTCTCTATCTTCTTATCCGCTGTAGTCTCCCCGACAATTGCGCCGTCCTGAACGCTCCAAAAACCATCAAGTCCTTTCCAGCCCGATAATTCTTTGCCGTTGAATATCGATTCAAATTCAGCAGCCTGTGCGATGGATGAGCCAATCAAAATGGAAAGCGTGAGCGACAAAAGTTGCTTGGTCGTAGTTGTCATGTTTGAGATGTTCTCTGTGGGAAGTGTGAAGTTGCCTTACTTGCTGTGTTTGTCGCGATCATCCAATTCACGACTTTGATAAATACCCTCGCGTTGCGGTTCATGCGCACTCTCTGCCAACGCGACGAGTGCCTTCAGCCTGTCAGGAAGCATTGCTGCCAGGTCATGCTTCTGCTCGGGGTCGCTCTGAAGGTCGTAAAGCTCCCAAGTTTTTGACTTTGGAGATTTAATCAATGTCCAAGTACGTTGACGAAGCGCCCGCCAATTTTGATGCTCCCAGTACAAATAGTCATGCTGCACCTGAGCATGCCCGGCAGCCTCCTCGCCGATCAACGTCGGCAGAATGGAAACACCATCGGCGTCAGCGGGAACCTTGGCATTCGTCGCTTCGGCAATCGTGGGCATGATGTCAGGGAAATAGCAGAGGAAGTCACTCGTTTGGCCGGCCTTGATCTTGCTGGGCCAGTTTGCGATGAAGGGAACGCGAATTCCTCCGTCGTAAAGGTTTGATTTCTCACCGCGAAACTCGAACTCGGAATCTGGCGATTTATTTCCACCGAGGGTCTTACCGTATCCGTTGTCACCCGAGAAAAGGATCAATGTGTTCTTTTCAATTCCCAACTCCTTGAGCAGCGCAACGATCTCGCCGATGTGTGTATCGAGCAAGGTGTTCATCGCCGCGTAGAGCCGCTCGTCCTTGGTCAAATCCTTCTCTTGATAAATCTCCAGCGAAGGATCGTCGTCGGGAATCGCGAACGGTCCGTGAGGTAACGTATAAGGCAGGTATGCAAAGAACGGGTCGGCGGCGTGTTCGCGAATCCAATTCTTCGCTGCGTTGTGGATGACATACTGTGAGTAGGTCTTACCACTTCGTCCGCCGCGATTTCCTTTCTGCGGAACTTCTTGACTATTCCGAATCAAGTAGGATGGGAAGTACGTGTGCGCATGAGCCTGATTGTAGTAACCAAAAAAGACATCAAACCCATTCTTCTCTGGAACGCCTTCGGAGCCGCGACCGCCGATGCCCCATTTTCCGAATCCGCCGGTTGCGTAGCCCTGTTCTCTCAGCATCTCAGCGATGGTGATTTCATCAGAACGAATCGAATAGCCACCGTTGGAGCGAATCGATCCGTGTCCTGAGTGCTTCCCTGTCATCAGTGCCGACCGCGTCGGCGAACAGGAAGCGTTCCCCGCCAGCATGTTCGTGATCACGAGCCCTTGCGAGGCGAGTCGATCAAGGTTGGGCGTTTTGATGATCTTGGCGCCCATGAAACCGGGTTGGTAGTACCCGAACTCGTCCGCCATGATGTAGATCACATTTGGTTTTTCAGACGTGTTGGATTCGGTGGCGCGGCAATGCTTGGCATCCAACGCGAAGAGCGCGGCGATGACGATAAGGGTGAGTTGATTAAGTTTCATTGCGTTATGTCGACCCTGTTCTGTTGATTCAAATTCATCCTGCGGACTGGCACGTTCAACTGATTAGCTCTGACAGCATTCCATTGCTGTCAGCGAAGGAATCAACCGGCACTCCAAGTTGATTCAATACCGTCAAATGGAAGTTGGCGAACGGGACTTCTTCGCTGAAGCGATGATAGCTGCCATGGCGGAATCCCATGGCTTGGCCGCCGGCAACGATCAGCGGATAGTTGGTGTTGTCGTGGGTGCGACTGTTGCTGCTGCCGTAAAGGACCAATGTGTGATCGAGCAGCGTGCCCTCGCCTTCGGGGGTTTCCTTCAAACGATTCAGCAGATTGGCAAGTTGTTCCGCTAGGAACTGGTCCCAGCGACCGAGCGCCAAAGCACCACCCGGCTTGTTCCATTGATGAGCCAGTTTATGCATGTTCTGGTCAAATCCCAAAAAGATCGGGAATTGCGTTGCGATGCCGCCACCCATACTGGCCAGCTGGAATGTCGCCAGACGCGTCGAGTCGGTCTGGAAAGCAAGCACAATCAGATCGTACATCGTTCGGATCAGCTCTGCGGGTGTGTTTGCCGTGGCCTCAAGGTGCAGTGCGTCCGAATCAATTTGAGGTTTCGGGATATCCAGCCATTGTTGGGAACGCTCGACTCGTTGTTCGATCTGCCTGACCGAATCGAGGTATTCATCCAGTTTCGTTTGATCCTCGGTCCCAAGCCGTCGCCGCATGGATAGCGTGTTTTCGGCGATCAGGTCGAGCATACTACCGGAATGACGAAGTTGACTTATTTGAGCCGCCTTGGAAGTCGGATCAACGCCAAACAATCGCTCGAAAATCATGCGCGGTTGGTGAAGCGCTGGTATGGGTTGACCAGTTCGACTAAACGAAAGCGTCGTCGCTCGGGTCGCTTCCCCAACACCACCTTCGGTGGAAAGGACCATCGAAGAGAATCGCGTCTGATTCTCGAAATGCGTGGCGGCGAGCTGATTCATCGAAACCGAGTTGTGAAGTTGGCTGCCAGTCAGTTCGACACCGGTCAGAAAGATGTCGCTGGTATGCGCGCCGCTGTCGCTGGCGGTCGTATCGCCCTTTTCCGTCAGGGAACTCTCGACCCGTTGGGCGGCAAATTCCAATTGAGGAATCGAAACATCAAAAGATATTCGCACTTGTTCGGCGTAGCTGACCTGCATCAGTCCCAGAACGAAGAGAGCCACTGAGACACGGAGGAACACAGAGTTCCTTTGGAGGTCGGGCTTGGTTTTTCTTTTTGTCACTCTGTGTCTCTGTGGTTGTTTCCTTTACGTCCGGACGGAACCCAAGTCCTTGGCAAACTTTTCGACAAGCGTCCGATGATGGGTTTGGAACTGTTTTGCGAGGCTAGGTTGGTGTATTCGCGAGGATCGGTCTGGTGATCGTAAAGTTCTTCGCTGCCGTCGGCGTACTGGATGTAGTGATAGCGTTGATCACTGATAGCGACGTTGCCAACATCGTGTGAAGTCACGGCAACGTGCGGCCAGTCCGCGTCCGGTGCATTCAACAGAGGAACCACGCTGCGTCCGGAAAGCTGCTGCGGCACCGTTTGATCGAGGTGGCAAAGTTCACTGAGCGTAGGGTAGATATCTAAAAGGCTGACCGGTGCCGTGCAGTTTTTGCCTGCTGTCTCCATACCCGGAACACTGATCAGGAAAGGCACACGCGTCGTTTGTGTCCACAATGCGCGTTTGTGCAACCACTCCTTCTCGCCGATGTGATAGCCGTGGTCAGACCACAGGACGACGATCGTGTTGTCTGCGTATTGGCTTGCATCCAACTCATCAAGAATCTGGCCCAAAACCCAGTCACAGAAGCTGATGCTGGCCAGATAAGCCTGCATCACTTCCTTCCAACCATTCTCTGACTCACGGATCTGAGCGAACTTTTTTAAATCACCGCTTCTAAGAAACATCTCTTTCACCGATTCCGGAATGTCGTCGTAATCGTCGCGGAGAGTCTCCGGGAGAACCAGTGAGTCCAAAGGATAGAGGTCAAAGAATTGTTGCGGGACCACAAACGACAAATGCGGTTTGTTGATCCCATGAACGATGAAAAATGGCTTATCGTGTTTCTCCGACAACCAACCGCG
>JBGSJT010000711.1:0-17617 GCA_041741715.1 Pirellulaceae bacterium | reverse complement strand
GGAGGACGCCAAATCCCGTCTATTGAGTTGGCTAGCGTTGGAAGAAATCGCGGACGTTCCTCTTTTACAGGCTGCACTGCGCGTTTCCAATGCACTTACAAAATCTGGCCAGACCGATAATGCAAGAGCGATTCTCGCCCGCATTGAACAGGCAACAAGAAAACAGATTTCTTCAGAGAGGCTGCCTCTAATACAACGAATGTTCATTGCAGATGACGTAATACAGCTTGCTGTATATGGTGACATCGCTTCGGTGTATCTGGAGTTGGCTGACTGGGCAAACGCTGAGCGATTGTCGCGAGAATGCGTGACGCAGTACACACAGTTGGAGCAGAGTGGCCGATTCCTCGTGCCCACCCATACCAAGCAGGCGAAATACTGCTTGGGTTGCGCGTTGCTTGAGCAGAACAAATATGATGAAGCCGAACCATTGCTGCTCGCCTCGCTGTTGAGCGAAGAAGAACTTTCCTATGCAGCCGAGGCGATTACGAATGAAGCCGTTGTTGAAGCACTAGAAAAACTCTACGACGCAACCGACCGCCCCGAGCTCGCAAAACAATGGCAAGAGAAACGTGAATAGTTCAGAGTTCCATCGACAATACGACCGAACGTTCGCACTCGCAGCGAATGTCGCCCGTAGCGCGATGCGACGTTAGGTACACTGAATCTGCCCAGCGAAACGGAGGTAGGCTCTGCTGAGGAGCGGGCCTGCCAAGGGATAACTGGGTCAGGGCGAGAAGAATAACTGGCTTGGCCTCGGTAGGACTCATGTTTTACCGAGGTTTAGTTTTTGGATATCAAGTGATTTTCGCCTAAAACCATTCTTTTTGCCCTGCCATGCCTTAAACAAACCTATCAGAGTTATTTCTTGAATCGATTGGCTACTCACAGATTCTTCTGAAGAGCCTTTAATTCTGAAGACTTCACTCATGGCTGATTGGGTTGTGCGTCTGGCATACCTTTCAAAATGGAGCTTAAGGATGACACGTCGAGCAACAGAATCTCGTTGGATGACCGCAGGCCGAGTGCCAAAGTTTTTCCATCCGGCGACCAGCGTGGATAGGCGGCGAGCTCGGCCAGTAAGTGAGTCTCCTGAGTGGTGGGATCGATCAACCAGACACCATAGATATTCTCGATTTTTGCGCCATACGCGATGAAGCGGCCGTCCGGCGACCAGTCCGCTCGCCCCTGGTCGACTGTACTGTAGGCCACGCGAGGTACCTCCACTGTTTCCTCCAGATCGAAGAAAGTCCACTTTCCAAAACTCACACGGCCATAACGTTTTCCGTCCGGTGACAGTGCTGACAAATAGGGGCTGGATGCCACTGCACGCGTCCACAGAGGTCTATCGAGTTGATCTGGCGTGATACAAACCAGTTCACCCGAACCCATAGGGAAATAGCAAAGCTTTCCATCGCTGGTCCATTGGGGCCGGAAGCCATCGGTCAGTTTCCTTTCCTTGTTACTCACCGGATCATACAACCAGATTTCTGTGGGTTCGGAATTGATCGAACGGAAAAACGCCAGGGTCTCATCGACGGGCGAGCAGACGAGCTGTTGACCTCCTCGACAAAGCCCCTTCTTCTCACCGGTAGTCAGATCGAGCGACTCCAGGTAGCTGTGCTCCGGTCCAAAGCCCGTTAGCGAATAGATCAGGCGTTTGCCATCCGCTGACCAACATGGTTCTCCGCCGGGAATTCGGCGCGCCTGTTGAATCTGTGCGGTAGAATATAGAGGTCGCTCGGCTGTATTTGCTGTGACTTCTTTCGTGAGCTCCTCAGCGGCCTGCTGTCGAAACGGTCGCTTTTGTTTGTACAGTTCCAGCCGTGTCTTAATCTCTCTCGATTGCTTGCTTGTTGCGCCGATCATTGCCACCGCCTTTTCGGCGTATTCGACGGCTTTTTCAAAATCGCCTATTTCTGCAAAAGCGGCTGCCAGCGTGTCAATATTTCCAGGAACGCGATAATTCCACAATTCGCACGCCTGCGTTGCGTCTTGCACGGCCTGCTTGCCGTTTCGAATTTTGTCATCATCTGACGTGGCGAGTATCCATGCGCGAGCATTTAGCAGATTCATTTCTCCGGGATGGTCTTCGAGAGCGGCGTTGACAGCCAAAAGTTGTATTGCAGAGTCTGATGAATGAAACTTCGTGATCATCATCATCAATGACCTCACAAACGCACTCTGAAACTTGAATTGCTGATACTCCTCCAAATTCAACGCATTGTCCTGGTCTTTGTCCCATTGTTTCAATTGCGTCCAGGCTGCTGCACCTGAGTCATCAGAAGTTACACTTCCGTCTTTATTTTTGTCGACCGAGGAGAATTCTTTGCTTATTTCCACTCGATGCGTGTCATGAATCGATTTGTGGGCTTCCTCTTGGGCTTTAACTATTAGGAGAATCGTTGAGAACTCATTGAGCGAAAGTCCCGCAACTCCATCTTTGTCAAATCTCGCAGACTGTTCCAAGAATTTTGACTGGGGAACTTCGCTTGGTGAGAGATTCCCATCCTGATCCACGTCAAGTCTTCGAAATGCTTTCTGCGATTCCTTAAGTGGATCGACTCGAGTCGCGCTCTGCTGTGCCGCCAACTTGGCAGCATCTAGCGCTGGACGAATTCGACCTTTGGTTTGACTCACATGGAAAGGCCCTCCCTGAGTTAGCAAAGCTTCTCGGATCGGGAACGACGGCCAGGTAATGGTGGTGGCCTTCGCGTCTGCCGCGTAGGCTTCATGCACATAGTCCGCCAGGGCGATGGCCCGGCGATGTGTTTCCAGTAAGTCTTTGCCCTGCCGATGCAGGCACAGTATCTCCATCGATCGTCGAAGCCGTTCCCACGGAAAATCGTTATTGTCTGCAGCGAACTGCAGCGGCTCTCGCTGACTTAGTGTCGCCAGCGCATCATCGATCTGTCCCAATCGCAGTTGGGCAGCTCCAACTAACGCAATGGCTCGCAACGAGCCTGGTTCCGTTTGTGCCAAGGCCTCGCCCCACGACCTTGCACGCTCGTACGAGGGCAACTCCAGTTCGGGCTGCTCAATGACTTGCAAGCATCGATCTGCAATCGCTTGGGAATCGAAGGGGATGCGACCGACTATTGCCAGCGCTGTGTCACGCACCAGCGGTTGGCACGAAGTGTTCCGGTGGATGGCCTCAATCATCTGCTGTGGAACCGGAGTTTCCTGCGTAAGCCGTTGGACCCAGTTTGTCGCAACTAGGTGGGCATCCTCCTGCGGCGAAAGGGGCGTGGCATCAAACAACAAAGAACGTCCAACTGAACCGCTACTTGCAGCCTTTGTCAATATGCTACCGCGCAGTGAATGGCCCGACGGATCGAAGTCCAGATCCCAATAGTACAGGCAATCTGGGGCAACGGGCAGATCCAGAATTTCGCGCCAAGATTCGCAATCCCATAAGCGAGCGTGGGCCGGCCGACTTCTTGTTCCGTTAGGTTGCTTGCCATGCAGGGTCAGCAATCGTCGGTTATCGGGACTCATTCGAATCTCGTCCGCATCATCTCCTGCCATGGAAAATTCAGCTATAAGACGGCCATCTTCGGCTGAGACGATTTGGACACTATCAACTGGGACATTCCACGTTGACGTAGTGGCAGGGACCGATGTTCCAGTCTTGGCGGTAGCGGCCCGAGAAATCACCAGCCAACGACTATCATGGCTGAAAAAAGCACTGCTGCCGTTGGTCTTGAAAACAAGTTGCTTTCTGGGCAGGTCCCACAGTTCAATGGTAGGATTGCGAAATCGCACGACTTTCTGACCGTTTGGCGCGACTCGAACTGGTTGATACGTTGAGTAGCCCGGTGTGTCGGAAATGATTGAAATCGAATCAATCAGTTCTCCCGTCACCGCATCCTGGACAACCATCGAGAAGTCTATTTGGTTGTTTGTTTCAGTGACAGATAATCCAACAGCTGACAAATTACCGCTATCACCCCATCGTCGCAGTTCGGACCGCACGTAAGAGAGTTGGTTGGGAAGTCGAGGAGTTTCGCGTTTTTGGCCTGATTGCAGATCGAATCCGAAGATACCTCTCTGGGATGTCACGATTAGCGAGGAGCGATCGCTGGTGAATTCCATGGAAAGAAAGTTCAAGTTGGCCTCTTCGAGCCGAGAAGTCCAACGTACTTTCGATGCTCGAAGGTCGATCAGCTCGATGTTGCAGAACTGATTATCAAGCCTGCTGACTACAGCCAGCAGGTCGCCCTCGCGATTGAATCGGAGCTTTCCACGTCCATCGAGGGCTAGAGTCGCCTGTGCGTTTCTCAAGTAAAGCTCATCTCCTCCTGCGTTGCGAACCGTGAGAAACCCATTCTGCTGTATGTTGTAAGCCAGCAGCTCGCGATTGTCTGAGAACTCCCAGTGGACTAATGCGCTGCCAGCTCCCGAAGGGAGAGGACGACTGCGGAGCGCAAAGCGATCTTCATCCATGGAAACAGGCCACTGCACCACGTCCCCCGAAGCGCAGAAGGCAACCAGTCGACTTCCATCACGGCTGAACTGAAATGACTCCATCGCTGTGGCCTCATTGTGCAGCGTTTGGCGCACGCTTCCGGTCATCAAATCGATCAAACGAATGCTGGATGTGCTGGGGCTTCCCACTGCCAACAGCTTTTCAGCGGGGCTTTCACAGACGATGGCATAGTTCGGTATCAGCTCGCCGGAGATTGGCTGCAACTGCCCTGAGATAAGATCCCAGGTAAGCAACTCCTTTTGCTGACGGCCGCTGAAGCCGAGCGTGGTCAGTATGAGTCGATCGTTGCCGGGCAGCCAAATGGCTGTATCTATGTCGTCATCGCGTTGAGCCACTCCCAACACTCGTTTCTCGGTTACATCGATGGCAACTACGACATCTCGCTGGTCATTAGAGTAGGACACCGGACCATGGCAAAAGTGAGCGGCAACTCGCGATCCATCGCGATTGAAGGCAAACCTATTCAGCCGCCGCTTTTCTAAATGATCCAAGACAATGTCTTGCGTTTCGACATTCCATACGATCAGGCGGCAAGCCGGATCAGCATGCCGATGGTTCTTGTCATTGCCAAGAGCCCCCACGAAGCGGCCGTCTTCGCTGATATTGAGAAAGCTGATATGCGAAAACGCGTCTGACGGATAATCAAAATTGCGAGTTTCTTGGCCGGGTTCAAAAACGGTGAAGCCAGACGGAAGCACTTCGCCCTGCGGTGGCTCAAGCTTACCGAGCTGCGTCGGAACTGATGGCCCAAAGGCTTTTTGGGAATTGCATTCCCCAAACACAGATCGACCGTTTTCAGCAAATCTAGCACGATTCACTAGTTTGCCGATGGCCCGCGGGATCGTGGCGAGAAGTTCACCTGTCTGCAAATCCACGAGCGTTGTTTCAAGGCCCTTGGGAACCGCCGTGAGTTTACCGCCGGGCAGGATCACCGGTTGCGACGCGTCCTTTTCTCCGCGAAAGGCATCGAAGTGACGCAGCACTTCGGCTTGGGTTAAATAACGATACCAGTAGTGCCATTCGAAACCTCGCAAATCCGCTTGCTCGATCGGAAGCTGAGCGTGGAGAATCTCACGCATGCGGGGCAGGTTGCCTCGCTGGGATTCTAATCGCACAAGATTCATATCCGACGCATAAATCACCCGTCGCTGTTCTTCGGAAAGTTTTTCCAGCTGAGCACTTCGGGCAATCGCTTCCTGCTGGAGTCGTTGCGCTTCATCCCGCTGCTTTTCCGCTTCCGCCCGCTGGGTCTCTGCGACTCCACGCTGCTGCGATTCATCGGCACGAGCCTGCTCTTCAGCGATGCGAGCCGTTGATTCGGCGGATTTTGCATCCAGCGCCTGGCGTTCGTTCTGGATTGCCTTGTCACGTTGCTCTCGCGTAGTGGCCTCTGCAATGGTCGCGCGATAGGCTTGCCACGTGCTAATCCCGGCACCAATACACAACAGTAGCAGAAAAGCGGCAGCCGTGGAGATGGCCGCGCGATGTTTTTGGAACTGCTTCTTCAGCCGATAGACCGTGCTGGGTGGACACGCTTCGACAGCCTCTTGATTGAGGAAGCGTTCCAGATCCCGTGCTAGTCCGTTAGCGGTTTCGTATCGGCGATCACGTTCCTTATCCAGGGCCTTCATCACGATCCAGTCGAGATCGCCGCGGATGCTGCGTCCGAGTTGTTCAGGCTCGAGACTGCGCTGCGCCGCTATGCTGGCTCGCAGCGCATTGGTGCTCACCCGAGTGCTCGGTTTGGGTGGTTCGACTTCTTTGATCAGTCTGAGTATTTCACCGAATAGGGCGTCCTTCAGTTGAGCCTTCTCCAGAGGCGTTGTCCCCGTGAGCAGTTCGTAAAGCATGACACCCAGTGAATACACATCGGTTCGCGTGTCGACGTCAAGATTGTTGTGTTCGGCCTGCTCGGGGCTCATGTACAGCGGCGTTCCCAGCATCAGCCCGTGACCCGTATGCAACGTCTGTTCGGTGAGTGGCTGAAACATGGCTTTGGCCAATCCGAAGTCGATCACTTTCGGAACCGGCTTGCCATCGTACAGACAGATCAGCACATTCGATGGCTTGAGGTCGCGATGGATGATTCCCTTCTGATGCGCATGTTGCACGGCCTGACAAATCGGGACGAAGAGTCTGAGCCGCTCCTCAAGGGATAGCCGAACCTGGTCACAGTATTCGGTCAGAGGCATGCCCTTGACATATTCCATCGCAAAGAACGGTCGTCCCTCATCGGTGACACCACCATCGAAAACCTTGGCAATGTTCGGGTGATCCATCAGCGCGAGCGCTTGGCGCTCAGCGTCAAAACGCGCGAGCACTTGCTTGGAATCCATGCCCGGTTTGACGAGTTTGAGCGCGACTTTGCGGCGAACCGGCTGCGTTTGCTCGGCGACCCAAACCGTCCCCATGCCCCCTTCGCCAATGGCTTCCAGCAGCTTGTACCGACCGGCGATCACAGATCCTGGCTGTTGACTGCTCCCAGAGTTTGCCTGCGTCGCATCCATCGCGTGGGTGGGATTGTCCAGAAACCCCTTGCGGCCATCATAAGCCGCAATCAGCTTGACGACACGTTCATAGAGTCCAAAGTTCCCGGCACACTGATCGGCTAGGAACTTCTCGCGCTCAGCAATGTCGGTAATGGCGATTGCTTGCGCAAAAAGCTCTTGAACAGCCTTCGGGTCTGCATTCATGGATTGGCTTTCTCATCGTAAAAATGGTTTACTCAATCATCCATGCGTCGCAATCGTGCGTGTTGGCGAAAAATATATCCAACTTTTTGAAACTTCTCGCTGATCACCAGCAAACAGCGTTGAAAGCACACTCCCGCGCGGTGGATAAAACCCGGGAAATCAGCGAATTCGCGGGAGGGTAGCATCCCTTTCCGTGCTGGCGTTCTGCGAGAAGTGGCACTTTTTCAGCATTCAGTCACTCAGCATTAACTCTTGGTTTTTGTAGGAAGCTCAGAGGGCCGGGACTAATAACACGTGACCGTCGTAATGGAACAGAATTCTACTCCTCGATAGCCACCTGTAGCCAAGCCTGAGCATAGGCCCACTTGATACGCACTTCGTGTACGCTGAGACTCATCATTTCCGCGATCGCATCGCGCCCCACGCCAGCGAAGAATTTCAAATTGACGATCTCCGCGGCCACTGGATCTTCCTTCGCTAGTTTCGTCAGTGCATCGTCGAGCCGAAGCAACTCGCGGTCATCCGGCATCGCCGCAATCTCGGGCAGTTCGACCCGTTCCAGTTCGCCGCCGTGTTTGAGGCGAGCCTTACGACGCGCCTGGTCGACCAGAATCCGTCGCATCGCTTGTGCAGCTGCTCCAAAGAAGTAACGACGATTGGCAAAACTCTGCTGAACCGTGCCGTCCACCAAACGCAGATAGGCTTCGTGGACCAGCGCGGTGGCCTGCAATGAATGCCCAGGCCTTTCGTGAGCCAACTGAGCAACCGCCATCCGCCTCAGTTCGTCGTAGACCAACGGCAGTAGCTCGTCCAGCGCTCGCTGTTCGCCGGCCTCAGCCTGCAGTAGTATGCGACTCAAATCCGACATTGAAGAACTCACGAATCCATCTTAGTGGATTGAACAATTGTGTCGCGAAAGTCGCGTATGAAGCAGATTCTACCAAACGGCTAATCATCGCGGTTGGTTGAACTCGTTAGCCAGCCACGAGACGCTGGTCGCGACCTGTCGATACACGCCGAATCGATTGGCCTGCTCAACGCCCGCCAATACGAACTCGATGCCTTCGCCCAGTGCAGCCCCAACTGGCTGAAGCCATTGATCAAAGTTGTCGAGGGGCTGACGACGCGACGAGGGCCGGGAAAGGCTGGCTAGAAGAACGAGTTTGTCAGGAACGAAGGTTCGAGCGCAAGCAACAGTCACCTGGAAATAGGTTGCAGCAGACACGCTAGAGTGAACTCTCACGGTCACTTCAGTGGGTGCTTCCTCGGCTCGGGCTAGAGAAGTGCACAACGCGACCGAAATGGCAACGCAAAGGCACTTAGGCCGTCGTTGAGTTTGCCTAGTTCCCATGCCGGCTCGTTTACGCAGGGTTTCAAACGTTTCAAGTACTCTGTTCATGGATAGCTCCTTGTTCTACTAATCCATGCGACGACCTGCGTTCGTCTGGCGCGCAAACGGCGAAAATTCTCGGAAGAATATCTGTTGCAGCAATTTGTAAGGGCCGATCAGAGTGCCCGGACCTTCCGTCAGCGGACGATAGGCAGCGGTTTGGCCAATTGGAGGGCGTTCGAGATAATCGCTGTGTCGATCGTGCGCAGCTAGTAGCTTCCGCCGCAGCGCCAAAGAAATGGCGACTGTTTTTAAACGGACCGCCGAGTCTCAAATACGCTTCATGCACCAATGCGGTCGCTTGCAGCGTCTACCCGGGTTTCTCCTAAGTCAGTTTGGCCGCCGCGAGTTTCCGCAGTTCGTCATAGACCAGCGGCAACAATTGCTCCGCCGTCGACGGATCGCCGGATTCAATATCAGACAGGATGCGAGTTACGTCGGTCATGGTTAGGTCGAGATAATAACAGTTAAATATCGGGAAGCCGTTTTTATGCTGTGCAGGTTTTAATCGCGAAGCGATGCCATGCGGCAGCCTGGGATGCAGGTCCCAGTACTGCAGGACAACGTAATCTTTTTACGGCAGGCAAGCGATCGACCGCGTAGGCAGTCGATCGCTTGCCTGCCGATGGAGCGTTGATATGCTATTGAGTGAGCAATGGGGATGCGTCCAGCAGGATCGGACAAATCTCAGTCTTCGTCAGTCGAGTTCCGAAGAGCTTTTGGCCGGATGAGTCAAAGGCAAGCGTTACCGAACTTCGATTCAGGGAAAGAAGCTCCTCGCCCGTTAAGGGATTCCAGACTTTGATATCACCTTGCGAGTCCTGGAGTCCGCCTAACATTTTCGAGGTCGAGGTCGCGAAACGGCTTCCGTCAGGCGAAAAAGCCATATCAAGTATAGTGCCCCATCCGCACTGTAGCGTCGAAACTGGGCTGTCAGGGCTAGTCAGATCCCAGATTGCGACTCGATTGTCCTCAATGACTGCCGCGACGAATCTTTTATCCGCGCTGACGACCGCCAGTTTGTTTGCCGCCAAGAGACTCAACATGCCGCCCATTGGAATGCGGTGCAGTTCTCGACCCGTCTCCGAATCACGTACGATGAGATAACGCGCTTTGTCTCGTGTCGCAGGAGCAACGACGTTAGGTCCAACATCGCCAACAACACCATAGACCCAAGCGCTATCCGGACTGAAATAGCACTCATGATTTACATCAGTGCTGACGGTCTGCCAAAGCATTTTGCCGGTCTTGGAATCCATCAAGCAGGGATTTCCATCCGTTGCAGTTACCTTTTCTGACGCATGGGCCGTGGCGAGCAGAAAGCGGCTGTCTGGGCTCCATTTGAGATGGTCATAGACTCGTGCACTAACCGATTCACTCAAGATGGGTGCCGCATTGCCAACGTCCCAGATTTTCAAAATCGGCCGTGCGTCACTACCGTCTCCGTAGTCGACGCCCGCCAACCGTCGACCACTGGCGTCAAGAGCTAACGCGGCAAGTCGGCCTACGACTTGCCAAGGATCGTGTGGTGCTTGCGGTAGTTGTAACGACATTAGTTCCTGGCCGGTTGCCGTCGCGAGCACGCGAAATTCCGACTTCGATGGTTCTGACATGTCCGGGGCGAGACCTAGCAGCAAACGGCTACCATCGGCTGAGAAAGCAAGCTTGGGTACGTCTGTAGGCAATTCTTCCGACTCGCTAATCTTGGTGCCTCGGGCGTCTACTACTGTGACTCGAGGTAGCTTAGGTGTCGCGCTATCCGAAGTTCGCCGACTGCCCGGGCGGTCGGTCAACGCCAAAAATTCACCACGGGCAGATGTGACAACCATCTGAGCAGAGAGATCCACGCCTTCCAGCGGTACCGGGAAAATTGGCTCAATTTCTTGGGTTTTGAATTCACCGTCCTGCCCAAGGGTATGAATCTCGCGCGAATCTGCGCTGAATGCAAACCCGACGACTTCGGAAGTCCTGCCTACAATGGCCTGACGATTGGATAGATTCTTCAAGTCGATGAGCAAGACCCCGGGTGATTCTTGCGTGACATAAGCCAGGTACCGACCATCGGAACTGAATCGCGGTTGAAGAAGCGGGACTAATTTGACGGTGGAAATGGTTGTCAAGACTTGCTCCGGGGCACTGGCATCCCGCAACTCGATGTCATGAGCATCCCTCGACAAATTGTAACGCGACACTGCGATAAACTTTCCGGTCGGGTCGAATGCGATAGGCGTTTCCCAATTCACGAAATCGGTACCGAATTCGTGTTGGACGCCATCCGCGTCATAAAAAGAGATGCTCCCCTTCACGCCGTTCCTCTTCACGAGCACGATCCACCTGCCCTGCGGATCGATGGTGACCTGTTTGAACGAGAGACTGGAAAAACTGCTTTTCAAGGGGATTGAAAGAACCTCATTGCCACTTGATAGTTCCCACTTTTTTAAGGCATCTGTTTCGCGATCGAGCGGAAAAATGGAAACGAAATGCTCGGCAGTCGTCGACATGAGGTTATGAAGGTAGTAGCCGTGAGTATAATCTCTTTCCCTAATGTCAAAAATCCGATCCCCAGTTCGCGCGTCACAGATCGCAAATACGCGGGCACTGGAAGCTTGAGATTTACCTTTTAGAATCAAAAACCTACCTACAGGATCAAACACAACATCATCGGTGTTAGAAAGGACCGACGACGGCATGCGCCACCGTTCCGCTCCAGTCTCGGTATCAATGGCAATCACATCTCGATTTTGCGCATCGCGAAGTACCAGGACCTTGCCATCCTGGCTGAGCGTGGCCCGCAGGCCACCGGAAGGGTCGATGGTGTCGGTCAATTTGATGTTTTTGATTTCTGCGTGAATCCGTCGATTCCAGTAATGCCACTCGAATCCCCGCAGGTCTGTCTGGCCGGGTTCCAGTCGGTGGGCATTGATTAAGTCGCGAGCCCGGCGAATGTCACCAGAGTCCCAGGCCATGTGCACCAAGTTCATGTCGCTAACGTATCGTTTGCGCTTCTGCTCTTCGTTTTGAATCGCAAGTTGTTGCTTTTCGCGTTCGAGCTGCAGACTAATTGTGTTGGCGTTGTCTCGTTGCCGCTGGGCTTCGTTTTTGGCCGCCACGGCCAACTCGCGTTGGCGTTGTTCTTCTTTGGCACGATCGGCTTCGCGTTGTTGGGATTGGCGAGCAACATCTTCAGCTCGGCTTGCTCGAACGGCTTGCCAAGTGCTCACCACGCTTCCTGCGACCAGAATCAGGCCGATGGCTGTGGTTGTGGACAGCGCCGCTTTGTGCCTTTTCACAAACTTTCGCAATAAGTAGTTTGTGCTGGGCGGCGCTGCCTTCACTGGTTCGCCATCCAAGTAACGCTGTACGTCCGCTGCAAATCCACTAGCCGTCTCGTAGCGTCTTACCCGGTCCTTTTCCAGTGACTTCATCACAATCCAGTCCAACTCACCCTGCATTAGTTTGCTCAATCGGGCAGGTTCAACTTGTCGGCATGCAGCCAGTGATGGCAGCGTCATCGCAGTGCTTAAACGTAGACTCGGACGCGGTGGATCTTCTTCGCGAATGATGCGTCGCACCTCATCCCAAGCCGCCTGGTGGTAGCGCTGTGTTTCCAGGGGAGTTGAGCCAGTCAAGAGTTCATACAACAGTACTCCCAACGAATAGATGTCGGAGCGCGTGTCCACGTCTAGGTTATTAAGTTGCGCCTGCTCTGGGGACATGTATTGTGGGGTCCCCAGCACCATGCCGTGAGCCGTGTGTAGCGTCTTTTCCGTCAAAGACTGATGGGTGGCTTTTGCCAACCCAAAGTCAATGACTTTTGGAACCGGCCGATCATCGTAGGGTGCAACCAATACATTGGATGGCTTTAGATCGCGGTGGATGATCCCCTTTTGGTGCGCATGCTGAACTGCTTGGCAGACTTGGGTAAACAAACTCAGCCTGTCGTGAACGCTCAACCGAGTCGCGTCGCAATACTCGGTGATCGGTACGCCTTTGACGTATTCCATAACAAAGTACGGACGACCTGATTCCGTGATTCCTCCATCAAGCACTTTAGCTATGTTGGGATGATCCATCACGGCTAACGCCTGCCGCTCGGCTTCGAACCGGGCCAGTACCGATTTGGAATCCATGCCGGCTTTGATCAGCTTGAGGGCGACCTTACGCCGCACCGGTTCGATTTGCTCGGCGACCCAAACAGTCCCCATCCCTCCTTCGCCGATCGCTTCGAGTAGCTTGTAGCGTCCAGCAATCACAGTCCCTTGTTGCTCCCTGGAAGGAAACATCTTCGTCTGCTCCAGATTGGCGGGGGCCGGGCGGTCGAGCAGGTGGTTCGCGCGGTCATGAGCACGCAGTAAGGCATCGACTTCGCCACGTAGAGATTCGTCCTCGCCACATACTTGATCAAGATAGGCGGAGCGATCTGCGGTATTGGGCAATGCGACAGCGGCGACGAAAATCGACTCGATGATATCCGCCGCCGATGATTCTTCAGGTGTTTGGGTCATGCTTATTTCCTCAGTTAGATGTTGGCTTCCCTCAGACAAGCGTCGTTTCCAAACGTTGCGCCTCAAACAAAACCAAAAGATAATTGACACTTCTCGCTGATCGCCGGTACTGTTAGGGTTTTCTACCCTCCCGCGCGCCCGAGCTCACTATCAAAAGTGCATGTTTTCGTGGGAGGGTCGCTAGGTGAGTTCTACGAACCTAGCGGGGAGGGGAAACAAGTGTTTTCCCTCCCCCGGAAAGCTCGCATTACTCGCTTGCCGACCCTCCCGCGAACTCGTCGACTTCCCCGTTTTCTCCAACGCGCGGGAGGGTGAAATCAACCTTTGTACTGGCGATCAGCGAGAAGTGTCAGATAATTTACCTTTCTTCCAGTTCGTTGATCAGCCAAGCTCTAGAATAGGTCCAGTAGCGACTGGCCGTGGCTCGCGAAATCCCCAGCGCCTCGGCCGCCTCTTCCTCGGAGAATCCCACAAAGTAACGCAGTTTGATCAACTCAGCCTTTTGTGGGGCGATGGCGGACAGCTTTTCGAGCGCTTCGTCCAGAGCCAGTAGTTCCTCAGCCGGTGTTTCCTCCGCCAGAACGTCGTCGGTCAAGGGCACGCGTCGTTGCTGCCCTCCATGCCGAGCCCGAAGTTTTCGCCGAGCTCGATCGACCAAGATTCGTCGCATCGCCTCGGCCGCCACTCGGAAAAAGTGCCGACGATCCGCGAATGCATGTTCTCCAACTAGCCGTAGGTACGCTTCGTGCACCAATGCCGTCGCTTGCAGCGTTTGCCCGGGCTTCTCCTGCGCTAACCGCGCTGCTGCCAGTTTTCGCAATTCGTCATACACCAGTGGCAATAGCTTTTCCGCAGCCGACGGATCGCCGGATTCGACTTCAGACAAGATGCGGGATACTTCGGACATATTTGGGCCATGTCTTGCGCAGCAGCGAAGGATTTTCAAACCGGTCGATTGTAGCAATGTACCCATGAGATTTCTGCAAGCCCGCGAGCCGCCAGAAATCATCTCTGGTTGCCGCCAGGAGTTTGTTCGACCATTCGACTAGCCCGTGAGCAACGGGTGAGCAACGGGGACACTCAACTTTCCCAGGGGGTTTTGCTCGCCACCCGACAAAGTGCTATGTCCCCAGGCCTGGCCTCTCCCCAGGCCTGGCCTCCATGTTCGTCATAGTAATGTGATCGGACTTTAGGCGCAGCGTTTTGCCCGAAGAGATTACCGCAGGAGAAGGCAAGGAGCAGCAGTATGATGGAGCGATGGAATTTTGTTTTCATGGGTTCGGTTTCGGGTGGGCTTGGAAAAAATCCCAGACGGCGTCGTTGGCGCTGAGGCGGCTTGTGGCCTCGCCGAGGATGAATGCTGGCAGGGGGCTTTTTCCGCCTGGCCAGATGTGGCCGTGGCCTTCGATGGTGGTGAAGATGACTACAGTTGCACGACGGAGAGTTCTCATGGCTTGGGTTCCTGCTTCAGGATGCCTTCGAGTACAGGCAGGATTGCGAAGCCGGGAGTCGGTGCTCCATTCTTTCCACTAGCATTGAGGTTCACATTCAGCGCGTCGCGCCAAGATTTGTTTTCACCAATCCACAATAAACCGCGCGCGAAGTTGTCTGTCCAGGTACCGCTAAATCCGTGAGCGAGTGTTTCCTCCGCCGCTTGATTCAATTCTCGCTTGACCGATGCCACTGTTGCCTACCAACCTCGAGTACCCGGTTCGCCTTTGTAAGGCCCGATGATTTCATCGGTAACCCATCCGCCGTAGAATCCGCCGGGCTGTGGTCGCACAAGTTCATTGCCAACGAAACAGGCCAACTGTGCAGGATAAAACGACAGATAGCCCTGAATCGACTGAAAAGCCTTGGTTGGATTGTCGTAGCTCCAGCCCACATTCTTCAGTTGCTTGTCTCCCAATACGACCGACCAGTAAGTAGCTTGGCCTTTCCATTCGCAAAGCGAATTGCCCATCGATTGAGACAGAACGACCATGTTCACGTCGCCCGGTGGTAGATAGACCGTGGGTGGACTGGCCGTCTCCAATACCCGAAGGGCCGCGGACGTGCGCGCGATTTCGATTTCCCCACATCGCACCGTAATTTCCCTGGCGTCCCTCACAATGCTTGGCGGACGGGGATAGTCCCAAACGGATTCTTGGCTTGGGCCCGGTTCAATTGCAAAACTCGGACGCTGCCGCCCCGTAAACTGCCACATGTCGCGTCAATCCAGTTTCTGAAATGCAAGCAAGCTAGTTAGTATAGCCGGAGCATCGGCGAACCAATCCTCGCTCAAGTGCGATCTGCAGTCCGATGGCCGCCTGTCGGATGTAGTCGCATGCTTCGGAAACTGGCAATGCGCCTCGGTCTTTGACCGTCTGAGACAGATCCACTCCGTCGACTTACTCTATCACCATGAAGTGGAAGTCACCAGCCTGCTCGCCCTACGGGACACTCAAAGTGGGGCGAAACGTTCCCAAAATTGAGGGTCGAGTAGCGTATTAGGTGTCAAACTAGATCCCCCAAACCATCATGTGTTCGTCCGGCCCACTCGACGCGGCCGCGACGACATTCAGGGCCGCTGGAAGGCCGAGCAACATTGGCGCCGCAATAATAAGCGGACCGCGAACTGTCCCCTCGACAATACGAGTTACTTCGAAAATATCCGGCATAAGTTTACGGAAAAAGTTTTTAATCAATCGAGCCCGACGCTCACTCCAACTTAATAGTCGCGGGGCCGCTGCTGTAGTTCATAGCGAGGCCGAACGCCAGGCGCTGGCGCTGATGGATCACCCCCACATTGCCAAGATCTTTGATGCCGGTACGACATCCTCCGGCCGCCCTTACTTTGTGATGGAGCTAGTCCGCGGTGTCTTGATCACTGACTATCGGTAGCAACGGGTATCGGTAGCAACGGGGACACTCAACTTTCCCAGGGGGTTTTGCTCGCCACCCGACAAAGTGCTATGTCCCGAGGCCTGGTCATGTCCCGAGGCCTGGTCTCAAGTGGCGTTGATCCGGTAAGTAGCTCGTAGAGCATGACTCCCAGCGAATAGACGTCGGTGCGCGTATCGACATCGAGGTTGTTCTGCTCGGCTTGTTCGGGACTCATTTAAAGCGGAGTACCAATCATCAATCCGTGACCAGTATGCACCGTTTGCTCGGTCAACGGCTGGTGCATGGCTTTGGCCAAACCGAAGTCGATCACTTTGGGGACTGGTTTGCCATCGTATAGACAGATTAGCACGTTCGACGGCTGTAGATCGCGATGGATGATCCCCTTCTGATGCGCGTGTTGAACTGCCTGGCAGATCGGCACAAACAGCTTCAGCCGCTCTTCGACCGGCAGCCGTATCTGATCGCAGTATTCGGTTAGCGGCATTCCCTTCACGTATTCCATCACAAAAAAGGGTCGTCCCTCGTCGGTGACTCCGCCGTCAAAGACTTTGGCGATGTTCGGGTGATCCATCAGCGCGAGCGCTTGCCGTTCGGCGTCAAAACGCGCGAGCACTTGTTTCGAGTCCATGCCCGGTTTGACAAGCTTGAGTGCCACTTTGCGGCGAACCGGCTGCGTTTGGTCGGCGACCCAAACTGTCCCCATGCCCCCTTCGCCAATGGCTTCGAGCAGCTTGTACCGACCGGCGATCACAGATCCTGCCTGTTGACTGCTCCTCGAGTTCGCCAACGTCGCATCCATCGCGTGGGTGGGATTGTCCAGAAACCCCTTGCGGCCAGCATAGGCTGCAATTAGCTTGACTACGCCTTCGTAAAATCCAGAGTTCCCAGCACATTGATCGGCCAGGAACTTCTCGCGCTCGGCAACGGCGAAAATTCTCGGAAGAATAGGCGGAGTTCCTGAATCCAATGACAGTCTCAACCGTTCCTGAGCCACGAGCCTGAATCGCGAGCATAACCACAGATGGACGCGGATCGACACAGATGAGAGGGACAACGTGTTCTTGTTACAATCTGTGTGCATCAGCGTTCATCCGAGGTTGATCAAATGAGGCAAGCCAATGACAGTCTCGCAGTTGGTGCTCAAGGACGAAACCCATCAGATCATCAGCTGCGCGAAGGAGGTTCTCAACGCAATTGGGCACGGCTTCTTTGAGAAGATGTACACGGATCGACGCAGTTGAGAGGAAAGGATTTTGCTCTTGCGACAATCTGTGTACATCAGCGTTCATCTGTGGTTGATCAAATGAGGCCGGAAACGTCTGGTTGCTTGTTTCGTAGAAGCGTGGATATTCTCTTTGCAGAAGTCGATACCGAAGGCCGGGCTCATTCGCCCCCGGGCAACTGGGTGGCATCCCAGGTCGAGATCGAAAGTCCTCCTGCCGATCCATAATGGGCGACCATAAATGTAAGTCGGAGTACCAATCCTTTTCATCTCCGGCCAAGCCAGCTCCGCGTACTGGGCCGAAAAAAGTCTGGGAGTTCATTCCATCCAGCAAGGATGTTTCGCCAGCGGTCGCGATCACAAGCGAGCGGAGTTTCTTCCGCTGGCGTGCGTGCTATTTGCGATCCCGCCACCTACTTGGGTCCGACGCGC
>JBGSJT010000710.1:0-13959 GCA_041741715.1 Pirellulaceae bacterium | reverse complement strand
TTGTCATTTGTCATTTGTCATTTGTCATTTGTCATTTGTCATTTGTCATTTGTCATTTGTCATTTGTCATTTGTCATTTGTCATTTGTCATTTGTCATTTGAAACCTGAAACCTGGAACCTAGACCCTACGGACGACGATGCGATTGCCTTCGACTCGCAAAACTTCTACCTGGCTGCCAGCTTCGACGTAATCTCCTTCGGTAATGACATCGAGTAGACGCTCACGGATGATAACTTTACCCGAGGGGCGCAAATCCGATTCGGCAATGCCTTCAGTTCCGACAGCCGGCGGCGCAGCGACGGTCGCTTGGCTGGATTGTAGTAAACCTGTGGTATGTGGCGTTCCGTCATCCACCACTTGTCCCTCGGGAGCGGATAAGCGAAAGCGGTTGAGGCCAGGGATGGAGTCGAGCAACAGGATCTGCGCGAAGAACAAAACTAGTACGCCGAGCACGGATCCCAACACGACCAGTAAATTGACTCGCATTTCTCCCCATTCGGCGGCATCGCGCGGCACGATGAAATTCTGGCTGGCCATCACCAGCGATATTACGACCAGCGCCAGTCCACTTAGTCCGAATACTCCGAAGCCGGGGAGGACGAACAGTTCGAACCCAAGGCAGACGATCCCCATAAAGAACAGCAGCACTTCCAACCAACCCGCAGTGCCACCGAGAAAGTGACTCCAGAAGAAAATTCCAAAACAGAATAGGCTGCTCAGCCCGGCGATGCTTATTCCGGGGGCGACTAGTTCCAAATACAGCCCGATTAGTCCCGCAATAAGCAGCAGCGCCGTCAGCCACGGGCGATTGAGGGTGAACACGGTCTTATCGACCCAGTTGATTCGCGTTCGTTCTAAGGCAGTGGTTGAAAGTTGTTGCAGCAGATCCGCTTCGGAAGCGAAGAGGCCTTCGCAGAGTTGCAATTCTTGGGCGCGGTCCGCTCCGAGAGTTAAAAAACGATTCTTGCCAGTCTCAGGGACTGGCTCACCGAGTTCGAATTTTGCGCCGATACCCTCAGCGTTGAACTCCTTCTCGGACAGGAATGTTTTTTTGCCAGTCGCCATGTTGGTGGCATGAAAGACCGTGAGACTGCGATCGACCATCGCTTCGGCCAGGGCGGGTGGGCGGCCTTTGCCAGACGCCAATTCTCGCACCGCGCTGGCTGTGTAGCTAACGATCTTTTCTTCAGCGTGTTCGAACTGGCCGCCGATTCCCATGCGGATCGGCCCAGCGTCCCCCAGCAACGCTCCGGGCTGCATATAAATTCGATCGCAGCCGAGGGCAATGATCGCACCACCACTGATCGCTTCTTCAGGTATGTAGGCCACCGTGGTTGCCCAATCGATGTCGCGCAGGCGACGCGCTAGTTGCAGAGAGTGTTCCAGATCGCCACCGGGGCTCGTCAGGCGGAGCACGATCAGATCCACTTGCTGTTGCTGGGCCAGGTCAAGTCGATTGTTCAAATACCAATGGAAGCGGTCAAAGATCGGTCCATCCACTTCGATCACGAGCGCACGTTGAAAAGTTTTTTTCAACACTTGATCTGCGGGGCCAAGTTCATCGACGGCCCTTATTTCAACAACTTTCTCGTCGGCTGGCGCTGGTTCCGCAACTGGAACGCCCGAATTTGGAACTTCAGTAATCTGCAATTCAGCGAGTTCTACCTCCGCCGCAATAGCGACGTCAGTAGCGCCGACTTCGACCGCTCGATCCTCGACCGCTCGATCCTCGACCGGGAGGAATTCAAACGGGTCGCGTATGCTCTCTGTTTGCGCAATTAGAGGGCAAACCACAGCAAACGATGCAATGAGTCCCAAGACGAGCAAAGCAATATTAGCTGCCAGTCGTATCATGCGCGAGCGCGGCTGCACTGAGCTCAAACCCATTTCTCAAAGCCTATTTGAAGTAGTACTAACCTCGATGCTTAGCAATCGATTGTACCTTATCTCGCTCAGTAGTAACTACCTTTCTTTCGCGGTCTGTTCTGGTTCCCGGGCCCTGCCATGCCTTAAACAAACCTATCAGAGTTGTTTCTTGAATTGATTGGCTACCCACAGATTCTTCTGACGAGCCCGATTTATAAGTGAAATTCTCTTCGGGCGGTCAATACTTCCGCATCTTTTTTATCGCACGTCGCTCCGCGACTAAGAACAAGATCTGGCATCCAACCAGCATTCGAAGATGCGAATGGGGACGCGTTGATCGTTGAGGTCGACGTCGTGTTCTCGCGTCCGCCAGCCCTGAGTGACGATCCATTTGGAAAATCGATCCCCCGTATGTCGATGCGGCTCGCTGAGTAGCAATTTGCCTGAGTCGGCCAAATGTAGCCGAGCACAGCGTTCCAGTAAAACGAACAGGCTCGGGTCGTAAACCAGATCGGAGCCGATGATCAGCGGGTAGAGTGGGCCGGGTAATCGCGCTGCGTCCCACTTCAAACGGCGGTGGATAGTCTTGTCTGCCACACACCACGCGTTGAGTCGCGCTACCAGTAGAGCGATCCCCACAGCATCGGTCAGCGTCACTTGGGCACCACGGAGCGCGGCACCTACACCGGCTTGTCCCGATCCGCAGCCGAGCTCAAGTACTCGCATGCCATGTAGATTGAGCTTCGCTAGAAAACGATCCAGTCCTCGCGCTGCCCGCCAGGTTGCCGCCCAAAAGGGATCGAGTTCTTCCTGGGGACGCGAATTGGAAACAGCCGTTGTCAACAATCGGTCGCCGTCGGTAACGCGATACCAATCGAGCGTGCAACCACCCAGTTCAATCGAGTCGCGCTGGAGAGTTACGAACTGCTCGATCCGACACTTGAGGGCCAGCCAAGCGGGAGGCACCGTTAGCCGCGCCTCTTGAGGATGTCATCGAAGTCGGTCAAATGGAAATCGATCCCTACATAGTCGAGCACTTTGCACAGTCCACGCAACGCGACGCCAAAGCCATCGGGGCCACTGAAGCCACCGAACTGGCCCCCACCTTTTACATGGGGCTCAAGGTCGAAGATAACCCCTGGTGCTCCCAGCTTCTTCATGCGCTTCTCGATTTTTGGAAGTTCGTCTTTCAAATCGCGAAGTATGGCTTCATGCCCAACGTCTCCAAGATTGGCAGGGACAAAGTTTTTCAGTGAAGCTTCGTCAATATGCTGTAGACGTCCAGCCGCCGAATCGTGCCGATAGTCCTTGACGTGAATCCAGCCCAGCCCAGGTTTCATAGCCAAGTATTCGTCAAAGACTTGGTCAGGCGTCATCCCTTGGCAAACCAAATTGGCACCGTCAAAGATCAGCACCAGATTCGATCTCTTCACTTTGCGATGAATCTCCGCCAGTATCTTACCGGACTGACCGACGAGATTGGCTTCGACTTCTAAACCGAAAACCAACCCCTCAGCCGCGCATACGTCAGCGATTTGTCCCAGTTGATCGACAACTTGGTTAATGTGCTCTTCGGGAGCCGTGCCGACTGGATGATAGAACGAAAAGCCGCGTAGTAGTTTCGTCCCGAGCGTGTTGGCCACATCGCAAGCATGTTTGACATCACTTTGCAAATACTTTTTGAAAGGTACGAACTTATTTGGGGTCCCATCGTCGACTTCCAGCAAGCGAACTTTACCGATCGGGGAACCCATCGTGGCAACGCGCAAACCGTATTCCTGTTGCAACTTGACCACCGTTTTGAGTTCCGCCTTCGTTAACGCCATGGCGTTTTTGATGCCGTCTCCGACGTCGATAAAGCGAATCGAATAGTATTGCAAGCCAGCGGCGGCCAGCGCGGCGAACTGCTGCACGGCCAGTTTGTCGATAGCCGCTTCGTCGGCAAAACCGCTGAGGATAATTGGAGTGCCGTTCATGCTGTGGTTTCCTAATTATTTACTGGATGGAGTCTTTACACGTAGCTGCGGTCGCCAGACCGCCGGGAGTCTACATTGTGGCGAACGTAGCTACGACATTTTTGTTCAGCCTAGATCAGCGTGTTCGTATTCGATGCGGATAACCGACGTAATGCCACCGCGTGGGCCCCAATGGCTTTCCAAAGTGAGCGCGCGTGGTTGACAGACGGCGACGAAATCATCCAGAATGCGATTGGTTACATTCTCGTAGAAGATGCCTTCGTTGCGAAACTTTTGCAAATACAGCTTGAGGCTCTTCAGTTCGACACACATTTTTCCTGGTACGTAGCGAAAGATCAACGTCCCAAAGTCGGGTTGTCCCGTTTTCGGGCACATTGAGGTAAACTCGGGACAGGTAATCTCGATCTCATAGGGTCGGTCGGGGAAACTATTCTCGAAAACCTCGAGTTGGTCTTGAAAGGGAGTGGACACCGGGAAAGAATCTCCATTCGTGTGCGTTCAAACATTTTACTCATCAGCGTCTAACCGAGCAGTGTTTTCGAAGCGTGTTTTCGAAGCGGCAAGGACGACGCGGTCGATACGATTGCTGGCAGTATGAAACAGGCTCCGTCAAATCGAAAGGGGGCGTGGCTGCGTATCTGTGAGATCTACGGCAGCGTCCAGGGGGAAGGTCTGCTCACCGGCACCCCCAGCGTCTTTGTGCGGACCAGCGGTTGTAACCTGCGATGTTGGTTTTGCGATACCCCCTTCTCCTCTTGGCATCCTGAGGGAGAGCATCTGGATGTTGCTCAAATTTGCCAACAAGTTTTCGCGTTGAACACCAAGCATGTGGTTTTGACCGGTGGCGAACCGTTGATTTACAAGTCACTGCATGAACTGTGTGACCAACTTCGCGGGGCGGGACAGCATTTGACGATCGAGACGGCCGGTACGATTTATCGTGAGTTGGCCTGCGATTTAGTTTCGATTAGTCCCAAACTCTCGGGCTCGGCACCGGCAGCCGCCAGCGGTAGTTGGCAAGCCGTCCATCACGCCCGACGCGAACGACTGGAAGTGGTACGACAGTTGATGCACGATCATCCCTACCAACTGAAATTTGTCGTGGACAATCGAGCCGACGCCGAGGAAGTGCTGGAATATTTGGAGCGATTGGGGGGGGTTGATGGTGAACGAGTATTGCTGATGCCCCAAGGGACCTTGCCCGCCGCCTTGGATCACCAAGCCGAATGGTTGCTACCGTGGTGTCAACAGCACGAACTGCGGTTTTGCCCACGGGCTCATATCCACTGGTATGGAAATCGACGCGGCACGTGAGGGGGTTGGGAGCCTGGGAGATGGAAATCGAAGGGATGCCCATTTGCACTTTGGCTTACGAGCAATCAAAATGAAAGATTAGCCTCGAATTAATGTGGCCCGACGCTCGGCCGTCGGAACCTCGCCACTCCCTTCGACTCCCATCACCGATCCTCCTTCCATTAGATGTTGTTCCATCATGAGAAAAATCTACTCCTCTAAACTACTTCGTACGCTGAGTCTGGTAAGCGCATGCGCGCTGAGCCAAATTGCCGTTGCTCAAGAGGCTGCTCCAACAGAAGCCTCAACCGCTCAGGAGAGTCACAAGCCTGACAACACCGAAACAACCAAGGTGCCCAACACTCCAGCTACTGTCCCACCCACCGACGATGACAACTACAATTTGCTGGGTGAATTTGTGGGCGAAATCATAGTTGGCGACAAGCGTGAACCGCTTGGATTGCAAGTTCGACCGATTGGCGATGATCGCTTCGAAGCGCGTCAGTACACAGGCGGTCTGCCAGGGGAGGAAGAATGTACGAATCAATCGCAACCGTTGGTGGGCCAACGCTCGGGGGATTTTCTGATTCTTTCCGGTGGACCTTGGGCGGTCTTTGTTGAGAAGGAAAAGTGCTTGGTTGTCGATCGTGAGGGAAAGCGGCTGGGGACGTTGGAACGCGTTGAGCGGACCAGTCCCACGCTAGGGGCCAAGCCACCTGAAGGGGCCAGCGTGTTGTTCGATGGCAAGAACATGGACCAATTCACGGTCGGAGAAATGACCGAAGATGGTCTGTTGCTCCCCGGTGCGGACCTCAAGCCGATGTTCCAAGATTTCAATATGCACGTCGAATTCCGTTTACCCTATATGCCCGCCGAGCAGGGACAAGCGCGTGGGAATAGTGGTTGTTACCTGCAAAGTCGCTATGAAGTCCAGGTGCTCGATTCATTTTCCGAAGCCCCAACCTTCAATGGTTGCAGCAGCCTCTATCGCCAGAAAGCTCCCGACCTAAACATGTGCCTGCCGCCCTTGGTTTGGCAGACCTACGACATTGCCTTCACCGCGCCGCGTTGGGGAGCGGATGGAACCAAACTGCGCAACGCGAAAATTACTGTGTGGCACAATGGGGTCAAGACCCAGGATAATGCGGAGTTGGAAAGCAAGACAGGGGCTGGGAAAGCTGAAGAGCCAACACTCCTCCCCATCAAGTTTCAAAACCACAAGGATCCCGTTCGTTTCCGAAATATCTGGATCATCGATCGTGGGCTGAGTCCCGTAGCGGAATTTCCCGCAACGTAAACTCCTTGCGGTCTGGTGTTGCATTAAGAGCCTTTCATGCGTTACGCTAACGCTTGCGGCCTTAGAGAGTGGTTCGCAGCCCCCGCCGTAGAGGTTTGGCTGTGAGCCGGAAGTCCGTTTACGGGATCTGACGACAGCGGGCCGCCGACTGCACGGCGACTGCGCTGCGCTTGCTGCTTTTGTGACAGGTTTCGTGGCTCACTACATTGGAGGTTTGCAATGAGTTTTATGAAAGAGTTTCGCGAATTCGCGATGCGTGGCAATGTAATCGATCTAGCAGTAGGCGTGGTTATCGGAGCCGCCTTCGGTAAAATTGTCAGTTCGTTCGTGGCCAATATCATCATGCCTCCCTTGAATTTGCTGACTGCCAAGTATGGTGTCAATTTCAATGAACTCGCCTTGAGGGTCCAAACCGATGCCCCGCAACTGGACGGAGCTGGCAAGATAATTACCGAGTCCGACGGCTCGATTAAATTATTTCCGACCCCATATGCGATCCTAAACTATGGTCCGTTCATTCAAACAATTGTGGACTTCTTAATCGTGGCCGTAGCGATTTTCCTAGCGGTCAGGTTTTTAAATTCTCTCAAGTCGCGGTTTGTAAAGGAAGATGCGGTAGCACCCGTCGAGCCCGCCGAAGATATCTTGTTGCTTCGCGAGATCCGTGATTCGCTCAAGCGCAACTAATTATGGCGTGACAATTCGGCAGCGGGCGGTTACTATTTAGCGTAACGTTGATTAAGAACCGCAACCGCCACCTTCAACCCACGCTTGCCAATGACTACTCGCCGACGTGCCCGTGAAATCGTGTTGCAATTGCTGTACGAAGATGATTTGCACCCCGAGCAGGACAATACGGTTGCCGACCAGTTTCTGGTCAAACGCCTGCATGGCAATCGACCGCTGGTTGAATTCGCACGAAATCTATTTCGAAGCGTGATGGCCAATCGCAAACAGATCGATCAGGCGCTCAGCACTAAAGCGGCCAATTGGTCGCTGCGGCGGATGGCGGCCATCGACCGGAATGTCTTACGGTTAGGAGCCTACGAAATTCTGATGACCGAAACACCAGGCCGAGTCGTTATTAATGAGGCGGTCGAGTTGGCTAAGCGTTATGGTGATCGCCAATCGGGTCAGTTTGTCAACGGAATCCTGGATCGAATCCTGCATGGCACTGTGGAAACGCCCAACCAAGAAGTTGAAGCTGAGTCGACTGAAGGCTCAGTCAGCGACTTGCCCATCGTGTCGTCCGCCAGTTCGCCGACGGTCGCCCCTCTAGGGCGGCTAAAATCAAAAATACTTTCGGCGGCGACTCCTGACTAACGGATGATTCAATGGGTGATTGATGGATAATCCAAGACGCTTGACGCCGATTCACTCATCTGACGATGATCTCCACGATCCGATCGAAGAGGATGGCCTGTCGCTCGAAGAGCTTAGTCAATCCTACCAACGCGTCCTGACAGGGGGCGGAGCTGGCACCTTAGCTGGCACCTTAGCTGGCGATGTCTGGGGCGCACCAGTAGATGGTCAAGAGAGCCGCGTGGGACTTGGGGAAGTACCAATAACTCCCCCTTGGCCGTTGGAGTTACTGGAAGATGCTCAACCCAATTCGGAGCAGTCACCACTCACTCCACAGTCTATCGTGGAAGCTGTACTATTCGTGGGGCGCCCCGATGGCGGAACGATCGCGGCCGCCGAAATAGCTGCACTGATGCGCGGCGTGAGCGAATCGGAAGTGATCGAGCACGTGTCGCAACTCAATGTGATCTACGCCGAGAGCGCACGGGCAACACGCATAATTTCATCCGGTAGCGGTTATCGCCTTCAACTGGCCGATGATTTGAACTTCATCCGCGACCGATTTTACGGTCGTGTGCGCCAAGTTAAATTGAATCAATCCGCCATCGATTGCCTGGCGTTGATCGCCTACCAACCTGGCATCACCCGCCAAACACTGGAAGAGCAACGCGGGCAAGCCAGTGGTAGTGTGCTGAATCAATTGGTGCGACGACAGCTGGTCGACATGCGCCGCGAGCCCGAGGATAAGACTCCTAATAGTAGCAAACTAGTAAGTCGCTACTACCCGACCGAGCGACTTTTTGAGTTGGCTGGCATCGAATCGCTGGAAGATCTTCCACAAACTGAAGATTTTTAAATACCACATGATTATCGCCCGCGTTAAATCCTCGACCATTTTGGATTCAAGCGGGACGGCTCTTGATGGTTGGGATCATAGTTGATCATTTCACGGGTAAGCATCGTTCGGGAAATAACAGTCGTAGCTACGTTCGCCAGAACGTCGATTCCCTGCGGTCTGGCGACCGCAGCTACGTTTAGGATCCGACGCGAATTTTCCGCTCGATGTTAAGTCTCCGAACAACGACGCTGGTGTTGTCCCAGCAGTGTCATGATCGACTGGGATGGTTGGTCGATACGATCTGCAAAGCCGCTTCGTGCAGTAGTGTATTACTGGCCAGCAGGCAGGTCTTGGCAAGTGGCAATGGATTGCCGAGACCAGTGCTGATGGTCCCCCCCGCCTCCTCAAGTATCAGTCTCCCTGCCGCAAAATCCCAGGGCATCAATTGATACTCAAAAAAAGCTTCGTACAGTCCATCGGCTACGTGGCACAAATCGAGGGCAGCGGTGCCAAACCGGCGAATGCCGTGGATCTGCTGTTTGAAGAATGCATGGATGGCCGCCAGTGTGCATTCCATCATAGCTCCACGGTCGTAATAAAATCCGCAGCCGATCATCGATTGATCGAGTCGGGTTGAGGGACTGACGCGCATCGGTCGCCCGTTGTGAAAGGCTCCGCCACCGGCCGTGGCCCAATACCAATCGTTGCGTACAGGATTGACGACCACGCCACACTGCGCCTGGCTGCGGTGGTAGTAGGCGATCGAAACGGCAAAGTGTGGAATGCGATGCGCAAAGTTATTCGTGCCATCCAGCGGATCGACGATCCACAAATGCTCCGCCTCAACACTACCACTGGCCTCTTCTTCACCCAGGATCGCGTGAGCTGGAAAGCGAGTTGTAATGCTGCGCGCGATGGCCTGTTCCGATTCAACATCAGCATCGCTCACCAAATTGTAAGTTCCTTCGTCGGCTTTGCTTCTCATTTCCACGCCACGGTGATAGTAGTCCAGAATGATCCTGGCTCCTGCGGCAGCCGCTTCTACAGCGGTGACAAGCTGCAAGTAGGTGGGACTGTGTTGCGTGGGACTACCTAATGCGGGGATGGTCAAAGGTGTGTTGTCGAATGTGGATGCCACGGTGTTACTTTACTTCTAGTGTTTCGAGTGGGATCTTAAACGTAGCTGTGGTCGCCAGACCGCAGGGAGTCAACGTTCTGGCGAACGTAGCTACGACTGTAATTTCCCGAACGATGCTGAGTGAACCTCACTATTTAGTACGCAAAATCGTCGAAGTCCAAATTGCCAGCCAAAGGGAGCGCGATATTGTAGCGTTCCCCCAGCGTGGCGCTTGAAAATTTCGAATGCAGAAAAGGATTGCTAAAATGCGGGCTGTCACCAAAACTAACCCCCAGTCCACGGGCGGCTTGGACGGCTGAGCCGTGGGGATCGACGGATGAAATCCGCTCAACGGCTTGTTCGATGCGGATACTGGTTATATTCGGTGGATCGTAGCAGACCATTTCTCCAAAACGATGCTCTTCGACGAGCCGCACCGCATGCGCACCGTACTGTGTAGCTAGACAACGATCGAAGTAGGTTGGGCTGCCACCGCGCTGCAAGTGTCCCAGTACCACGCAACGCGTTTCTGTGTTGAGACGCCGCTGAATTTCATCCGCCACGCATTGCCCAATCCCCCCTAGACGCGTTTGACGATCTTGCTTGACCGATTCAAGCGTGACGATTTCACCTCCTGGCAGTGAGGCACCTTCGGCGACTACGATCAGCGTGAATTGCTTCCCCATCTGCTTGCGCTGCAGAATCTTGCCGCACACGTTTTCGTAGGTCCAATTGATTTCCGGAATCAAGATCACGTCGCCACCACCCGCGATCCCGGCGTGCAGCGCGATCCAACCGGCGTGGCGTCCCATGACTTCCAAAACCATCACTCGTTCGTGGCTGGCGGCGGTGGTATGTAAGCGGTCAAGCGCGTTGGTCGCGCAGGCCACGGCGCTATCAAAGCCGAACGTGAAAGCGGTGCAGCCTAAATCATTGTCGATTGTTTTGGGGACGCCCACGACTGGCAAACCAGCTTCGAATAACTGTTGCGCGATCGATAGCGAGCCATCACCGCCAATGCAAATCAGCCCGTCGATATCAAGTCCCTGGACATTGTGTTTGACACTGGCGATGAGTTCGCTGGGAAGCCGACGTGATTCATTGGTTCCGACTTTGGCTGAGAAGCGGCCTTTGTTTGTGGAGCCTAGTATGGTTCCACCTTGATCGAGGATATGCCAAGTGTTCTCCAGGTTGAGCGCTATCCATTGCGGTGGGTCGGCTAAGCCTTCAAATCCCTTGAGAAAGCCCACGACATCGTACCCCAAAAGGGTTGCCGTTTTGGTGGCCGCGCGAATCACGGCGTTCAGTCCAGGGCAATCACCCCCACCAGTTAAAAGCCCGATCTTACGTCGTACTGTCATCGATCTGTGAGTGCTTTCAGAGTAAAGTGTTAACTTGTCGAGGGAGCTCGCGCCAACGAAGTTACCATATCAGAAGTTACCATATCAGCAGCCAATTGGGAGCGATGGTGAAACAACAATCCATGCAGGTCGATGACGAGCTGTGCCTGTGCTTTCACGTCAGTTGGCGCAAGGTGATCAATTACATTCGCGTGCATCAAGTTCGAGTACCGAGCCAATTGTCTGAATGTCAAAGCGCGGGGACAGGTTGTGGTTGGTGTCGCTCCGCTATGCGGCGGTTAGTCAAACGCGTTGAAGCCTCACCGCCGAGCAGCGATGACTTACAGCGCTGGTTAGATGAAGAGTATCCTGCGGCCAGTGAGTATGCCGCTGGACGCAAGCGCTATATCGACGATGGCCAAGGGGCACCACCAGCCAGTGTGTAGCGATTGAAGTTCACGAAATGCTCGAGCGAAAATATCGTTTGTCAAGCACCTGCCAAGCTTTATTGGTTAAGATTTCCAAAGTGGGCGTTAGCACTGTTAGCGTGCAAAAAAACTCGTTATAATGGGATCTGTGCGGGGGACAAACGAACTGTTCGTCAGTTGGACAACCGGGACGCACTCATTCAGTTCAACGACGTCGCAAATTTTTTTTCTTCCGCCAATTTGAGGAACGACCGTTGTTCGTTCCACGCGATGCAGCCCTCCTCCAGTGAACGCCCACCGCCACAGACCCACGTAAGACCCACGTAAGACTCACGAAGAATTCATCACGGACGATGCTCGCCCCAAGGAAGAATGGCGGTTGCAGAAACTCAGTTTTGGAAGCTGAAACGCTCGTTGATCGTATTTCCCACAACTTCTCTTCTTCTTTCTTCTTAGGAGCTAAAGCAATGGTTGGTCGCGCTGCTACTGCTGTAAAATCCAAACCCAAGCCCAAGCCTAGATTGGGTGCCAAAGCCACGGCTCAAGTAACTGTTCCCAAAGTCAAGGCGATTGACGTCAACGGTATCGAAGTGGTGGCACCCGTCAAGCCGCGACGTCGTGTCAAGGTCGAGACGCGTACCAGAGTTTATTGGGCGGTCTTCAATCAGGATTGCAAGCGAGTGGCTGTCTTTGAATTTGATCAAAAGGTTGAGGCCGAAAAGCGAGCCACAAAATTGATCACCTCTTCCGGCGAACATCACTTCATTCAGAAGATCAAAGCGATCGTTCCGGTCTAAGGGCGAGAGTTGGGAGATGGCAGTTGCCTAGGCAGTACATCGCGTAAGCTGGTGTTGATTACGAAAAGATCCAGTATTCATCGTGAGCGTCTTGCAGTAGATGCGAGTTGATTCGTACTCCAGTCCAACGATGGAAGTCATACGCTTCGCAGGTCACGAGCTGCTCGGTTTCATTCAAAACTAGAAGCTGCGGTACGCGCGCCTGTTCAGCACTATGTATGGCCGATGTCCCTCCGACCACTAACCAGTGTGAGATCTCTGGAAAGGTTTCCAACGCGAACTGTGGCAGATCGTCGCCAATTAGCAATACGCTCGGCGACTGTTGTTCCATCGCCAGCGGTACTAAAATTCTGCGGATGAATGCCGCGTCGCAATTGGCTACTAATTGCACAGGCAATACCCGTTCTCCCATTTCGATACGCGTTAGCTCCGTGGAAAGTGACTGCGGCGGATCGGTCCATAGGATGGCACTCGGTAGGTTAGTGCCCTCTTTCGCCAATTGGTGCAACGCAACCAGCGTGCTACGAGTGCGAACTGAGTCGCCATGCAACCAGCAGACGGTATGAGGCAGTTCTACTTGCTCACCTCCCCAGGTGACAATGGCTAGTCCCCAGTGGTGCCAAACCTGCCATCCGGCTGGCGTCCAGGCCGCAGATGTTACGCCCCCAATAAATCGCAACAACTCATTCTCCGTCGCAATTTGCTCTAGGGCGGGGCTTTGCAGGGAAGGAAAAAAACGTACCGCCATGAACTTCATGGCTAACATTCCAGCCATCGCACTACCCAACTTATCAGCGGCGACCTCCACCGTGATGACTCGCCAATCGACTTCGGCGGAGGCCAGAGCTCGCTCCATCAGGAATTGAGTTGGACAACCGGCCACGCTTTGACCAACGCAACACAGAATCGGTTGAGTGGTTCCAGCTGCCCAGTGCGATATAACTTTCAAAAAAAATCTCCCAGCCAGCGACATCGAGCTTTGCCAAACGCAGGAACTGCGAAATGCATACCACGCGCCGATTGTCCCACTTGTCGCACATGGGACAGTTGTACGCTAGATACCATCTCGAGTTTGCCGTCTTGCCGAATTCGCATCGGCGGCAAGCCAAGTTGACAAGCCCAGCAATTAAAATCGGTCTTAGCATCGTTCGGGAAATACCTGTCGTAGCTACGATCGCCAGAACGTTGACTCCCTGCAGTCTACCTCCGCTACGGGTAAGTCCCGACACTTATTTCCCGCTCGATGCTCAATCAAGTTACTTTTACCGATGAGATTCTACGACGTTGTCTAGTTTAAGTCACCAACGCCAATCGCTCCGAATCGTAAACTTTGAAGCGGAACTTCCCTTCGAAATGGAAGCTGAATTTGAAACGGAATCGATTTCTTGGTCTCGCTTTCAAGCACTGACGTTAGTTACGCAGGCGTCTCTAATAGCCTTTGCTGGCACCTTCGCCCTGGGTTGGCAGCCAGCGCTACGCTTTCAGCCAACGATTGTCGGGGGGCTCTGGGCCTGCCAATTCCTTGCAGGTTTTTCGTTGGGCGGGTTGGGCCGGGGCCGTCTTGAGGGAATACTTCTTGCAACGCCACTTACCTATCTTTCGTGGCTTGCCTTTCGCTCCCTTACCGACATTGGAGCTCCAGACTGCCTATTGCTGGCAACTGCAATGCTGGTCGGGGGTTGGGGGGCGGGTGGCTGGGTGGC
>JBGSJT010000709.1:0-7590 GCA_041741715.1 Pirellulaceae bacterium | reverse complement strand
CCGTCGAGGCCCGTGAGGTCGGCTCCGGTAGGGTTTGAGCGAGTGGGGTTGCCGGTTTGCGCGTTCCACGGGTTAGAGGTGGGCAAGAAAACCACGTTGCCCATGGTCGGGAACGCGTCGTCGAGGCCGAAGAACGCCGAGATCATGTATGGGTCTTGCTGTGCGAATGCCGGGCCTGCAAAGCTCAAACTGATGGCACCAATTAATACGGCCAAGCTCGTTTGCACGCGGCGAGAAGAGCTTCGGCGTCGTCCTAACACCAATAGGCCAACCAGCGCGCCCCCAAACAGCACGAACGAGCCCGGTTCCGGAACCGCGAACTGTCGGTTGTACGCGACCACCTGGTTCACGATGGCGGCAACGTCGGTCTGGTAGTCCGTGTAGGTCAACGAATCGACGTCGGCGCCATAGAGCAATTCCATCCACACGAGTGCCGCTACTTCGACCATCATCGGGCCGCCATGCCCGAGCAGCGGATCCGCGAAGAGCGCTTCTTGCGGGGTGACCCCGTTCTGGAGATCGGGCGTCAGGCTGAGGATGTCGGGCAAGTCGCCGTTCTCGTACATCTCTTACATGATCGATCCGACGAGGCTGTAGTCGATGTAGTGGATGGTCGCCTCGGGGTGGGCAGCGCGCAGCGCCTGTACTTTTTCCCACTCCTGTGCCGCTCTCTCCGCATTCGTGGCGGCGAAGCCCTCGGCACCGCCGATGGCATCTGTCGGGCCGAAGAGTACCCAAGGCACACCAATCACAAACTCGGTGTTCGGGTTGTAGCGCAACGCCAGATCGATCCACTGAGAGTAATCTTCGATTTCGCTGCCGATTTCAAAGGCGGTGGTGAGTCCGAACAGTTCCACATCCCCATCTTCAAGCACGTCCACGATTGCCGCATAATTATTTTCGTTTTCCCAGAGGCTTCCGGGCGACCCCTGTCCGCCCGGCGCGAAGACAGATTCCATGCTATGAGCCGAGTATCCGTTTTGAGTCGCAAGCTGGTTAAACGAAGTAGCGACAGGAACGAAAAAGCTGTGTCCGGCGAACAGCGATTGCGCCCCATTCGGAAAGGCTGTCGGGTAGATTACTTCTGCGCAAGCCGGACGCGTTGAGGCTGCGGCCACGAGGACCACGATGGACGCCAACCATGTCGATTGGCTGAGGTTTGAATTCATTAGTAACTCGCTTCTCTGATGGGTTTGGGGGGAAAGAACAACTGGGTTACGACGTTTTATGAGGTAGCAGAACTGCCAAGAGTCGCTTTCGGCTGCTCTCATGATGCCAGTTCGACGGTCCGTCTCCGGCAAGGAAGAGTTTCTAGGCAGACGGCTTCGATGCCTCTGACGAGTAATTGCCGGGCGGGGCAACATGCAGGACAACAATTCTTCAGAAAACCACAGTCGCGGAAGACCGCAATAGAATGTCAGGAAATTGGCAGAATCCTGTCCAGAGCCCGCTTCCAGCCGACAATAAGCAACGGGGCAAATTTCGTAAGACCGCCTGAGAGACCCTGATGGCTGACGCTCAGAAACTATTTGAACTGCTCGTGCGCGATAACGCGGATATGCTTACCGCGTACCTAAGCGCGGCATTGCGGGATGGGACTGCGGTGGAAGATGTTTTCCAAGAGACTCTGCTAGTCGCTTGGCGACGACTCGACGAGTGCGACACCAGCCGTCCGTTTGGTCCTTGGTTGCGTGGAATCGCTGCGAAGTTGGTTCTGGCCCACTACAGAAAATGCGCCCGTCGAGAGCAACTCTGCGGACAAGATGTGCTTGACGAACTTGAGCTAAAGTTCGCTCAGTTCCACCGACTGCCAGGCAAAAACTTTGACGAAAAGCTAGACGCGCTGAGGAATTGCATCGAACGGCTTCCGCAGAAATACAAGCAGGCTGTCGATTTGCATTATAAAGACGAAATGGCGGTTCCGGCCGCCGCGGAGCGGCTCGCCGTTGGAATTGAAGCTTTTCGGAAGCGATTGCAGCGGGCTCGCGGGCGATTATTCGACTGCCTCAATCGCCGCCTAGCGGCTGCAGACGCATAGGAATTTCGTAGATATGGCCAGAGACCACGACAACGACAAATCGTTCGAGCCGATCGATGCACATGATCGGTTCGTCGATGCGTTGGTGCGTCATGCGATGAAGCCCCTATCGGAAAAGCGTTCTGAGTGGGTAGATCGAGCCATGCGGTCGATCACTGAGTTTCAAGTAGAGCCAGCTTCCTTGCGTCGCGATCGGAAACAGCGATTCCTTTCACGTCACTGGCTACGTTTTGCAATCGCCGCGAGCTTGCTTGTTGTCATGGGGGTGCTGTGGCCCGATTCTGACCGAACCAACAGTGCCTATGCAACCGTGGTTCGCTGTCTTGAAGCCGCCAAAGAAGCTGGCACCAGACACTACACCATTACGGTCGAGATCCGCGGGCCGATGGGTGGATCTTATAAAAATGTTCTTGACCTTTACTTGGATGGATTCGATCGATACGCCGTTCGAAGTCCGTCACTTGGCCCGCGTCCGGATCTTTGGTTTGGTCGCAACAGCGACAACTACTGGACAGCTCGCCCCAACGAAAGTCAGACGTTCATTGATCGCCGTGTGCTGCAACAGTGGCTTGCTAAACGCGAACAGTTGGAAGAAGAATGGCTGTTACTCGCCCCGATTTTGGAACGATTATCTCAAGACTACGAGCTAACTTTGCTCGAAGACGAACTGCTTCCCGACCCCACGCAGCTGGATCGCGAGATTCCCTACAAGCGGGTACGAGGCGTGCTCCGCGACCAATCGCTGCCGATACCTCTGCAAATTGACGTTTGGGCTGATGGCGAAACAGGCGTCGCACGCAAGTTCATTCTCGACTGGCAACTTGGAGAGGGACAAATCGGTGTGATAAAAAGGACGATTGAATTGGTAGGCGAACCAGAGCTGCCAAAAGACTGGTTCGATATCGAGGGACACTAATGATGATTGCATTATGCAGCGTTCGGAACTGCATGAAGTTGCTTCATCCTCCTGCAAGACCGAATTGCCGCTCAGCGCAGCGGTGGAATACACCGACCGCAGCTAGAAGTGTAGTCACGTTGGTGGCATCTGCGGGCAATTGGAGACCAGGAACGGGCCGCGTTCGTGCGTAATGTCGAACCGACCGAGAGCACTAGGTTTTCAGCACATGCCACGCCCATCTGGGTGGCTTAGGGGCAGGACTCTTGGACCACGTGGTCAATCTTTGATCCCAAGAGCTTTGATTCGAGAATTGAGTGTTGTGGGTTTCATGCTAAGTAGTGCTGCTGCGCCATGGGATCCATAGATTTTGCCGTTGCATTCGGCCAGGGCGGCTTTGATGTTTTGGGCCTCGAAGGCTCGCACTTCTGGTTCAGTTAGGATGTGCTTGGCGGGGTTTGATTCCACCGGCTTTGCGCGCTGCTGCGACGTGTCCGCAGGGAAATCGAATTGCAGGCGGCCGTCGGTCGCCACGATGCAGGCTCGTTCCAGAGCATGTTGCAGTTCGCGGACGTTGCCCGGCCAGTTGTAACCTTGTAACTCCTGCAGATTGGCCAGCGTCAGCCGCAACCGTGGTCGTCCCAGTTGCCGCGATAAGCGGCTCAGAAAGTGCTCGGCTAGCAACGGAATATCTTCGATTCGCTTTCGCAGCGGAGGCAGTTCCATCGGGAAGACGCTCAGCCGGTAGTACAAATCCTGTCGAAAGCGGCCCGCCTCAGCTTCGGCGCGCAGGTTTCGATTCGTTGCCGCAATCACACGGACATCGATTCGACGAGTTCGCTCTTCACCGATTCGTTCGATCTCTCCTTCCTGCAAAACCCGTAACAGCTTGGCTTGCAGGTCGAGCGGGATTTCGCCGATTTCATCAAGGAACAGCGTACCGCCATCGGCAAGTTCGAATCGCCCAGCTCGATCTCGCAGCGCCCCAGTGAACGCGCCCTTGGCGTGACCAAAGAACTCACTTTCGTAGAGTTCACGCGGGACCGCAGCGCAGTTGACTTTGATGAGTGGGCGATCGGCGCGATGACTGTGACGGTGAATTTCACGCGCAACGACTTCCTTACCGGTGCCACTTTCACCGAGGATCAGCACGGCTGAGTTTGTTGGTGCGACGAGTTCGATTTGCCTAGTCACAGCCTGCAGCGCCGGAGACTGCCCGATCAGGTCGCCAAAAGCGGCCGACTGCTGAACTTCTTCGCGAAGGTACTGATTCTCCTGCTCAAGTTGCTTCTTGAGCGATTCGATCTCGTCCATCGCACGAGCGTTGGCAATCGCAGCCGCGAGGTGATCGGCAATCATTCGCAGCCATTCGAAGCAGAATTCACCCGGCGCCTCCCGTGCGAATACCCCCAGTACTCCGAGGACTTCGCCGCGATGCACAAGCGGGTGGCCGGCAAACGAGGCAATCCGTTCTTCACGAATCCAGGCGGGTTCCGCTGCCCAGGCCTGATCGTTATCCACATCGGCAACTTCCAGCGACTGCCCTGTTTTGGCAATCTGTCCGACTTTGCGGGTTCCGATGGGAAATCGTCGAAAGGCGCCATCAAGTCGTTTCCAGGCGGCAAGCGAGCTGTCGAGCGACTGACCAGCACTGGCGACCAGATGCAGGCAAAGTTCCTGGTTCTGGCACTCAGCAGCGAGTCGGCATTTCTCACAGTCATCCGACAGCGGCGGTTGCACGAGCCAAATGCGAACGAGCGCTACGGCAGGTCCTTCGGCAAGTCGCTGCGCGGTCAACGGCAGCAATTCGGACACGTGATGACGTTCGGCCAGGTCCAGCAATAGCCGCTTGGGATCGCCGATGAGTCCGGATGAATGGAATGAGATTGCCATCGCCATAGCGTGACGACATTTCGCTGGAAGTCAACGACATTTCGTTTAATAACGAGTTCCCGTCACGCGATTCTCTCATGGTAAATGTTCGTAACTCCATACGAGCATGGGAGTTGTGACTTCATCATCGATATGGCACGGGATATGTATTTCCAACCCTTCGTCGCCGGATTGGTTTGTGCGATCTCGATTCAAGAACACGCAGTTTTTAGAAAGGTGCTGACAATGTCTCGTATTCATCAAATCGCCCCCGAAGTCGCTACCGGAAAAGCCAAAGAACTGCTGGAGGCCGTCAACGGGAAGCTCGGTCTCGTTCCCAACATGACGCGGGCGATGGCTAATTCCCCCGCTGTGCTGGAAGGTTATCTCGCCTTGAGTGGTGCAATGGGCAAGGGCAGCCTGTCAGCGAAGAACCGCGAACAGATCGCCTTGGCTGTCGGGCAGGTCAACCATTGTGATTATTGCCTCGCAGCCCATTCAACGATTGGCAAGATGGTTGGCTTGACCCCGGATCAGATCCTCGACAGCCGTCGCGGAACGGCTATTGATCCCAAGAGTGATGCCGTGATCCGCTTCGCCCGTAAAATCGTCGACGCACGCGGGCAGGTCAGCGACGCTGACATCGGCGAAGTTCGAGCTGCCGGATTGAACGACGGGGCCATTGCCGAAGTCGTTGCGAACGTAGCGTTGAACATCTTCACCAACTACTTCAATCATGTGGCGGAAACTGACATCGATTTTCCTAGAGCCGAACCGATTGTCGACCATCACGAAGTGTGTGCTTCGATCCCCGGCTGCGATGAAACCCGCTAAGGAAGTGTCGCTCTTCGTCAGTCACTCTCTACCCTCCATCGTTAGCATTACCTTAAGGAAGACATCATGACCACGCTGAAGAACACCGTCATCTCACTGGCGCTGATCATCTTCGCTTCAATTAGCATCAGCTCCAGAGCCGCCGAGCCCGCGGCCCCAACTTCACAGGTCCTACACCGCACGGTAAAGATCGATGGGCTCGATATCTTTTACCGGGAAGCCGGGCCGAAAAATGCACCAACTATCCTGTTACTGCATGGGTTTCCAACGTCCTCGCACATGTTTCGCGACCTGAGTCCGGCTTTGGCCGACAAGTACCACGTCGTTGCCCCGGACTACCCCGGCTTCGGCAATAGCTCAGCGCCGTCTGTCGATGAGTTCGACTATACGTTCGACAATCTGGCGAGCCTTATCGATAAGTTCACGCAGAAGGTCGGTCTGACAAAGTACTCGATCTATCTAATGGACTACGGCGCTCCGGTCGGATTTCGCCTGGCCGTGAAACATCCGGAGCGTGTTCAGACGCTGATCATCCAAAATGGCAATGCCTACGACGAAGGAATCGACAACGACTTCTGGAAGCCTATCAAGGCCTATTGGAAAGATCGCACCGAAGCCCAGGGTGACGGCCTGCGGTCACTGTTGACTCTTGATGCCACCAAGTGGCAGTACACCCATGGGGTTCGCAAGGTCGAGACGATCAGCCCCGACACTTGGGGACATGTACAGCCGCTCTTGGATCGTTCGGGCAATCAGGAGATTCAACTGGCGCTGTTCTACAGCTACGGCAGCAACCCGTCACTGTATCCTCAGTGGCAGGAATACCTTCGGAAGTACCAGCCGCCGACTTTGATCGTGTGGGGTCAGAACGATGCGATCTTTCCCGCTGCCGGGGCACATCCCTATAAGCGTGACCTTAAGAATCTGGAGTTCCATCTGCTCGATACGGGTCATTTCGCCCTGGAAGAAGATGGAGCCTTGATCGCGACGTTGATTAGAGACTTCCTCCACAAGCAACTGATCGAGTAGCGAACCAAAGCTTGTGACGTTGCCATTCGGGCGCCGCCTGACGTCGGGGCGGCGCCCGATAATTTTGAGCCACTTACCAAGTGCAGGAGAAAAACATGGACCTCATTCGACCGCCATTCACATTAGAAACTGCCACCGCCAAAGTCCGAGCCGCCGAAGATGCGTGGAACAGCCGTGATCCGCAGCGAGTCTCCCTCGCCTACTCCGAAAACTCGGAGTGGCGAAATCGAGACCAGTTCCTTCAAGGCCGACACCAGATTCGAGCATTCCTAACCGGCAAGTGGGAGCGAGAACTCAACTATCGTCTCACCAAGTCCCTGTGGAGCTTCATTGAAAATCGGATTGCCGTTCGTTTTCAGTATGAGTACCACAACGCAGCCGGTCAGTGGTTTCGGGCTTACGGAAATGAACTCTGGGAGTTCGACGAAGATGGTCTCATGCGTCGTCGGGAAGCGAGCATCAACGACGTCGGCATTGAAGAATTCGAGCGAAAATTTCATTGGCCCCTATCCGGCCCACGACCGGGGAACGATGCCGGGATTCCTGCCCTCCGATAACAACAACTTGCTTGTGCTTAGCGAAGCCACGGCGGAGCTGTCCCTCAACGCGAAGTACACAGGATTCCTGCCATGCGACAATTCTCCAGTGATGTTGCTTTCACGTCCGCAGTCAAGTCGATTCAGTCCGAGAAAGGGTCTCGCTCTGGCTACGCCCGCACGGAAGCCGGGGGAAGTTGGCAGACAACGGTCACTCCAGAACTCGAAGCATTCCTGTCCGAACTGGACATGTTCTATTTGGGAACGGCCAATGCGGAAGGCCAGCCTTACATCCAGTATCGGGGCGGTTCGCCAGGATTTCTCCGAGCCGTCAATAACAAGACCTTGGGCTTCGCTGATTTTGGCGGCAATCGCCAGTACATCAC
>JBGSJT010000708.1:0-1762 GCA_041741715.1 Pirellulaceae bacterium | reverse complement strand
ACGCTCCGGCCTCTTTCGGCGGGCTGAACGCCCGCCGGGGGAGCAATGCGTAACGCTTGGTACACCCCTGCGATGTGGACTTCGGGGATTGTCCCAAGCCGCCACCAGCGGTTTCGAGCCCTTACAGGGGCAGCAAGCCTTCGTTCTTGATTCGCTGGACCTCGTCATGGGAAATCATCCATTCCTTGCTCAGCCCGCGGCCACAAGCACGCTTCTCGGCGAGGATTCTTCCCAGTCGACACCATTCCCGAACGGTGAACTCAGCTTTTCCAAGCAAGACGGCAACTTCGGAGGTCGAGTAGAACTCGCGCGGTGCCGCCCATTGCCCAAGGATCGACTCAAGCATCCCCTCGATTCTAAGAAGCCGTTCTTTAAGTTCATCTTCTGACACTTTGGCGCGATCCTTTCCAATCTTCAATGAGGTCGGCAAGCCTGTCGAATTAAAATAACCGGCGTTCTACCTGGTTACCGTAGATGGTCCATGCTGTACTAGGATGCTCCACGCGACCGTAGACTTCGAGATACGGACCGGGACTGACCTGCTCGATCAGCTCGCGAAAACAATACGGTTTACTACTGTGCCTCGAGCGACGGGCCTCACGCCAGCTCGGTAGATCGTTACGACCGAATGGAAGCCGTCCGCGAATGGCAAACAACAGGAACTCGTGAGAGACCCGCCAGTAGTTGCCCATGCCAATCGTCGGTTTAACCCAAACCATGCACGACTTGTACTCAAATCCCCAGGCCCGTATGACCGTGAACGCATCCTCAAGAAACGCGTTGGTGGTCCATAAATGCAAATGCGCGTTATCGTCAGCAATCCGCATGATGGGTTCATCACAGATTTGTTCGATAGTCAGCGTTGGATAGTGGTTTTCGGCAGCACCGCGCGACGCGGTGTTTGTATAACGCCAAGGCGGATCGGCAACAACGGTTGGAAATCGGTAGCCCGATGCAGCTAAGAAATGCAGATCGCCGACAATACTTGGTCGGTTGATGCAATTAAGTCTTGGCTCGCTATCGAAACTCATAGCTGCTCGCCACCCTGGTTAAGAATCCAAGTGTGAGCCTTATCCAACAGCAAGCGTACTAGAGGAATATCGTCGCGACCCTACCGAGTGGACTCCTTCCACTGATCACCATTGCGAAACAATCGCACGACGGTCAGCGAAAATCGCACTCCGTTCTTTGTCTTCCGTTGCCAAATGCGCACCTTGATCAGGCCGCGACGTATTTCAAAAACGGGCTTAGCCATCGGTATCGGTGCTCCACTTCCGGGTAACACCATCCAACTCATCTGCCAGTTCAAACAGTTCCGCACGCGTTTCGTCCGTGAGCCAGCCATCGTCGGCAATGGTAAAGGCAAGTACTTGGCAGAGTTTGACCAAGTTGCGAAGATTGTTCGGGCGAAGCAAATGCGTGGCTTGCATGTCTTCAGCGAGACGAAAGGCGTTGAATTCGTAGTTTGATTCGTCTGTCGTGTTGTCTAGACGCCGTAGGTGCGATACCAGCTCGCCCGCACCAAGCACGGCGATTGGACAACGTGACTTCGTCGGTCGATCAGGACAGTTCATCGTATTGGGCTCCGTTGCTTTCACCGTTTTCCCAAATCCAGGCGTAGGCCATCTCTGCTGCCTTGGAAACCAAGGGCAGGTCATCTCGTCTCATCGACGATGTGGTTTTCCATTGTTCGCCGTCTCGATACAACCGCGAAATGGATACGTTGAACCAAGCCGCGCGACCCACCATGGTGTTGCGCCAA
>JBGSJT010000707.1:0-5518 GCA_041741715.1 Pirellulaceae bacterium | reverse complement strand
GAAGCGATATTGCAAGCCAATCGCGATCGTTTGCGACCGATCTTGATGACCACGATCTCTTTCGTGGCGGGGTTGTTGCCATTGTTGATTGCCAGTGGACCCGGTGCGGAAGAGCGACGGAGCATAGCTGTGTTGGCAGTGGGCGGGCAGACCATGTCATTAGTTTTGACATTGCTGGCGGTGCCGGTAATCTATTCCTATTTCGATGATATTGGCTTGCTTTTTAAGCGATTTAGAAAGCCTGTAAGCTTGGAAGTGAAAGAAGTCGAAGCGGTTTAAAGTGGAGTAATAACCTTTTTTTCATGCCATTCAAAGCGAGGTTATAGTGGCCCTCCTCTAGTCACGAACAGTTTCGACAAAAAAATGTGCGGCAACAAGATAACGCACTCGCTTGATACCACTTTCGGAACCCTGAGATCCTCACGTCCCCTAGCAGGCTTGCCGGGCAGGGACGAGAGTTTTGCACGTTAGCCGCGCAGGCAAACTCCTCCGCCACAGTTCTGTTCCACGCTTGCATTCCAGACTCGCGACGACGGCCAAAGAATCGACAGGAATATTTTACGACAGGAAGATTACGCAGTCAGCGCTGTCATTTTCCTGTCGCCAAATTTTCCTGTGGTAATGAGTTTCCTGATTCCACTTGGTCGCTATTCGGGCCCCACGCATGCATGGCATTTTCTAACCTACCATTTTCTAACCGTCATTTCACCGACTCGAGCTGGACGATATCGGGCTTGACAGGGAAGAGGGTATTGGGACGCAGGACTTTATTGGGTGGTTCTTTCCCCCTCCGGAAAAGTGCAGTGTCCCCAGGTGTTGTGTCCCCAGGTGTTCCAAGCAAAACAAAAAATTGATAGACTGAGTTGGTGAAGTCTGCTCAGTAAGAAGTAATTTTCTCTTCGTGAAGTTGATCGATGATCCCTTAGAAACCGGAATGCAGGTGGTCAGCTATGTTACACTGCGGGCGATTTTCTAGCGAACCTGATCTCGTTAAGGCTTCGAGCAATAGTCCACCCATGCGTCAGGGTGCGAGGGGAGCTGGCGTTCGAGCGCTACAGTTGGCATTGGTTGATCTTGGATTTCTGATGCCGATCTCCACCAATAACCGACGCAACCTCCCCGATGGAATATTCGGGGCGGAAACTGCGGAAACGGTGATCGCGTTTCAGCAAGCCCATCAGCTTCAGTCCGATGGAGTGGTCGGTCAGAATACGATGGCGCAGCTCGACGCTGTGATCGCTGCCCAAAGCGAATTGGCAGTGCGCAGCGATGTGTTGTCTGGAAACAAATCGAAAGGACTTTCTTAAATTATGGCGATCACTGTTGACGAGTCTACCGCCAATATTGCTTGGATGCCCACCGGTGCGACCGCAAACTGTCACATCGGACGACAATTCGCCATTTTACACTGTACTACGGACGCTAACCTTGGCGCAGGCGATTCCATGCCCGCCGGAAAGGTCAGACGCGGCGACGCGATGCAAATGGAGGCAAGTGTATTCGTCGAGGCGACGGCCAATGAGTTCGACATTGGCGATCGAGAATTCGGAATGGTCCAGTTGACTGAACTAATCCGCTATGAATTTCTCTATGCAGGTCGTCTCGAATCGGAGGGTTCATGCATGATGAATATGCTAAACGGCTTCACTGCCAATCCTTCGCTCGATGTGCAACGCGCCAGCGGTGGCAGCATCGATGACAGAATATTCGACATCGGCATGCAAACTGTGGATCGGGTGACGACGCCTAAAACAGGATTCATTGTCAAACTTAGGTTCGGCGATCATCCTCACAACACAATCCCCTATCGCTTCCAAAATAGCGTCACCAGGTCTCGCAATTTACTTGCCCGCGCTTGGCGAGTGCAAACATTTTCCGTTTATTTCGTCACCCGCCTCAATCCGACTGCGTCTCTGACGATACTTGGAAGCCTCGGTTGGGTTGTACGTTGGAAAGTAGATTTCACTTGGACCAGTGGTTCGACAACCCCAACCGCGAATCCGATCGATTTGTATCTGGCACCTTCAGTCATTGGGTTCAAACGCGGGCCCGCACCCGGCGACGCTTGGGCTTCCATTGCGCTCAATCGGACGTTGCCCACCACGAACAAGCTGGACGATGACACTTCCAAAGCAATTTTCGATCAGCGACGAGCACCAATGCTCGAACAGTCCCGCACCCGACCGGCTGATCTGCGCTCCGACTTCTATAGCTAAAAAACGCGGCAGTCTTGTTGGTGAGGGTGAGACGGACGGGGATGTGACCCGCTTGCTTCTCAAACTCGCGACGACGGCCGAAGACTCGACAGAAATATTTTACGACAGGAAGATCACGCAATTCTTTTGTCGTGACCGACTGTCGCTTTCGTTTGCGGCGCAGCGGGAACCTTTAGAGTTCATTAAGGGGCTCTTGACTTCCTAGGGGCGCAGCTGATAATTGCATTCGATAATACGTCAAGACCCCTCGGTCGACTCTCTCTCGTCGATCTCACCTTCCCACCATCTCTCCCGCCTCAAAAACGATTGCAGGGTTGACTATGCGCGGTCCGAACGATTTCAAGCATGTGATTCAAGCGAGCGTATTCATTCTGCTGTTCAGCCTAAACGGCTGTGGCGCTTCTTCGAGTCTGTCAACTGTGGAGGGTGCTGTGAACGTTAATGGCAAGCCCGTTAATAGTGGCACGGTCAGTTTTTCTCCTATAAACGGAGGAAAGGCGGTTACCACCGAAATTCGCGACGGGCGCTATCGTGCGACTAATGTTGCACGGGGGGAAAACTTGGTTCATTTGAATTCATATCAACCGACCGGGGGTACGTTTGTCGAATTTGGCATCGAATATCCGGAAGAGAAAAACGTCATACCGCAGAAGTATGAACGGGGGATAGAGTTGAGTGTGGAGCAACCAATTTTAAGCCATGATTTCGAGTTGTCGTCCAAATAGTATCGCGCAGTATTGACTGAAGTTTGGAGTTGTTTTCCTGCCACTTGATTGATTTATGAAAGGTGTTTGCGATGAAGATGAAAGCCAAAACTGGTTTCACGCTTGTTGAATTGTTGGTCGTGATCGCGATCATTGGGATTTTGGTGGGGCTATTGTTACCCGCGGTGCAGGCAGCGCGGGAGGCCGCGCGACGCATGCAGTGCTCGAACAATTTGAAGCAACTTGGTCTGTCAATTCATAATTACGAAAGCAGTTTCAAGGTATTTCCCCTGGGAGTACTGCAAACTAATATGGCAGCGGAGTTTAGCTTTCCGCGCTTGACGTGGGGTATTCATGTGTATCCATTCATCGAGCAAGCAGCGGTCTACAATAAATTTTCATTTTCTCTGGGGCTGCACAATACCATGTATTTGCATCCAGCTAATTCCGATGGCTTCGATTCTCTAACCGCTTTTGTTCCCCCGACGATGGCGTGCCCAAGCGATGGAACAGGGTCGACAGTCTACGCGCACCCAGGTATTAAACCTCACGTTACGGCCAAGGGTAATTACGGAGCATTCTTCGGAAACATTAACAAGGGTGCCACTCGCACTCAGTCCGCCGGGCATCTACCCGCTGCCTTTGACTATCGTCCAGTTCGATTCGGCTCGATCTCGGATGGTACAAGCAATTCGATGGCCTTCGGGGAACAACTGCGTGGTGCTGTGTCGGATCCCGCCAGCAGTATGCGAGGCTCGTACTGGTATGACTTCCCAGGTGGTGCATGGATTTTTACTTTCACCGGCCCGAACAGTCCCGTCCCGGATAATTTGCGCGCGTCGAGCTGTCCAGTGGCGGAAAGGCAGCCGCAACTTAACCAACCCTGTGTGCCCGTCAACGGCTCCAGAGAATTTGTTGCATCGAGAAGTAGACATACCGGTGGTGTTCAAGTTGCCATGTGCGACGGTTCGGTGCACTTTATAAGCGATTCGATAGGACTGAGTATTTGGCAAGCAGGCGGCTCCATTTCTGGTGGCGAAGTGTTTGTGCTGCCTTAAGAACCGAACGCGTTTGCCGAACTGTGCACTCGGCAAGAGCGACCCACTCTACTCGGCACCATTCAAAGGGACGGACGGGGACACAGCTCACCAACGGGCTAGTACATCACCACCCACAATGAGTTGTGTCCTCTCGTGCTTCCCCCATTGTGCCATCTGCTTTTCGCCGTCGATTAGCTTCTGGCAGGGAGGGTACGGGGACACCGGGGGGGGTACGGGGACACCGAATTTTTCCGGGTGTTTGTTCACCCCCCGAAAAAGTGCAGTGTCCCCAGGTGTTCCCTCCCGTTGCACTTCAGCTCGTGCTGATCTCGTCTGTCCATACCTTGAAGCTCTCCAGCGTCGAAGGCCCGAAGCTGGTGGTGAGCGCCACATCCGCCGCGTCTCTTCCCCTCGCGATCAGGACGCGACCAATGCGCGGCGTATTGTTTCGAGGATCAAAGGTGTACCAATCGTCGCCGAGATAGGCCTCGAACCAAGCCGCGAAATCCATGGCTGAATGATTCGGAGGACTGCCGATGTCGCCGAGATAACCAGTGCAGTAGCGGGCCGGAATATTCATACATCGGCAGAATGCGACGGCGAGATGTGCAAAGTCGCGACACACACCTTGGCGGTCCTGAAAAGCTTGAAAGGCGGACTTCGTTGGGCTCGAAAGGCCATAACCGAACTGAATGTGCCGATGCACAAAATCGCATATCGTCTGGACACGCTGCCAGCCAGTTGGTGCCGTACCAAACAACTGCCATGCCGTCTCCGACAGCAGGTCGGTTTCGCAATACCTGCTGCCGAGCAGAAACAGTAAAGCCTCCTGGGGGAGCGTTTCGATGGGCCGTTGCTCGAGCCAAGGTAGTACCGGGTCGGGATTGCCGCTGTCGGACACAACACCATTGCCGCTTAGCCGGAACTGTCCTGGAGGAGCCACCATGCGGCTGCACCAGTTGCCGTACAAGTCTCGATAGGCCGTGACTCGCACGGACGGAGCGAGCAACAGGTGGTCGGCCTGGATGATGTCCGAGACGCGGCTGTAATGAATACTCAACGTGACGATCATTGGTGTCGGTCGTGGGCACCGATAGACCATCTCGTAACCGACCTGAATCTTCATGAATTATGGCTCGCTTTCGATGTATTAGGTTGATGGAGATCCGGCAGTAACAGTTTAGTTGCTTTTTGGGTGGGTGGGGGTTGTGCTGAGCAGGGATTTTGTCAAATCAAAGGGGTCAGGCCTCTTTGTTATCGGTTTTGGGGAAGCGCACCCGCTTGCGACCCTGCGGACGCATGGTCGATTCCAGATTGAGGCGACGTGCAATGGACTCGACCCATCCGGGAAGTCGTGGCAGGGGCCACGGCGATAGCAGCGGTGGGTGGGGTTCGGGCTTGTGCAGCCAGCGCCAAAGGTAACAGTTTAGTTGCTTTTGGTTCGGTAGGGGTTGTGTTGACGAGTGATTTTGACGTAAGAGAGAGGTGTCTTTTTCGGAACGGATTTCGATGCAATTTTGCTTTTACCCGACTCTCGAACACCCTTGCGGTAAAGTGC
>JBGSJT010000706.1:0-14890 GCA_041741715.1 Pirellulaceae bacterium | reverse complement strand
GACAGGACGTTGATAAGCGTCAACGATGGGTGCCGCGACGCAGCGAATCCCCTCGATACCTTCTTCCCAGTCTTCGGCGTAACCGCGCTGTCGCGTTCGCGAGAGATCATCCAATAGCGCCGCGCGAGTGGCCTTGGTGTTTTCCGTGAACGGCTTCAACTGCACGACTGCCAGCCACTGTTCCAATTCCGCGTTGGAAAGCGCTGCCAAAATCGCCTTCCCTGGAGCACATGAATAAAGCGGAATCTGCATCCCGACTCGTCCCATCACCTGGACGGCTTCCAATCCCGATACCTGCTCCAAAACCAGCCCCTTGTTTCCGGCGCGGATCATCAATTGCACCGTCTCGCGTGATTGATCACGCAACCACTGCATGGCGGCATACGCGCTGAGCACCAAACTCTTGTCCATCGACCGCGGCTGACAGCTCTCGATCAGGCGACTGGTCAATACATAACGTCGATCTTCTTCAAGACGGTTCACATACCCCAGAGTGACCAGCGTGCTCAGCACCCGGAACACCAGATTCGCTGAGCATCCTGTCTGCTGAACGACTTCCGCCTGTGTCAATCCGCCCGCCTTCCTGCCAACAGCCTCGATCACGGCCATCGTCTTGGCAACGGTCGGTGCAGGCAGGTTTGCATCGATTTCAGCTTCAGTTGAATGAACCGCGGTTGTTGTCACCGGATCTGTCCTTACATCCTCGGGCATAAAATTCTACATTTAGTGTGTTTGCTAAATTTAGATTCCATAGAGGCTCGTGTCAAGCATGCCGATCAGCGATGACAACGGCAAGACGTTCACTTAGCCGGAGGCGATGGCGTTGCCAAAGATTTCGTTGTTTTCGCTTTGGCCTCAAGCATGGCCTTCACCCTCGCTTCTTCCTTCGTCAAGGCCTGGCCAGTCACGGGCATCGGCTCAAAGTTAAAGTCGGGGACGATGACTTCGTCTTTGGGTATTTCCCGCCAACGCAGGTTTCGAAACCAGACGTCCTGGCCATGGTCCTGCAGCCAGAGTTTTCCCTTGCGTCCGGTCAGGTCACCACCGCGGGCAGCAAGCAACGCGATATACCATTTCCACTTCGGATCGTCGTAATCAAAGGACAACACCCGCTCGCCGTTGAGCCAATGTTCGATCACGCTCCCCTGACAGATAATCCGCGCCGTGTTCCATTGTCCGACGGGAAGCGTGGAGTCTTTGGAAGGTGCCATGCAGAAAAAGAGCGAGGCCGCTGCTTGTCGCGCATTCTCGCCGTAGGGACTGCCTTGATTGTCCAGCACTTGATACTCGACCTGTCCTGGACGGTAGTAGACTCCGCTGTTGCAGTCTTCGGAAACCTTCCATTCAAACCGCAGTTCAAAGTCATCTGGAACCGAAGCCGCCGTGTAGGTCAAGGAACCTCCTCGCGACTTTCGGTAGAACGCCCCCTCCTCGATCACCCAGTTCCCGGACTGTTCCCAGCCGTCGAAGGATTTGCCATCCGAAAGAGCGACAAAGCCTTGACGCACTTCCGTCGGGTCCAATGCGAGTGCGAAATGAGGAAAGAGTAATTGAACAAGCAGGAGACAATAAAATGCAACTTTGGATTTGACAAACGCGGGAAGGGGTCTGATTAAAGTTACGTCGATGTGGTCTTTCATTTTTTCCCAGCCTGGTTGTTAGGTCCTGTTGTCGAATCTAGCCCTGTTTCCAAAAACGCAAGCATGTCCAAGATCTCTTGCTTGGCCAAAATATTGAGGAGACCTTGCGGCATTGCTGAAAGCTCGGAGACTTTCTGTTGTTCAATGTCCTCCTTTGAGATCTTCGTAAGATTTTGAGGTAACATAAGATTCGTTGCAACGTACAGGACACTCTTATCCTCTTGGATCACGCTACCGCTCACAACCTTTCCACTATCCAGGAGAAACTGGATCGCGCGATACTGAGGGTGGAGTTCGCTCGACGGTTCTAAAATTTGCTGTAGCAACTTCGCACCCCGATACTTTTTCACGGACTCGACTAGATCAGGGCCGAGCGAAGCTCCAAAGCCCGACGCCACATGACACTGAAGGCACTGCGCTTTCAAAAACGCCTGTTTCCCGCGAGTCAATTGCGAGGTGTCAGAATTATCGTGCTTCCATCGCTCACCTACTTCGGGAAAATCTTTCGTCGTCCATTCCCGAACGGTCGTTAGCGGTCGCGATGCTTCAAGCTTTGCAAATTTCGGGTTGGAAACTTTTTTTATGTAGCCTATCAGTTCGCCCATCTGCGTATCGGTAAGATACGCGCCTACCGGTGGCATGAGATCTTTCGCATAGCCATCCGCGAGCAAGGCATTCGGATCAAGAATGGATTGTTTGATATATGCCGTATCGACTTCTGCGACACGAGTCTCTCCCGTCTCTGGAACGTGTACCCTTCGTTCCGCTCCAACCATTTCAAGGAAGCTTGGGCCGACAAGCTTTGTTCCATCGAGACTGTGACAGGCAGAGCAGTAATTCCGATAGAGAGTTCGCCCGGCATTCCCTTCTGAATAGAGAAAATAAGGTTCTGAGTCGACGACCTCTGTTCTGGTCGCTTTACTTACCATCCCAGGTTTGTCTCTGGGAATTCGATTGACGGTATACCAGAACTCGCCGCACCACAGCGAATGAAAGGTTTGCGAAAGTAGAGACTCCGACAAACGTACATGAAGGACTTCGTCTTCGACGAGATTGGGTATCTCAAGAAAAACTCGCCGCCGGTCGTCTGAAACCGTGGCCGAACGGACATCAACACCACGATGTCGGATTTTCGCGCCACCATAAGTTTGCGTCCCTTGGTATCCCCATTGAAAAGCAACGTAAGCTTCGGGGGCACTTCCTGTTCCCTCAGCCAGAGGTTGCGTAAATTCGATCTCGATGCCGTTCGATCGGATGCTTGCCGTAAGCGGTTCAAACACCTCGCTTCCGTTGAACTTGATGCGTGTTAAACCGCTCACTCGGCGAATGAACTCCCAGTCTTTTCCGCGTGCGATCCCACCGGCAAACAAGTCTCCGTCGGACGAGAATGCAAACCGATGGAACAAATGTTGAAACCCTTGGGAGAACTGGAAGACGGCACCTTGCATCACGCCATCCACTACTTCCAGAGAGGCGCGTTGTAATCCTCCGAACGTTGCGTCACCGAAGATGACTTGTCCCGCATACAGTCTCCAGCTTTCTGGCAAGAGAATAGGTTCCGTCGGCGATGCAGCGATCTCTCCCTGTGGAAGCCATACGGATGGCGGAGTGGCTTGGGGTCGATCCAAAGGGTGCCATGGGCGACGACTACGAAACTGGTAGAACGCTCCCGGTTGTACGTGGATCAGCTTGTTCGCGGGTAGCCATTCGCCTTGGTTATCGGTAACCAGAATCGTCCCGTTGGGCCCGATGCCCATTCCATCAGGCGTGCGCAGTCCGCCCGCTACGACTTCCGTTGCACCGGTATCAACATGGACTTTGAGCACGCTACCTCGAAGCGGCGCTTGCCGATTGTCAATACCTCGCGTGTTCATGGCAACACTGGACGAAAAGTAGAGATAGGAATCTTGTACGACGGCTCCGAAGAGGTACTCGTGATAATCCAACGTGCAGGGCCATTCCTGCGAAATACAACGATAGGTCTCGTACGAACCGTCTCTGTCCGTATCGAGCAATTCGGTCGCGTCATTTTTCTCGGTGACGAAAATTCGATTCCCTTTCACGGCTAGCCCCATCGGCTCCGAAAGCCCTTGAGCAATTCGGCGGAACGGCGGCGGTCCCTCGTCATTCATCGCATCCAAATCGAGCGAGAAGAGGTCGCCTTCCCAGGTCGTAAAGATCAACTCGCGATCGCTGCGCATCGCCATTCCGCTGACGCGCATGGTTTGGTCTTCGGCACGTAAGTCCTGAATCGTCAAGGCCGGATGAACGGCAGCCAACTTTTGGCCGAATCCCGGATTTGCATCGGGCATCCTTGGTTCGCGATCATCGGTAACTCGCTCAACATTACCTGGGATTTTACTTTCGAGAATGAGCCTTCGAAAACGCAACGGATGGTCGTACTTCGTACCGGAGGGTGGGATGAGCTGCACGTAAATTGGCAATCCCGATCGAATTCGAAACGTGCCGAGTTCAGCCGTTCGCCAAGGACCCGCGTCGGTTGGCTCAACTTCCCAAAAGCGGTTGTCCCCATCGAATGAAATCTGATACTCCTGATTCAAGGGCTTGGAACAAGAGTATTCAATCGAGACGACTATCTCGTCCGGTTCTTTTGCCTTGACATACCATGCAATCACGGCGCCGCGGCCTCGGGTGATTTCCAGTACGTCGCCATTCGTTACGTTGGGTCCCTTCGAAAAGATCTCTGTCGATGGAAGCTCAATCACGCATCCACGCTCTGTCGCTGAGATTGCATACCAACAACAAAATGCCGGTATCAACATCGATAGGACACGAACAACGCTCATGGACGAACTCTTCAAGGTAAGGTCAGTCGGTGCCAAACGGGCTCTTGGAAAGAATCCGTGGTCGTGCCATCAGGCTTGGTTATCTTCCAAGCGTTGTGTGTCGGATTTGGCGGGAGCAAAGCCTCTTCCACTTCCAATCCTTCGACACGAAGGTTACGAACGACGTTTGCTTCAAGCGATTTTCCTGCAACGGGGATTCGTTCCATCAAGATTGCTGTACGGCCATCCCATTTCAAATCCCATTTCAACTCAATGTACTCCGTTCGATGCGAACAGCCCCGGTAATACGCACGGACAGGAGTGAGTTCGTTTCTTTGCCGAAGTTGCCATAAAGCCTCGGATTTATCTTCATACAATGTTGTTCCTACCGATCGCACAGTAAAATCGATCTTTTTTAAACCCGATGCATTCGCAGGCGATTGCCAAAGCTTGTAAAGCTTGGCTCGCTCAAGGTCATAGCCGAACCACACATCGGGTCCTTGACGAATCGACAATGACCTTGGCAAGTGGTCTAGGCTATAGCGATTGATGATCTCTCGATTGAAGGGAAGTTCCGTTGAGGGGGTACCTTGCGCATAACTAAAGGGTATTGCAAGAAGCATCGTTGCGAAAACACTCGCCGCTAGGATCAGGGCGAAGAATATCCGATCGTAGAGGATCAGTAACGGTCGATTCATAACCCAAACTTAAACGTGAAGCAGGCGGGAAAAATAGGCGGGTACCGAAACGGCCACGCAAGTATATCACGATTTCAGGCAGGTAGCTTGCAATGCGTCCTGGGTATTTCTGCCGGTTACCCTTGCCCACCTACGCTCGGCACTGAACCCTGTTTCACTCGGCTTGACGTCAACAACGACGGCAAGCTCGACGCCACGGAATATCGCAAGGTTTCCAAAATGGGCGGACACGCCGAGCAGCACTTCAAGGGCGCGGACACTAATAACGACACGTTCCTGGACCTGGCCGAGTTCACCATTCGCGCGGATCACAAGCTCAAGACCCTCGAAGACGGACCGGTGAAAACGAAGAAGGCCAAAACCGGCCGAGTGGCGACTTGACTGGTATGGGCCGAGCGAAAGTGACGATCGATGTGACTGATGTTCGAACGTCGACCAAATTTTGTTCTATGATGAGCAACTTACAAGAAAGAACAAGCCGAGCGCAGTTCCGGTGGAGCCTGCCGTTTGACCATACTTGCCGGAACTGCGCACGGCTTGTTGATTTAGTCGTGAATCAGAAAGTAAAAATCAGCCGCCTCGCGATAGCGTGCGGTTCCCGACCTTTAACCGCACGCTATCGAGAGGCGGCTGATTAAAACAACAAGCGAACCATGAAACCCACCCTCACGCTCCTCGCCGCAATCCTGCTCGCCCCGCCGGCCGCCTTCGCCCAAGCAAAGCCCGAGGTCGCGAACGCCACGAAGGCCGCGAAACGCGCCTGGGAATCCGCGCCTGCGGAAAAGAAAGCACTCTGGCAGCGGCATCAGGACGCACTGAAACACATCGGCCTCGCCGACGACACGCAGCGGCAAATTATCATCGCACGCGGCGGCAGCGGGCCGGAGGAGTATCACGCGCATCCCACCACGGCGCTACTCGCCGACAACAAGACGATGTTCTGCGTCTGGAACCTCGGCCACGGCGGACACGCAGGGCCGATGGCGCGCAGCGATGACACGGGGCTGACGTGGACGCGCATCGACGACTCGCTGCCGCCGAACTACGTCAACTTCAAGAACTGCCCCAGCATCTACCGCCTCACCGATACGCAGGGCAAAGAGCGCCTGTGGGTCTTCGCGGCCCGCACCTTGACCGACAAGGAAAACCCGAACGTAATCGAAGGCCGCTACCAGGGATACATGCCGCGCATCGTGAGCGAGGACGATGGCAAGACCTGGCGCGAGCTGCCGCCCATCGGCGGGCCGATCAGCAAGGACGATCCGTTCCGTTGCATCATGACCTTCTCCAGCATCGTGCGGCTGAAGGACGTCTCGCACCTCGGTCTGTTCCATCGTGGCGGCGGAATCGGCGAGGGCGGCACGCTGCAAGTGTTGCAATCCATCACCCGCGACGGAGGCTTCACTTGGTCTCCGCCCGTTGTGGTCTGCGATGGCACCCAGCTCGATGGCAAACACCCCTGCGAGCCCTACGTCTTCCGCTAGTATGTACCTATTCGACGAGCAAGTGTCCGTTTTGGATATAGTATTGTGAGTCGATGCCAGCGGGCTTGCCTGCAGCTTGTTCGTTGGCACGGCGGCGTAGATCGAATTCCCCTTGAAGTTCGACTTCGTGGGCGAGCGTGATCGCGCCGTCGTTCGTTTTGAACCCGTACCATCGCATGAGCGATCGAGAGATCAGCTCGAATTTACTAGGAAGGGACCTTTCGATGAAACTTCAAAAATCCAACTATCAGCGTTACATCGGTGTTGATGTGTCCAAAGCGACGCTGCAGATCGATGATACTTTGGGCGAAATAGCTCGCACAGTCGACAATGAAGCTGAGGCAATCATGTCGACGATTGTACAAGCTATCACGTCACCGGAAACTACGTTGGTCATTTGCGAAGGGACTGGCGGATATGAGCGTAAGTTGGTAACAGCCCTGCATGCCGCAGGCGTGCCTGTGGTCGTGGCCAATCCACGCCAAGTACGTGATTTTGCAAGTGGCAATGGGATCCTTGAAAAGAGTGATCCGATTGACGCATCCGTCTTACGTGCCTTCGGTGAGGACGCTCGCAATTTAAGTCTTTCGGTACCCAAATCGGATGACCAAGAGAAGCTGGGTGCTATGGCTCGGCGGCGCAAACAGGTGTTGGATATGATCAACCAAGAGAGCAATCGCTTGGCGCAAAGCGTTGATAGTGAGATCGCTGGGTTTATCAAAAACAACCTAAAAACCTTGAAGAAACAGCTCAAAACGATCGATGACCGCATAGCAAAAATGATCACAGAGCAAGCCAAGACGGACGTCCTGATACGCGTGTTGCAAAGCGTACCGGGAATTGGTCCAGTCGCCATATCTACCATCAAGAGTGAACTACCTGAGATCGGTACATTGAACCGAGGGAAGATCGCGAAGCTGGTAGGTGTCGCGCCAATGGCCAATCAGTCAGGGACCCGCGATGGGCGTCGCAGTATCTGGGGAGGGCGAGGCTATGTACGGAAAGTGCTGTACATGGCGACGCTGGCAGCTACTAGATACAACGATGTGATCAAGCGGTACTACTTGAGACTGGTGGCTCAAGGGAAGTTGAAGAAAGTAGCCTTGATTGCGGCCATGCGCAAACTACTAACGATTATCAACGATATGGTCAGACGCGAGCAATTGTGGGATCCAACCGCAGCGGCCGGCACGAAATAAAAAGCGGCCACAGTGTACCATCGCTTTGGGCACCGTGACCGCCTGATCGATGCGTCATTGACACACCGGCGACTGAGTTATCCCTCACCAAGTTGCGTCCCCGCAGAGCTCGGCTATGTTTCACCCAGCCGTGTAAGTGTACCACTCTGCGCCGACTCAAGCAATTCATTGATATACCGGCGTCATGCCAAAAAAAATCCCACACCCCTGTCACAAAAATGAATCGGAAAATTTAAAATTTCCGATCTGAAGCTTGACTTGGACTTAGACCATCCCTCGCCCCAGGCCTCTGCTGTGGCCGTAACAACGGGTTGCTCATCAACCGTCAACTGGTATGTCCCAGGCTTGAGGCTTTCGATGACGAGCGTGTCTCGCACGAAAACAAGTTGTGGAGGTAGCGGCTGATCAGTCGGGGGACGCACCATCGGAGCGGACTTTTCCGTGACTCGGAAGCTGAGACCCGACTCATTTGTTGCCACTTCAGAGATTTCAGTGCCGCGAGCATCGCTCGATTTCGTCGCGGCGTCAATTCGGAGCAGCCACGATTCTTGACTTGAGACTCTATCCACGTCAGTCAGTTGATCGAAGAACGTGTGGCTGATCGCCCAGTACCCATAGTCATTCAGATGAATGCCATTGTTGGTCAGCTTCGGACCCGTCGGTTCATCCATCAGATACCGCGACGCTTCAAACAGATTGACAAAGGGGACGTCGGCCTCGGCCGCTACGTCGTGCATTGCGCGCGTGTACGCCGCCAAATCTCGATTCCGTTTGTCGCTCCCCGGAGTCAGCTCTCCCAGATCCTCGCACGCGATTGGCGAGACTAGAATCAGTCGCACTTCTGACCGCCCGTTGTACGACTTCCCCGCGTGCGTGGCGATTAGCGCCTTGAGTTGGCTTGTAAAACCTTCGAGCCCCCGCTCACCGGCAAAGGATTCTCCCATCCCAAAGCAGGCGATAATCACATCCGTCTTGTGGTCCACCAGTGTCGATTCTTCGGACGGGAAACCCGTCGGACGATCGCGTGCGGTCAACATGTCGCCGCCCCAACCGAGGTTACGAATCGAAACGGGATTGTCGCTAGAGTGCTGTAATAGCAACGTTTCCAGATAGCCGTGAATCCGCAGTTGATCGGCGAAGGTATTGCCGATGATGGTAATGCGATCACCAGGCCGGATCGGAGACTCTGCATGCGAAATCGAAACTGCAAGCCAGCTGAGTAGCAGCGGCGCAATAAAATATACGTGTTTCATTCTTTTGTATGCATGAATGTCGCGTTGAAGGGAGCGGAGTTGCGTAGAGAGGATTTATGATTAGTTATTTAACAATGGTCATCTGTCATTGGAGCGTTGGGGAATGACCAGCTTAAAAAAATGACAATTGAGAGATGAGAAATAACTAATGACAAATGTCGACCGTTGACTTTCTAGATTACTTGTCAGCCCGTTCAATCGTCCAAGTCGAAACCTTATCAGCGGCACTGGGCAGGGGACGATCGACGGACCAATGGACTGCGTTGACCAACATTCGAACAAACGACTCCTCGGCAAAATCACCAGGATGCCCGAACGACGTTCCGAACACCTTGCCGCCCCATTCGTTCTGCCAGGCCCAGGCGACGACATCCGACTCATGCGGTTTCACTTCGACTGTCACAGACGCCCTCTTAAGCGTGCGTGCTGGACCGTCTCCCGCCCCCATCACTAAGGGGACGCAGCCGTCTTCAAGTCGCGTCAGATAGAGTGTGCCTGGCGACACCCAATTCTTTTTGGTGACGTTTGTCATGATGGGGTGTTCCAGCGCCTTTTCAATGACGCTGATTTTCGTCGTACTCGTCTGATGCACGATGTAGGGAGTGCCTATTGCCCTTCGACCGAAGTCGTCGTTCCACGAGAACCGCTGATGTCCGGAAGGATACTTGATAGCATGACTTGCGGTCCGCAGCCCAATCACTGGTTTACTGGACTTGAGATAGTCCTCGATCGGCTGCCACTCCTTGTCGGGCAGATTGAGAAAACGCATGAAAAAGATTGCCACGTCCGCGTCCGCCAGAGCTTCAATGCCTGGCAGGACGTTTTCCGTCTTTTTCTACGGATCTCCGTCTCCCATTAATACGGTCGTGCGAAACCCCAAACGCTCCAGCTCCTGTGCGAAGACCGGCATGGTCAGCTCCGGAGAATAGTGCAACGTGCCGACAACAAGCACCACATGCGGTTTGTCGTCATCATTTGCAGTCGCGAATTTGGCAATTGACACGACAAGTGTGATCGCAATCGCCAGTGCCATTGTTCGTCGTTGGGCATTCATTTGACTACTCTGCCTGTTGAAATGTGTGTTGGTTTTATCATCGATATTTGGTCAAAAGACCGCAACGCATCCTCCGCGGATCGTCATGGTCGACCTACTTCGTAAATGGTACGCACCTCCTGTTCGTCGAGCGCTTGACCGAAAACAATCAGTTCGTCGATGCATCCGTTGAGATTGCGAACGCTTGACCTGCGATGCCTAGTCGTTGAATCACTCCAATTGCCAATCGTCGCAGCACCAATCTTCAGCAGACTGGATGCGGGCTCTTCCAAGGACCTGCGCGCGGTCAATTCTCCGTTGACATAGTGTTTCACGCACCCCTGATCGGCGTCGTGGACTGTAGCCAAATGCACCCACTGCCCCAGTCGAAACAGGTTAAAGATCGAATCCGTTTGATAGGAGTGCAAGACGCCTTGGGAACTCTGTATCCCGAGCACCAGCGATCCATTCTGGCGAATCTGCCAGTGAGGGCTGTTTCTGTCGAAGCCATCCGTTAGCAACAGCGAATTGTATTGTCGATCGAGTCCATCAACTCGCAGCCAGATCGAATAGGTCAGCGATTCAAATTCTCCCGGCACGGTGATTCGCACGCGATCGCCCGGTCGCTTAAACTGCAACGATGCTTTGCCGGGCCACCGCCCTTCGGTCCACTCGCATCCAACGATGGCGCCTTCCAGCGTAGCACCGTCAGCCCCATAGCCCGTTAGGATGCGATCTCCCACGTCGTTTCGATCAAACGGGAAGTACGCAATCACCCGTGAGTCGCTTCGCAGCGAGTCACGAAACGCCCGCCAGTCATGCAGCTGTTCTTTTCGCCACCCATGTGTCATTGCACTAAGTAGCGCCGGCGTGACGAAGTCTGCCTCACGGAGTGCAATCGGTTTCACGCTTCCGTCGAGATCGACCGCCAGTGCATCTCCTGCATTCAGTTCGCGCCGTGTGGCCACGTCGCGGTTCGATTCCGCGTCATAGAGCTCGACCTTGCCGCTAAACACATGAACTTCAGCCGCTCCGCCCTCCGATACATCCAGCCCAAATTCTGTACCGAGGTCGACCAGTTCAAATCTTGGAGCAATTACAGTAAACCCTCGCGCAGGCTCTGGCACATGAGCCCGAAGCCGCCCCGATCGGCAGACCACGCGCGATTCATCCAAGATCTCAATTTCCGCCGGACCTTCAGCAACAACCGTCGCTCCCCCATAGAACTCAAGCTGCACTAGTCCTGCATCCCACTTAAGTGTTCCCGGCGGAACCGTTTCGCCTGCCATCCAACGTGCCGCTTGTTCTCCAGACAGACGTGAAACTCGCACCAGCACGGCAACGCCCCGATCGCTTGCTTCTTCCTGACCACCTTTGGCCGCCGACGCATTGGATTCAATCGTGCCTCGCTGCACGTTGCGTTGAAAAAAAACACCCACTAGCACTATCAAGACGATCGCCGCAGTGACCCAGCCCGCCATCGCTCGCGGGCTTTGCCAAAACCATTCACTTTTCGAGGATACCAGCTTCGATTGCCCTGAGGCTTCTCTCTTCGCCGACGCTACGACGCGCGCAACAAACCCAATTGAGTCCTCGGCGGCATGGATACGTGCCTGAACGGCATCCATGAAACGATGGTCGCTTCGCAGTTCGTCTTCATATTGACTCAAACGATCGCTCATCAACAGATGCTGTCGAAGCTGTGCCAGCATCTCCGGATCATCAGACACGATAAGCGTCAATTCATCTATCTGCTCCGTAGTGACGTCATCATCCAGCAACAGACTTAGCAATTCCTCAAAGCGGCTCTGTGACATCAATCAGCCCTCCGCCGTCCGTAGTTCGATGCACCGCTTCAACTGTATCCGAATTCGCGCGAGCGCCTGACGCACCGCAGTCGGTGTCATGTTGAAATGATTTGCCAGGTCTGGAGCTGTCCAACCATCGCCGTAGCGACCGGACACCAGCTCCCGACTCTTCGGAGCCAGTTGCTCAACGCAATCACGTAACATCGGAACACGGCACGCAGCCCACGTTTCGGGTTGCGGTTCCACTTCAGCCGCGCGGACCAGCAATTCCGTCAGGCCTTGGTGCAGGAGTCGCTCTTGACGTTTTTGCTTGCGAAGCTCGTTCCGCACTAGATTCCGAGCAATCCCGCGCAACCATTTTCCTAGGTCCCGCTGTTGGTCAAACGAATCCTGTTCACGCCAAGCTACCAGCAACGCTTCCTGAGCCAGATCGTCAACCCAGTCTGGGGCAACTCCCAGCGTTCGCACGAACGAACGTAGCTGCTGATGCTGCTGTGCAACCATCTGCGCGAACTCGGGGGAAAGTGTGGGAGAAGGTCTTGTCATAATGTTACCTTGTCGCGAGAGCCTAAAGTGTGACGCTCGAACCCGCAGTTTTTTCCATACTAGTACCTGTACACGCCCTTCCGTAACGGAACTCTTGAAGAGTTTCGGGGTAATGCTCGCACGATCATTCATCTTGAGTTCCATGTCGTGATTCAGCTCTGATTGTCGGTGGGCGAGCGCCCCACCACGAGGCCAATATCGAGCCAGAAATATTCATCCATGGGCCAAAAATCGCAGGTGCCAAAGCTGCGAGAGGATCCTTCAGTGTGTTGATTGCTAAAGCAGTCGCCATCCCACCGTTTTGTAGCCCCACTTCGATGGCCACGGTACGGCAACTACTCTCATCTAACTTTGCCAGTCGCGCGCCGAGATAGCCGAGCAAGTAACCGGCCAAGTTGTGAAAAACTGATGCTGCTATCAAGGCAATGCCAATCGTCAGGAGTTTGTCGCGGGAGTCGGCGATGATGATCCCAATGATCAAGCAGATGCCCGCCATCGCGGTCAATGACAAATACCGGTCCAGCCACGCGCCGCGCAGATTCAAAGCACGCAAAGCGCTGTTGAAGATTAACCCAATCGCGATCGGAATGATGATGATCTTAAGAATATTGATCACCCAATCCATGAACACGATCTCCACCATTGTTCCCGCCAAAACGCTCATCAGGAGCGGTGTCATGATGGGCGCAATCAAGGTGGAACATGCCGTCATCGTAACGGACAGTGCGACGTTTCCTTTGGAAAGGTAGGTCATCAAGTTGGACGCGACTCCGCCGGGACACGATCCAATCAGGATTACTCCTGCGGCGATCGCTGGCTCAAAACGGAACGCCTTGGCAAGTCCGAATCCCAACAGCGGCATGATGGAGAACTGAAGAAAAATCCCGATGAACACGGCTCGCGGCATCTTGAGAATTCGAGTGAAGTCCGAGATCGCCAAGGTTGCGCCCATGCCGAACATGATCAACTGAATCAGCGGAACGATCAGTGAATTAAGTTCGAAATCGCCCCAGCGAATGAAGACTTGCGGAAAACAAAACGCAACCAGCACGCATGTTAAGACCCAAGCTGTAAACGCTGTTTTTCTCAGACGCGATTGAACGGTTGCAACGGACGCAAGAATGACTGCAGACAGAATCGCCATCGCTCTCGCAATTGTCGCGTTTTCTGTTGCAAATGCATTCCAAGCGACGAGAAATATCAGCCAAATACAAACGCACAGAATCGTCACAAAAAATGCGGTTGTGGATGGACCAGCACCATCAGCTTTGCCTTCCAACTCAGTCATTGATCAGTCTTCCCGTTATTGGGTCTAGTTGCGATACTGAATAGATATTTCATGGTGCAATTGTAACAATACAAGAATGCAGTCGAAAAAGCATATCAAATGCGTCCGCAAACTCGTCCTCATCGCTCGACACCAGTTTTGCGGGGCCTCCAAACTCTAGGGCTAGCAGAATGAATGATTCACAACTGACCAAATACGCGCTGGCTTTTGAGATTCGTATTTTCGAGGGTTGCCGTACTCGAGTGTGGCAAGTTCGCCGGCGCAGACATTCAGCCAATCTTGCAGCGAAGCGGGCGATTCCGATGTTAACTTCCAAGTCCAGACAGTCATATGCCCAATAGCACAGAATAGTCGTGCCGCACTTTGAATGTGCGCTGAACCTCGCGCCGAATTTCGACCAAGATGTGCAGCCAGGAAGCGTCGCCAAACGGTTTCTTCTCTCTCGCCAGCCAGGATTGGCTCCTGGATTAGATAGTCAACATCATCATGGTCCGTGATTCGAGATAGTTGCGTTGAGACTAGCTCGCGATGACGCCCAGAGCGGACAAGAGTGTACACAAATCGGTTCATTTCGTAACGCGAAACGATGGCATCCCTCGTCAAATGGGACGCAGTGGTGCTGAGTCGATTGACGAGCTGTTCTTCACGCTTCTATTGAAGAACACCGCGTTCTTCTCCTCGGCCAATGGCAACTTGCTCTCTGGTCCCGACACCAAGTTCGGCCCAGAGTCGCTGACTATTGCTAAGACCACCTTCCGCAAGCAGAAGGCCGGCCCAGGCAATAAAGCCAAGGATCAGAAGCCGATCAACATCCGGCCTGAATTCCTGGTCGTTCCTGTGGAACTCGAAACCGACGCCGAACTGCTGATGGGTTCAGCCCAGTTGATGATCGATGCGTCTGGTTCGCCGACCAAGATTCCGGTCGACAACCCGCACCGCAACAAGTATCGCGTCATTTCAACGCCGCACTTGTCGGACAGTTACTACCAAGGTGCCAGTGGCTCGGCTTGGTACCTGTTCGCCAATCCGAATGTGCTGCCAGCGTTTGAGATCGTATTCCTCAATGGTCGCCGCACGCCGGTCATCGAGCGCGTTGAAATGCCTGCCAACACACTTGGCATGGGCTTCCGATCTTACATCGACTTCGGTGTGAAC
>JBGSJT010000705.1:0-24117 GCA_041741715.1 Pirellulaceae bacterium | reverse complement strand
GCTATCAGCGAACGTACTTGTTCAGCCAGGGAAATCGGTTCAAGCAGCGAAGCATTCATCATGCCCCGCAATTAGAATATTTCGCCTCCCGTCGCTAGATCGCTATACTACTCCCCACACCTTCGGCGAATGTTTACTTTTCCATCCTTCGCCGTACGCAGTCTGAAGCTGCGTTCGTAAAATCAATCTATCCAACATTCCGCCGTTGTTAGCAATATCGTTGGAGGAGCGAGCGGACCACCTTGCATCGTGCCTTCTTCGGTCGCTTGAGCGAGACCATCGACCATTATGCCTGCTCGCAAGTAGCGCCCGATCAGACCAAGCAATCGTTTGTCCCGCACCTTGCGTGCGACTCGCGAGAGCAACACGTCGTGCTGAACTGTATCGAAAAATTTGGCCAAATCCATATCAACGCAGTGGCGATAGCCAGCTTGGATATGCTGTTGCACTTGCTTGACTGCTCCGTGAGCAGAGCGTTTGGGTCGAAAGCCGAAGCTCGACTCTGAAAATCCAGGATCGAAAATCGGCGTTAGGACTTGCATGATAGCTTGCTGGATCAGTCTTTCTTGGACATTGGGGACAGTCAAAAGTAAAAGCACACCTATGCAATCTGCCTTCGGGTTTCGTTGAAATAGTCCACCCGTTTCACCCATTGTTTAGACAGCAATTCATGTTGCTCAAATGCCGTACGGTTTTGGGGGTGGAGTGCGTAGTGCTAAAGGGCTCCGTTTCAGGAAGTTTTTCGGTGCCCAAAGACTGGACTTCGATGCGCTCCAGCGACCGCTACCAAGACGCCGGCGTGCCGCCAACTATCCTGAGGCTAGATCGACTGCTTGAGTTAGTCGATCTCGTCAATGCTCTCTCCGAATCGGTCTCTTCAAGGAAGCTCTAATGTGTTCTATTGAGCGCCGCTCGTTGCTCGATTCAAGCCACACTCTTTTCGAAATATGAGGCTCAGCAAACTCGTCAAGGGCGATTTACTAGACTCGTTCATTGGGAGCTGTGACCATGACGGTAAGCAATAAAGAATCTGAAGCCACACCACACTTACAACCACTGTCTCGCGAATACAAACATCAACTCGCTTTGCTTATTGCCAACATCATCGAAACGCACTTGAGCATTCGCGCTTCTTGCAGTGCACAGCGAGATTCAGAGTCCACCGATCAGCATCGCTACTCAACCAATACAAGTGTCTCAAACCAAATCTCAATCAAGGAGGATTGTCATGCACATCACCGATCAACGGTCGACCAAGATCACCGACACACACTTGCAGAAGATCGCGTATGTTTACCTGCGTCAATCGAGCATGGGGCAAGTTCGTAATCATCGCGAAAGCACGGAGCGTCAGTATGCGCTGCAAGAGCTAGCGCGGAATCTTGGTTGGCCGGTTGCACGGATTGTTGTGCTCGACGGCGATCTTGGTAAGTCAGGTACCTCAACTACTGATCGAGAAGATTTCAAAACGCTGGTCTCTGACGTATCGCTTGGGAAGGCCGGAGCAGTTCTTGCTATCGAAGCTTCACGGTTGGCGCGTTCTAACGCCGACTGGCATCGACTGATTGAAATCTGTGGTATCACGGGTACTCTTATTATTGACGAAGATGGTTGCTACGATCCGTGTGACTTCAACGACGGGCTCTTGTTAGGACTCAAAGGCACGATGGCACAGGCAGAGCTTCACTTCATTCGAGCCCGTCTGCAGGGAAACAAACTCAACAAGGCACGCAAGGGAGAGTTGCGGTTCCCGTTGCCAGTAGGTTTTGTGTTCGATGAACTGAACCGCATCGTCAAGGACTCCGACGCACAAGTCCGTTCGTCGATCGAGTTGGTCTTTGATTACTTCCAGCAGTGCGGTTCGGCGTACGGCGTAGTGCAACGTTTTGCTAAGGAAAAGTTGGATTTCCCGAAGCGCAGCTACGGCGGCACGTGGGCCGGCAAACTAATTTGGGGACGACTCACCGATGCCCGCGTCAATACCATCGTGAAGAATCCGTCGTACGCCGGAGTCTATGCGTTCGGTCGTTATCGATCGATCAAAGAGATTTTGGGAAATGGTGAAGTTCGTTCGCGTATTGGCTATATGCCGGAAGATAATTGGCTGGTGAACTTGCGAGATCATCATGAAGGGTATATCACTTTCGAGCAATACAAGAAGAACCTCGATCAGTTGTCGCGTAATCAAACTAACACAAAGGAGGTCGTCTTGAGTGGGCCGGCACGGGAAGGATTGGCGTTGCTGCAAGGTTTATTGATCTGTGGCGGTTGTGGTCGCCGCTTGACACCGCGATACCAAGGTAATGGCGGTATCTATCCGACGTATCAATGTAATTGGCGAAAGCGTGAGGGCTTGTCAAAGAAGGCCTGTCTAACGGTCCAGTGCTCGCCGCTTGATCGCGCCATTGAACGACGTGTTTTGGAATCGTTGCGCAGCGAACAGTTGGAGTTAGCGATCGACGCATTTGACATCGTCTCACGTCGGCACGAGCAGATCGATGCACAATGGAAGATGCGCCTGCAACGAGCCGAATACGAATCCGAGTTGGCTCAGCGCCGCTATGAGCAAGTGGACCCAAGCAATCGGCTTGTGGCTGCGACGCTCGAACAGCGTTGGAACGACGCGCTGATTGAACTTCAAGATGTAAGGGATGAAATAGATCGTCAAAATCAGAAGTCCCGTCGGCTTACTCTGCAGCAGCGTGATGAGGTGCTTGCGCTTGCTCAGGATCTTCCCAAGCTATGGCACAACACGGCCGCTGCGTGGAAGGATAAGAAACGAATTTTGCAACTACTGATCAGCGACATCACGGTAACGAAACCGGAGCAGTGTGTCGCTCTCGCGCAACTTCGTTGGCACGGAGGCGAATGCGAAGAACTTCGCGTCGATTTACCACGGCCTGTAGCAGATCGCTGGCGGCATGATGATGCGTTGATCGAACGTGTTGGAGAATTGGCCAAGACATTGGACGATGCGCAGATCGCTGCCTGGTTGAACAATGAAGGGCTCAAAACAAACAAGGGAAATCGCTTCACAGTCAGCAGTATTAAGTGGATTCGTCACAAGCACAGCATCTCGCCTGTCGATGATAGAAAGACAGGAGAACTCACCGTGAAGGAGGCTGCGGAACGACTGGGAGTCAACCCTGGCGTAATTTACTATTGGATCGAAAAAGACCTGATTCTCGGACGTCGGCGTAATGCGGGCTCTCCCTATTTACTAGCATTCACGCCCGAAATTGAGCAAGAGCTAGCAAAGCGAATTGCTCAGTCGACACGCATCAAACCGCAGTAATTCCACGTTTCTTTCCACAGAGATCCTTAACGCCTATCGTAAGAGGTGCAGTATGCAGCCACCGTCGGAATGCCCAAGTGACGCTCCGAGCCATCATCTTTTAGGATAGACTTCCGACGCGCCGCAGAGGGCTGGTAGGTGCCATCCAACAGTTGTTGTCGAATCTTCGGCCACTGACTTCGAAAGGCCTCGGGGAATGCTGCGATTTTGATGCCGTCGGGCCCTGGGGCACCACGGTTGGATCGCACGTTCTTCCAGGCTAAATCGATATTGGCTTGGTCGACGATCTGTTCCATCAGTTGTTCTGGATCAATACTCAAGGTTCTCGGTTTCATGAACGCCGCTTCCGATTGCTCCAGGCGTGGAGTCTCAATTGCACGGGCCTGTATGGTGTCGCTTTCCGTAGGGACAGACGAGCTAGGTTCTATGTGTTTGGGACGGTTCGAGGTCATGATTGGATGCTCCTTGTTTAGTGACGTTAGGCCCTTCCCGTTTCCATTGGGATTGGAAGCTCGGTACTACGGCTTATGCTGACTTCTGCAAGCACGGTGTCGAGTTACCTCGAACCGTCCCGCCTTTCGGGCAAGCCCTACTCACGGGTACGCGTTGCAGATCTCCCCGGATAAGAACGTGAACTTTCGCTGCACAAGCTCGCCATCTACCTTGGAGTCTGTTGGGAACGGTATTGTTGTCTTCGGGCAACTCACCTCAGGGTCTCTCTGGGCCTCAATGACGTTTCTGTACGTAGCCTCGCAGCTTTGACGAGACATCTCAATTGTGGGTTTTACGCCACGGGCCGTGATGTCGCAGGCTTCCTCTCCACGGTCGGTCACCCTTCCGCAGTTGCCCTCGTCTAGTACTTCGATTGATTAGTTACATTTGGTATAATGTCCTCCAAAGCAATTCCCATTTTCGTACAGGGGACTTACACCCCACTAGTTCACGCCCGTGCCGGGCGTACCGGTGAACCGCAGTCGTGGTACTGGCGTCACTTTGCACTTCCAACTCAAACCCCACGACGCGGTTACCTTCCTCGTTGAACTTAATCGCACCGACTGGCTGCCTGATAACAACCTTTGCTGTCAAGCGCACTCTACCAGGCGCATCCTTGCTACGACGCTGAGTTGGCATCCATGCCAACTCTCTCTCACCTGCGCTTGGAGTTCTGGCTCTGGCTATCTCTTGCCCGCGAGCTGAGTTTCCTTTGCCTCCTCCTCCTCTGCTGCGGTGGTAACGATCGTTTTGATTAAATCGACGTGCGCTTTTGAAATGCGTATCCGACTATTCCAGTTGCACTCGATCGAAGTCTATAAACTCGCTTCAAGCAGCTTCAAACGTGCTGTTTGTGGCGTAAAGTTCCTCATAATAATGTATCACCTAAGCACTAATCTTCGCTCCCAGTCGCTTCGAACCACAACGCGAGTCCGAAGCTGCGGGAAAACACCCTCGATGTCCTCAATGCGGAGCGACCACGTGCCAAACCACTGCATCTCTAAAACCCAGTCGGCAACCTAACATGAGCTCACCCTACCGCCCCAACTGGTACAACCCTATCCGAACGAGGCTGTAAACAGTTGCTCGGCCACTGCCGACCGGATAGAATCTGCATAGACAACCCTGTCGCCCCCCAACCAGCGACAAAGTTCAACGAGCGATCTATCCCCCCGCATCCTACAGGCGGATAGATCGCAATTCGTTCGTCGGTTCAATACCACATTGCAATGATTCGCAACGCTTTTACTACCAGCTGCACTTCACTTTGGTTTCCTGTCGCGTCGATCATCACTGTTGCTCTACTTGCTGCGAATTCGGCACGGATCTCGAGCGTCATGTACTGGTCGTTGACTTCAGTTGTCCTCATTGCCCTGGGCGTATGGAAACTCAATGTTCGCCAGCACATTTCGCGTGAACAATTAAGCCAACCAACGGCTGGTCAGATTGAACTTCTCAGCCCCTACGGATACGTCTTTCTTGTGGTGTACTTTTTTCTGGCTATAGCTCTTCTAGGATACGTTGCAGTGGAATGGTACTATCAACTTGACAACTCCTGGATGATCTTCATAACGCTGATTTCCGCGTGGGCGATCAGATATGAAATTTGGGCCACAATTGTCGGCGACGCACTCATCAACATCCGCCTGCCGAAATAGGATTCGCGAAATGGTCGTGCGAATCTTGAATCCAGAAGCAGCTTCGCGCCGATTGGTGCGCGTCGTGATATAATGCGCTCATGGATACCGTCTATATTGAAACGTCGATCGTTAGCTACTTGCGCCAAAAACCTAGCTCTCAGGTAATTACTGCTGCGCGCCAATTGCTTACGCATCAATGGTGGAACAACGAGCGAACCAAGTATGAGCTTGTTGTGTCTCAATACGTGATCGACGAGGCTTCAGCAGGGGACGCAACCCACGCTGCTGAACGACTTCTTGCTTTGGATGGTATCCCATTGCTGCCTCCCGCCCCGGAGATTCTTCAGATTGCAAACGAAATTATGTCGCGCGCGATTCTACCAGGCAAAGCACAGGTTGACGCTTTGCATATCGCCGCCGTCGCCCATCACAGGGTACAATATTTGTTGACGTGGAATTGCAGGCACATCGCAAACGCGAAGATACTGCCGCGAATTCACGCTGCGCTGACTGATCTAGGTGTTCCAATTCCTGTCATCTGCACTCCAGAAGAATTGCTTGGCGATGAACAAGAAACTTGAAACTGACACGACGATCGAAGAGATCCATCGGACGCGACGTGAAATCTCTGATCGTTTTGCTGGCGACATTGCTGCTATAGCTGCGGACGCGGCGCGACGGCAAGCGGCTTCCAAGCGTCCTGTCTGGTGCCCACACACGACGAACCATGCGGATGCACCTCAGTCGCCGAGCCAGTCCAACTTACTAAACAATTAACTCCGGCGACGAGGTGATCCTCGTCGTTCGTCAGCAAATCAATGAGTGACTCAACCTACAACGCATTAGCAGGCACCCTGCTTGTCAGTTCATTGGTCGCACTGGCCATTGCGGCGGCGTACCTTATCGCAGCGATGGTTGGATGGAATGGTCCAAACCGAAGGGGAAGAAAAGGGGTCAGGAGCCGAATTGGTTGACTAGGCAATTTGTCGGCGGTACGCTAACAGCTTGATGAATGGGCATTTGTCTGCCATTTCATTGGCGCGAACTGGGGGCGTTCAAATAGTAGTAGACTCCCTGCGGTCTGGCAACCGCAGCTACGTTTAAGAAGCGACAGTTACTAGGCGGCCGACGCTTAATCGACTTGCACGTAGGGTTGAACGGTGGGGACCCCATCGTCGGGAAGTAGCCCGCTCTTGCCGAATGGGACCAGCACGGCGAAGTTGGCAAAACTGAAATAGATCGCGAACACTATGCCGATCAAGATTAACCCAACCGGCTTGGCCAATCGCCAGGGGGTCATGTCGACGGCCCCCACATCTTGCTGCACGAACTCGGTCTCGCGCGGGTGGAGCTCTCCGATCACCAACATCAGTATCAACAGCCACGCAAAGACCAAACCCAAAAAGTGGAATTCGTGAATCGAATCGACCACGTGACTGAAGGGTGGTACGAAGTATCCGATGGCGATCAAGCTGAAGCCGACGATCAAGCCCAGTTTGGCCGCCACGGCTGGCACGCGCTTGGTCAACATGCCGATCAGTACCACTGCAAAAATCGGTATGAAGTACATCCCATTCATCTTCTGCAAGTAACCAAAGATGCTATCGGTATTGGCTAGCAGTGGAGCAATAGCCATGGCCAACACAGCCACTGTCCAGCCAAAAATCTTTCCTGAACGAACGACCTGGTGCTCGGTCGCATCGGGCTTGAGCAAGTTCTTATACAACCCCAGACTGAACAACGTACAAGTACTGTTCAGGGCAGAATTGAAACTCGATAGAATCGCACCGATCATGGCTGCCGCGAAGAAGCCGGTCAACGCATCGGGGAGGACTGCGTTGACCAGCATGCCATACGCCTTGTCCGCCTTGATGTCTTGTCCCGCGAAGATTGAGTAAGCGATCATACCGGGGATCACTAGATAGAGCGGCCCCAACAGTTTTAGCGCGCCGGTCAGCAATACTCCTTTCTGCCCTTCCGCCAAGCTACTGGCCCCAAACGTCCTTTGGATAATCTGCTGGTTAGTCGTCCAGTAGAAAAGGTTCAGCAGAAAGATCCCGGAGAAAATTGTGCCGAAGGGTACGGATGACTGAGAACCTCCGACCGAGTTGAAACGCGTGCGTTGTTGGTCCACCAACGCGCTGGCACCCGCCGCGATCCCTCCGTCACCTCCCAATTGCGCTAGGGCGAAGCCGGTAATCATGAAACCGCCGACGAGCAATCCCACGCCGTTGATCGTATCGGAGACGGCCACCGTCCGTAGCCCACCGAACAGAGCGTAGATAGAACCGATAATGCCTACCGCCCAAACGATCAACCACAAGGCCACGGTATCTGGAGCTCCCACCACGGCGTCGGGTAGACCACCTAACATTGATGGAACATCCAGAATCCCGATCATCCCCGTTGCACCGGTATACAGAATGATGGGGAGTAGAATGCCGACGTAGGCGACCAGAAAAATCAAGTTGGTGATAATCTGCGTTTGATGATCGAAACGAATCTCTAAATATTCAGGAACCGTGGCGACACCACTCTTTAGAAATCGCGGCAGAAAAAACCAAGCCATAAAGACCAACGCGACCACACACACCACTTCCCAGACCATCACGCACAGACCATCAGTGAAAGCGGCACCATTGAGCCCCACCATCTGTTCAGTCGAGAGATTGGTAAGTAGCAGCGATCCCGCAATCAAGGGGAACGTCAACGATCGCCCCGCCAAGAAATACCCGCTACTACTGTCATGATCGTCCTTGTGCGTGATGATCCAAGTCAAGACGCCGACCAGTGCGGTGAAAAACAGGAAGGAGCCAATCGTCAGCAACATCAGCGATCTTTCGCGAAGGAGAGGAGGACTTTCAGTTTGTCGCGCTGCAGTCTACCGCCAACCGCCCGCCGATACAAGTTTTCCTTAGACAATCGCAGCGGGTTACGATTGGGCAAGATACCTCAATTGTTTCCCGCGTACTCATGGCAACGGCTACACCCAATCGGTGAAGCTTAGCGCGCCCAGATTCTTTTTCGAACTCTTACCCAGGGCCGGGCCGATACCGTTGGAACCCCCGAATTTCTTTGACTCTACACAGGATAAAATCGCGAATGGCATTCTTGTCAGGTAGCCTCGGTTTTGAAAGATTTAGTGTCACTGGCTTTGAAGCATCACAGTTTGAACAAGAGCACTTGGACGCGCTCGCACAACTGGCTGGTGGCAAGAATGAATCTGCGTCCGAAGAGAACGCGCTGGTCGGCTTTCTGGCTGGCGAGCATCTGTTCGATCACGACTTTGCATTAGACAAAAACGTCATCAACGAAGCCCTGCACTGCGGCGTCAGAATCGACACGAATCAAATCCCTTCCGCAATTCGCAAAGCTTGGCTGCAGATGGAGTTGTCTGCGCTGGCCAAGGACAATGACAGCGGACGGCCCACCAAGTCGCAACGACAAGAGGCCAAGGAAGCTGTCGAGCAGCGATGCGCGGCGGAAGCTGCCACGGGCAAATATCGCAAAATGGCCCAGTTCCCTCTACTCTGGGACTTGCGGCTGGGGACGCTCTACTTTGGTGGCTCCGGAGCGACCGCCAGTGGCTACGCGGCAGAACTCCTCGAACGCGCTTTCAGCGTCGAGCTGACTCGCGTTTCCGCCGGAACCATCGCTCATCAATGGGCACAAGCCAACAATCAAATGGCCGCTTACGACGAATTGCTGCCATCTAATTTTATTCCCAATCAACCGCAGGGAGAAATTGCTTGGGCCAACGAACATCGCGTGGAACCGGACTATCTAGGGAACGAATTCATGATGTGGTTGTGGTGGACGCTGGAAAATGTGTCCGACACCATTGCGCTGGCGGATGATTCAGAAGTCACCGCCATGCTCACTAAGACATTGGTGCTGGAGTGTCCCTATGGCGAATCAGGCAAGGAAACAATTTCCGCTGAATCCCCCGTCACTCTCCCTGAGGCCCATCAGGCCATTCGCTCCGGCAAGCTGCCGCGTAAAAGTGGCATGACCCTGGTTCGTAACGGGACCCAGTACGATCTGGTGCTGCAAGCCGAATCGTTTGCTATCGGCGCCGCCAAAATTCACGTTGATCCCGATAACGCCGACTATCAGTTAGAGGATCGTATCGAATCGATCCGCGAATTGTGCGAGACCGTCGATCTATTGTTCCACAGCTTCTGTCACAAACGGATCGGTGGCGCTTGGTCGAGCGAACTTGAAAACATCCGCCGCTGGTTGTCGAGCAGTGGATTCGCCACCAAAGCTGCTTAGCGACCGGCCAACGTAAAGGCCGCTGGAAGTAGTCCGCTCATCAACCAACGGTTTTGAATTGCATGTGTTTCGCTGTCGACCAAGATGACGGAGAAGTTCAAACCGAATTCTGCCAATACTTGCCGACACGCGCCGCAGGGAGTGACCGCACCGCGACTGGCTACAGCCAGCAAGGAAATCTCGCGATCACCCCCGGCGATCATCGCGGCGACTGCACCACGCTCTGCGCAGATCGACAGCCCATAGGAAGCGTTCTCAAAATTACAACCTATGTACATGTTTCCTGAGGGGGTGCGAATCGCAGCTCCTACAAGAAATTCGCTATAGGGCGCATACGCTTTCTCACGCACGGCTAGGGCTGCGTGGATCAGTTCATCTTCGATGGTGTGTTGCATGACATTAGCTGGGTGCGGGAAAAATAAGCGTGAGTTTGGGTAGCTGCCAGTTGGCGCTCCGCCGGGACAAGCCCGGACGGAAGCGAAGAACTATGCTACAAACTCGTGTAGATAAGTGGGGCTAGTGCCTGAGCTTCAGTAAGACGGCGGAACGCAAGGAGTCAGTTAATCGGCAAACAGCCTTAGGTTAGCGTGCATCCAGCGGAGAGCCAAGTTGGCTAGGGTGGTCGAGTGGCAAATGAAGACGGCGTCGACCGTGTTGCCTGGAAGTCCATGCACTTCGCTAGGGAGTTCGATTACCGCCGCAAAGTGCGTGGCGCTGCTGGAACTAGATCTCGAGGCTGAGTCGCTTAGTGACGCTAAAGCGGCCGCCTGCCAGGGAGAGGCCAATTCCACAATTTGCACTACCGACTTGACGGTACAAGTGGTCAATACGCGAGTCTGACCAGCTAGGCGCAAGCGGACTTGGGTCCCAGCCGCGACGTTGGACAGCTGTTGTTCGTTGAGTGGAATGACTGCGAGTAGGCGATCGCCGCACACGCTGGCAAGTAGGCAACCCTCGGGGACAAAGCGTCCGCTTTGTTGCGCATCGCACCATGACGCGGCCCGCATCATCGCCGTCCCCTGGGACGCGGACGTTTCAATTGAACCCGAGGGGAGTTGTCCGTCGGCAGGTTCGTTTGCGGGCGGGGCGGTCATGGCGATCAAACGACCGCTGATAGGAGCGGTCAAGGTTAGTGAATCCATTTCGTGTTGCACGCCGCTGAGCCATCCACTTGTCTCTTCCAATTGACGTTGATAGTGCTCGACGTCAATTTCTCGACTGTACATATCACGTTGTCGAAGATTGGCTTCTAGTCGAATAGCAGCCACCATTTTGGCTTGTTCATATCTCACCAGCCGTGTCGACAGTTCTTGATTGCGCAATTCGAAAAGTTGTTGCCCCGCCCTGACGGTCGCACCGTCGCGAACGAGGCAAGTGTTCAAACGAGCGGTGGAACTGGCGTAGACTCCTTGCGATTCGCTGGGCTGCAACCAGCCGCTGGCCATGCGTCGGCTGGGTAACGGCAGGATGGCCACACAGACAATCAACATGGCAGCTAGCAGTGACAACCGCCATCCGCGGCGTTGTTGCCGGGCGGTTCGAATCAGGTCTTGAGATAATTTCACTGCGGGAACTCCCCACCAAGAAACGAGGATGGCTGTCGCTAGAAAACGTCCAACCCATGGCAAATTCCAACCGGTGTACATCGTCACCAGGACGGTGGCAATGGTCACCGAGAGCAGAGCACGATAGATCCAACCCGCTAAACTGAAGGCCAACAAAAATCGTTGATGCGGAACGCGGGTGGGTGATTCGGTGGAGAGACTCCCCAACAGCCAGCCGCGCAGCGATCCCCCGGCGAGCGAATCCGCCTTGCCTCGCAAGTTCACTTCGTCCAGCCAATCGGCCAAGATGTAGTAACCGTCAAAACGCATCAGCGGATTCGCATTGATGATCACGGTGCTGATAGAACAAACGAGCATGGTCTGCAGCGCGAGTGTATTCACCGGGCCTGGGACAGTTGTCAACCACAGCCCAGCGGCCAAGGTGGCCACGATCAATTCGACATACATTCCTGCGGCTGCGACCGCCGCGCGTTGCCAGCGATGCGCTAGTTGCCAACTCTCCGACACATCGCAATAGACACAGGGGGCTCCCAGAATCACGAACAGTCCTATGTCGGGACAACGGACCCCAAACCGCTTGCAGACCAAGGCATGCCCCAGCTCATGTAGTCCGCGTGTGACAACAAAGACCAGGAACAGCAGTCCACTGGTGGAAGGGTGCATGATCCAATCGAGCGAAAGTGACTGCGACGAAAGCCGCTTGAAATCGAGCAACACTAGCAAGAATGTGAAGAACGATAGTGCTAACCAGCAGCGAACCGCAGGCGCTGAGAAAAGTCCGTTTGTGTGCGGCACCATGCGGGCCAACCAGTGATCGGGTTGCACACCACGGATCTGCCACACCACCACGCTTCCGAGCCAAGCTTGCCAAAAGCTGCCGCGTTCACTCACAGGGGCTTCGTAAGTGGAACTGGCCAGCAATCCGTTGCGTCTAAAGGTAGCGACAGTTTGCAGCAGTGATTCGTCGCTCCAGGCCAAGGTGGGGAATTCACAGCGCAGCTTGGCAACCAGCTGCCGCATGGTCTGCCTGCCATCGGGATGAGTCAGTAGCCAATGTTCGACCAATCCCACGCGAAAACTGCGACGCGTGAGCGTATCGAGAACGTTCCAGCGGTCCGAATCTATTTGCGTAAAACGCAGATCTCGCCGCCGGCGTAGTCGAATATTCGCAGGATCGATTGGTGGCCAGGCAACAGGTGTAGCTATGTTGAGTGTGGCGGTATTCGACATGCATAGGGGCCCAAAGGCTGTACTTCAACGTGGAACTAGCGGATACGCTGGGCGTCAGTGCTTGCCTTGGCTTGGTCACCGGCGGGGGCATTCGCATGCGCCACGTACATGGTGACTTCGCTACCTGGGAGCAAAACCCAATCGTTGCCGTGCAGTACGTTTTTCACTTTCGCATGCACGCGCACCAAGCCACCTGAACTAACGTGTGGGTCATAGGAGATGATTTGGCCAGACAGTCGCACATGCGCGCCCCCCGATTGTTCCACATCAACGCGAACATCGGAGCCAACCAGTTCGGCAACATTAAATTGCGCTATGGGGATCAAGCGGTCAATCAACAGGTGTTCTAGATCTTGGATTTCCATGATTGTTTGACCAGCTTCCACCGATTGCCCTGGATGCAATTTGACCGCTGTCACCACACCGTTGCGCGGAGCGACAATGCGCCGCTGCGCGAGTCGCAGTTCGGCCACTTCCACTGCTGCCGCTCTAAGTTTCGCTTCGCCGACAGCGAGACGTTGTGCACGTTCCGCGCGCTTCAATCCCAGTTCGGCCTGTGCCACTCCCAGCGTTCGGCTTCGAATCTCCGACTCACTGACACTCGTGCTGATCGCGCGGTGGCTGTCCAAATCTTGCATGCTTTTCTGCAAGACGACTTCTTGGAACTTCACATCGGAATCATCCAGCGCTCGTTCGTTGCTCTGCGCCTGTTCGAGCTTGGCCATACGGAGTTCGAGTTCGGCGAGCTCGGTATCGAGCTCAGCTAGGACTTGTCCAGCCGTCACGGCTTGGTTCAGCTCGACTTGTAGCAATCGCAAAAAGCCACGCTCTTGAGCTGGGATATCCAGTTTGTGCTCGACCATCACTGGGCATTTTTCAAACGCGATCCAACCATTGTCCAGTGCGTTAGCGTGAGTGCGAACCACTAGCAGCAGAGCGCAACTGGTTAGGAAAGTGATTAGCAGAATGGTTCGATAGTGGCGGGGGATATGTGGGCTATGCATGGGATATTCCTGGGGCAAAAAAGTTACTTCCATATTCGTTTCTCAGTGCACCTCAGTCGCTGGTGCTAGACACCTTAAGTTCCGTCCATTTGCATTTCTGCGTCGGGAAAAGGTGTCCGACACCAAAAGTGCGAAGCACCCGAAGGGCCTTTACGGCTTTTGGTGTCGGACACCTTTTCCCGGACGGCTCGCGTCTGAGGCTCGCGACCGGACACTAGCACTCGCGGAGCGATCGGTGACATTGGCTACCACAACATGCGAACCCGCGAGCTGATGGCCCAGTAGGCGTCGCGAAAAACCAACCAACACAATGGCACTTTTCCGCAATCGATCGTGGCCCGTGCAATGGCTCCATCCTTCTTCAACGGCAACGTATTACTATCGCGAATGTAGGCCTCGGTCCTGACCACACGCGAGGTACTAGTTGCGGAATTGTTGTCTACGGTTACTTGCGGCGCCATGTCGACAGCGAAGGCTTCTAAGATTTGATCGGGGTGACTGGCTAAAGAAAACTGGACAGGCACGGCGCGGTGCGGGGCGCGTTCCAAGGCGGCGGCGACCAAGCCCGCGCGGTAATCGGGAATCGACAACTGCAGTCGCCACTTATCCGTCGCATCGAAGGTCGTTGCCAAGAGTTGCCCCGCTTGCACGGGATGATTAAGAAGCCGATTGTGTAAATCCCAAGTTGAAATCGTCCCTGCCTGTCGCGCCGTCAGCGTTAATTCGCTCAACTGTTGGGCGTTGTCAGCCGACCGTAACTCGATCGAATCGAGGGTGGTTTCTAGTTCGCGAAGATCATATTCCAATTGATCCTTTTCAAGTGAGCTGAGAGCCTCGCCGCGATGCAAGCGGCTCGACTTCTCCGAGATCTGTCCCTGCGTCTTCTTCAATTCAAGTTGCAAGCTCTCTTGCTGTGTCTCAAGTTCGTGACTGGTCAAACGCAGCAGAGGTGTGCCAATCACTACCGCGTCACCTTCATCGACCAAGACTTCCGTAACAATTCCGGAGGCGGGGGCGTAATACATTTGTTTGGAAAGGGGTTGCAGAATCGCAGTCGCTGAAATCTGCTGAGTGACCGGAAAGAGTGTGACGGCAGTGATGAGACCGAGCAGGGCACCCCGCAATAACCAACACTGCACGACGGGGAACAGGGAGCGTTGACCCGGCTTGCGGCCAGAGCGGTTGTTGGTCAGTCCCAGCAGAGGGCGCACCCAGGTCGACGCGCGCCAGCCCACACCGACTAGGCTTGCCTGCAATAGCCCGCCGATGGAGCGGAGTAGTCGCAATTCTTTGCCATCCTGATCGGAAAGATCGATGATCGCTGGCGAAGGTTTTTCCACGCTGGTCAAGATCGCGCACCAGTTCCCCGGCTCGTCCAGTGCAACTAGCATCCCCTGTCGACAGGCGAGCGCATCGCACAGACGATCGATGCTCAACTGGGACACCCCCTGGACCGACTGAGCCGATTCATCGGTGGGGGTGGGATGGCGACGGTCGGTGGCTTCGAATTGTAGGCTCGCGAATGGCGTTGGCTGCGAAGTGTCATTGGTCTGATGAGCGCGTTGACGAACCTGAGCATGCAGGGCTTGCGCGGCCAGGACAACTTCGCTACGGGGATCAAAGCCCCGCGCGCCACTGACGGCGACCACTTGGCTGCGAAAGCGGTGTGCGATCAGCAACACGCGTTCTGCGGAGAAGAGATCGACCATGGCATCCGCCGCCAACTGTTGACGTTGGTTCGCAGTGGTTTCGGTAGCGATGGTGGTCAACCAGCCTTCGATACGCTGCAGTCGATCACGCTCAGCGGAGTACTCTCGCAATTGTTGGCGGCGCAAGTAGTCGGCCATCAAGTCCCCCATCTGCGCGACGAATCGCAGATAGCCACGTTGCGCGGCCGGCCCGCCGCTGGGACGTTGGATGACTTCCAGGAGATACTCGACATTCTCTTCGGTGCGAATGGGAATGACGATTAGGGCATCGCTGAGTGGATTGGTGGGCCGCTCGGCATCCAGCGTGACATTCCCTGGAGGGACCAGGATGGGCTGTCCCTCAGCCACAACACACTGCAAAATGCGTTGATGCGATTCACTGGGAAGCGTTGCGGTTGAGCGCTGTGGAGCAAACTGGTCACTGTCCCCCGTCGATGTGCGATCCGAAGTGACGGACGCGGCTGTGCGCAACAAACTGCTCGGTAGAGAATGACCGGCGATCAGCCAAGCCGCTGCACCGCGTTCGATACGCCACACCCCTGCACCTTTGGCACCCATCGCTCCGCATAGACGTGGCAAAAAGCCTTCGTAAAAATCGTGGGGGTCCAGCGCCGTGTGGGCCAACTGCGCCAGTTCGGCAGCCAACGATCGGATCTCCGACTTGGTCTGTTGCAACGCGGGCGAATCGAGCGAAGCTACGCCAGGCAATGTGTCACCACGCGTGTTAGCGACAACAAAAGCATCGGTGTTGGCGAACGCGCCGCCAGGATCTTGCGTGCTGGCTTGCATTTTTATTGGTCGCCGAATTGTTGCCATTGCAGACTGGGGGCTTCTGCTGCTTGAGAATCACTCATCAGTGTCGCACCTGACGCGGTGATCGTCGAGCCGTCACTGAATTGCGAATGGGAGGCACTAACGACGGGAGAAATATTGGAGCTAAACTGCGCTTGGTTATTTGGCGCCCGAGCAACAGGTGTTTGCACCATTGACGCTTGCACAAAATTCGCCGAGCTAACTAAATCTGTGGGGGGCATATTGGTCGTGGGGAACGATCCAGTGGCGGTGCGTAGTCCGCTGGATAAGTCGGCGGTCTGCATGGTCTGGTTGGGCGAGAGGGCGGACGTAGCGTTATTGTAATATCCAGTGGGGAGTTGATATGTTCCAGTTCCCGGTGGTGGTACGCGCGTCGTGTTGGGCAATGCAAATTGAGACCCCTGCCAGCTTTGACAACCGGTGGAGAGTGCACAAGTGACGATTAACGCGGTAGTGATAAGATTGTGGGCGTTCATCCCAAGCTCCCTGTGAGTACGGAAGATGCGTCTGAATGTTGCTGAGAGTTGCTGGCACGGTGGAGCTCAGCCTTCAGACGCTGTCCGGAGGGGACGTTAGCAATTCGCGTGGCGGGGAGCTAGGCCAAAAGATAGTGCTTGAGTCCAGCCAACACGCCACTAGTTGCTGGCAATTCGGCTGCGTACAACCGGTCAGTCCAGCCAGCTTCCGCGTGCGCCTGCTGAGCGCCGTGCAGAACCTGTGGATGCGCATTGGAAACAACGATCGAACAAAAGCCAGCAGCAAATGCGGCCGCGTCGTTCCCGGAGTCGCCGGCATACAAAATTTGCGACCTCGCAATTCCCTGTTGTGCGGACCACCATTCAATGCCATGAGCCTTGGTGACACTTCGGGGTAACAGATCGATCAGTCCGTCATCGTTGAAAGGGTCGACGCTGGCTACGATCGAATAGGGGGCTTGGGCCGCCTGCAATTGCGAGGCTATTTTTTTTTCGATGTCTGCCAACTGCCCCCGATCAACGTAGTAGCTGAGTTTGAACTGCGATTGCTTCTCGGGCTCTTGCAAACGTAGCGCCGTCAGCGATGAAAGCAAGTTGCTTAGTCGCTCCACGCTGAACTCGCCCACCATTCGCCCCAACTCGGCGGCATAGCTCTCGGACAAGGCGTACTGCTGAAGAAGATCATCGCATGATTCGGCTGGCCGCGCGGTAACACGTTGGTAGATGGAGGTTCCGACGTCTGCAATGATCCAGTCGGGAATTGGCAAGCAGGCGGTGGGTATCACTGCTGCCACCGAAGCCAAGTGTCGCCCTGTGACAAAGATTAACTGGATGGCTGACCGATGCAGTTCCTGTTCCAACTCGCGCAGATCGGCCGCGTTGCGAGCATTCCCGGCCAGTGGAATTAGCGTGCCGTCAAGATCGGTCGCCAAGACTCGCGGGGGCATGTAATGGGATCCGGCATGTTAAGGGAGGGGCTGTGAGCCTCAGACGCTGGCCGTGGGCATTGCCAGTGAACGTAGAACCTAGGGGAGCCCACGGCCAGCGCCTGAGGTTCACCATCAACACAGTTTAATGCACGATGCTGACTTGGCTGGATTGAGCGAGAATGTTGTAAACATCGGCAGCGTCGAGTGGCGCGAGGCTGATACAGCCAGCACCTTGTAGATCGTCGCTGGACATTTCCGGAGTCCCGTGAATGCACAAGTCCTGCCCCAGGTTGAGCCAGTAGCCACCATATGGATTGCGAGAGTCTCCGGCGGCGATAACTTTGCCACCCGTGCCGTAGTAGGTGCGATCACGTCGACGATCGACGATTTCAAACTCTCCTTCGACGGGACTGGGGTCTTTTCCAAACGAAACCGGGAAGCGACCCGCGTACAGCTCTCCCATGAAGATCGTTAACTCCTGCCGTCCGAGACTCACTTCGGCACGGAATGGCCCCGGCAGCACTTTCACTTGGCTACCATCTACCAACGCCTTCGAGTCTCCGAGCTGATTGACGGCCCTCAAAAGTTCGGTGGAGATCTGATACTTGGCAGCTAGACTTTCGATCGTGTCGTTAGCTGTGACTAAGTAGGGAGGTTCGGCTAAATGGCGTGGCGAATAGATCACTTCCCGCGAAAGGGCATCGAGCAGGTCGACCAAGTCGCCATGTTGAGTGCTGTTAAGTTCCGGGCTGGCATAGTAGCCGCTGAGGATCTGCAAAGCGTCACGCAACTTGCCATTGGAAGCCAATTCAAGTGCTTGTTCGCGCGCAGTGGCGAATGGGAGCGTGGGTTGTTCCTTCGCTGCGGATTCACCGGCAGGTGCCGTCGGTGGATTGGTCAACAAAGGGAGTTTTATCCCAGCCTGCCCTACCGATGGCGTAGGACGCGTCTGACTGACAAGTTGTCCTTGCGGGGGAGGTTGAAAATCGAAGGCGAGCGGTGGTTGGGTGGTCGTTGTCGTCGGTGCTCCACCCAAGGCAACGGCCGGTCCGTCCGCAGCGGTGACTGATCCGCTGCCGGTGGCAGGCAGGCCAGGAAGGCCAACCACACTGGGACTGTTCGTTGATGTGCCGAAGGATGGCAAAGTGGGAAGCGCGAGACCGGAAGTGTCGAAGGGAGTGCTTCCGCCCGTATTTTGAATTCCAGCAGTTTGAATTCCGGCTGCAGAGGGGGGGGAGGAAGTTGCGTCGAAGCCAGCGATAGAATCTCCGATCGGCATCTCGATATTCATCAGGCCCTCCAGCCCAGCTTCATCGGGATTCCAATCAAATTCACTCAGCAGCTCGTCTGGCAAGTTGGGCTCGGGCGCATTGAGAGCTACAAAGGCTCCGTAGCACACGGCCAACAAAAGAGCGACCACAACACCTGTCTTGATCGTCTGCACGTCAGACCTCCTTGCCTAACAAAAAAACGCTGCACTGGCATGTTTGCAAACGGGCATACTTGCAAACTGGCACAGCTTGAAACTGCCATAGCTGCGGGAACCGCCTTTTTCCTGTTTGGGCGGATCTTCGACCTTCGCTAACAGCATAGTTAATTTAGCGAACTCTTGGCACACTAGCAATGTTGCCGAATGAACGCTAGGGCAAATCGAGACGTTACTGTTGGGCAGGTACGCCGCTACCGAGTTGTGCTAGCACTTGTAGCACTCCATTGAGGTGAGCCAAACGCGGGCCGACGCGATCGACAAATTCGTTGAGCATGTAGTCGCTCTCATTGAGGGCTTCTTCACTGTCATCGATTTCGTTGGTCAGCGACTGCAAGAAATCTGCTTGTACTTTTGATAGCATTTCAGCCGCGCGTCGGCACGATTGAGCCAAGTGTGGATTGGCGTCTTTCCATTGCTGCATTTCCGTAGCGCGCTGTTTTTGGACGCTCACGGTGGCGTTGACGAGTTGTTCCAGCAGTTGATTTTGCTTTTGTTGCGCCACGACCACTTGATGCAGTAAGGCGACAGTCATTTCCCCCACATTGCTATGGTGAGGTAAAGAACTACGCTCTGCGGAGACGTCGATGCTGAAAATCGGCGAGAATTGCGTTGGTTCGTGTCCCACAATGCGGGTCTCCGTGATGTTGTGCTACAGGTGGTAGGATGCCCCCAGTATAGTCATCTGCGGAATGGAGTCGAGCAATTGCCAGCACGGATTCTGGCGAATCGCAACAATCTGGCGGTTTAATCGGGCATTCGACAGGGTCGCTAAAGTCGCTACAAGTCGGCTTCCGAAAGTGTCAGTATGTGTTCACCGCCACTCAGCGCTGGAGTGCAGGCTTTCGCCCTTTTGCCAGCGTTCGACATGCACCAGCGCCTTTTGGGCTGTACTCCAACTAACCCCGTAGAACAAAACTGCATGAGCGTATCACTGGGCTTCCTCTCCGTACGACGGCATCCCGAGCATGGTTACTTCGGCGGTTACCTGATTACCAACTTAGTTGCTCGTCCCCTGGAGTTTCATTGCACCATGCCGGTCAAACCGAGCCGCGCGCAAGAATTGCTCTACGGTCCAACTATGGATGCATTTGTATGCGGAGAGCAAATTGCCAAAGCGCTGGTTACCAAGGCCAAAGTCAAGCCTGCGGCGGTCATCACGGACTGTCCTGCAGTGCTAGGAATCGCCTCCGTAAGCGACGTCGCAGCCGCTTATCTGCAGTTCCCTCAACGCGATGAACACCCGAATTTTTGTCTCCCCAGCGGATCGGCTGGGGAGCTGGTTCACATCCAAGTGAACCAGTGGCAATTTTCAATTCTCTCCGGGCAGGACGCAACCGAGAAACAACTGGCTCAAATCCTCAATGCGGCTGGTGAGAATTTCGACTTGACCGAACCCTTTCAACGTGTCACCGAAGCCTTGCTGGAAGCACACCCCATTGCCAAGGCAGCCTAAATAGTCGCTGATCGCTCCGCCGGTCAGTCGCCCCAGTTCGTGCTGCAATACGACATTGCAATGGATAAATACCAAGGCGGACGCGCTTCGCGGTTAAACAGACTAGTCTGGCGTCGAGCCGAGGCAGCAGCTTCGCTGGCCCCGACGCGGCGGAAGGGTTTTAATGCGACCGATTTGCCCAGCGCGAGAAACATGGACCGACGGAGCGATCCACGCCTATGCCGCACGCCCCAATAAGCGACACGTTAATGATTAGTGCAAACCAGAATAGTAATTGGGCAGGGATCGAACTGTGCGAGCCAGCCCAGTGGAAGGCCTGCTCCTTGCCGGTGGAGCATCACGCTACCGGCTGGACAGGTCAGCTTGGTCGTCCGCTCGAAATCGAGGTGCAGCAGCCCGCTATTGACGAATTGACAGTACAAGTGATCCCGATTCGTCTGCAATCGAAACTACCGCAAACCGTTGGCTTTGTTTTTCCGGATGCGTTAGACATTCTCGCGAAGGAAGATGTAAAACCCTCTCACTCGCGCCTGCCAGCGTCCACACTCGCAGAACGCACACCAGCCCAAACGGGTCACGACAAACAGTGGACCCGCATCAAGCCACCGGCCGATTTGGTGAAGCTGGAAGATCGACTGTACTTTGTCTTGCAGCCGCCGCTAGAAACGCTCGTCAACTCAGCGCAGTTGAAATTTCCCTTCCAACCCTTTCCTTATCAAATGGAGGGGATAGCGTTTCTGTTTCCTCGCGAGACGGCGATCTTGGCTGACGAGATGGGGCTGGGCAAGACCATGCAAGCCATCACCACGATACGCATGCTGTTAATGGCAGGACAATTGCGGAATGTGCTGTTGGTCTGCCCCAAGCCGCTAGTGACCAACTGGGTGCGTGAATTCCGCCAATGGGCACCCGAGATACCGGTGACGGTCATTGAAGGGGATGCGACCAAGCGGCAGTGGATTTGGCAACAACACGCCACTCCGGTGAGGATTGCCAACTACGAATTATTGATGCGCGATAAAGCGATGTTAGACGATCCGAGAACCCATTTCGATTTGGTAGTACTCGACGAAGCGCAACGAATCAAGAATCGAAATAGCACGACGTCCCAGATCGTTCGCAGCCTACCGCGTGGTCGTTCGTGGGCGTTGACGGGGACGCCGATCGAAAATTCGGTGGAAGACCTAATCAACATTTTCGAATTCCTGTCACCTGGATATCTTCGGAGCGAAATGAATCTGAAGAGTATCGGCACCGCCACGCGCGACCACATCCTGCGACGCACGAAAGACAAAGTGCTAACGGAGATGCCGCCCAAAATGTTCCGTGATGCAGAGTTGGAACTAACTAGCGCTCAGTACGACAGCTATCGTACGGCCGAAGATGACGGCGTTGTGCAGTTGTCCGACATGGGCGAAACACTAACCATTCAGCACGTTTTTGAATTGGTGTTGCGACTCAAACAGATTTGCAATTTTGATCCGGCGACGGGGGCGAGTTGCAAACTGGAACGACTGGAGGCGGACATGGAAGAAATCGCGGCCAGTGGTCAGAAGGCGATCATCTTTAGTCAATGGGTCGAGACGCTGGAAAAGATCGCCCAGCCGCTGGCGCGTTTTGGCCCGATGCAATATCACGGTCGTATTCCATCCAAGAAACGTGACAGTGTGATTGCGCAGTTCAAGGAGGACCGCTCCAAGCATTTGATCCTGATGAGTTACGGGGCGGGGAGCGTCGGACTGAATCTACAGTTTTGCCACTATGTATTCTTGTTTGATCGCTGGTGGAATCCAGCCGTGGAAGACCAGGCTATCAACCGCGCTCACCGCATCGGCGTTTCGGCACCCGTAACGGTGACGCGCATGATGGCGTCCGATACGATCGAACAGCGCATCCATGATGTGCTCGAACAAAAACGAGAACTGTTTAATCAAATCTTCGCCGACGCCAGTGCCCCCAGATCGACCGGCTTGACCCAAGAAGAGATCTTCGGGCTGTTCAAACTCTCCAGTCCCAAGCCGGTGAAGCACGCCGCTTAGTTCGCCGTTTGTTCGCTTAAGCATCGTTCCGGGAATTACTGTCGTAGCTACGTTCGCCGGAACGTAGACTCCCTGCGGTCTGGCGACCGCAGCTACGGGTAAGTCCCGACACTTAATTCCCGCTCGATGCTAAAGCATTGCAGCTTAACAGGTTAGGTGCGAAAAAGAGGTTCGCATCCCCCCAGTCTGACCTTGCATTGCACGCCAATCGCTCTATCCTGGTAGCACGTACAGCGTCCAATTGCGTTGCCACGTTCGTGGAGTCCGTCAACGGCTTGACCTCCACGCTCCCTATCTGTTGCGAGGTGCTCGCCAGCGGCACAGCCTATGAGCCATTTGTTGCTTTACTATCAACGCCCAGAACCGGCGACGTGGGTCTTCCTATCGTCGTTCCTGCTGCTGAGTATTTACTTCGTCTTCCATCGCTTCTTTAGCATTCGCAATTTGGATATTGTCTTGCTCCTGTTGCTAGCGCCGGGGCTGATGATGGTCTACGAAGGGAGGCGGATGCTGCTTTCGAACAGTGGCCAAGTCGCTTCGGCCAGCTTGGCTTCTAGTGAAGCGAGACGCTCAGTCGCGAAACAGGGGGCAGGATATCTGGTCGCCTACACAGCGCAGGGGAATCAATCTGCGGAAAATGGGGAAGGGTTGGCGTTGCCAAGGAGTCAATCGTCATTGGAGAGTACCGATGGCGGAGCGTCGAGCCACATTGAAGGTGGTTACCCGCGCGAGGCTACATCACAGCGCATCGCGCCAGCCTCGCTGGAGTTCTATGGATTCATGGCCCTCTTATGCGCCTGTTTACTACTAATGATTCGCATGTTGCTGGACCCAGCGCTGGTCCGGCGGCCTTTGTTAACACCCAATTTGTCGATTGGCGGCTTAAGCTTTATCGGCGTTTCGCTGTTCCTGTTCTTGATGGCCAACGTCATTACCAGCACACCGCTTGAGCAACAGCAGCGCGGACCCGCGTTGGGGCCTGGCTATGCGCTCTTGAACATGTTGCCCGAACTGCCGACGACTCCCGGCACAGATCAGCCCGGTGCTCAGCAATTACAGGATGGGAGCGAGCGTTGGTTGCCGAACGTCGCCAGGATACTCGCGATCCTCTCCAACTTGGCCATCGTGTTTGGCATCGTCGGTGTCGGCTATTGGCACTTTGACAATGTAAAGACTGGAATTGGATCTGCCGTGATGTATCTGTTGCTCCCCTACACCGCGCAGATGACAGGCAATCTCGAACACGTCTTACCCGCCGCGCTGTTGGTGCTAGCTCTGTTGGCCTATCGCCAACCCTTGATTGGCGGCGTATTGCTAGGTTTGGCGGCAGGGTTGGTTTACTATCCGCTGTTTCTATTGCCACTGTGGATCAGTTTCTATTGGTATCGAGGTCTGAAACGCTTGCTGATTGGCGTGTGTACCAGTTTGGCGATCCTCTCGGGTCTCTTGCTCTTGCAGGGGACGGAGGCCTTTTTCGATCACTTTCAACGGATGTACGGGTTGTGGCTACCGCACATGGAAGGCCTCGTGGGCGTCTGGGGACCGGGACGTTTTCAGCCGGCATACCGCCTACCGATTTTGGCTGCCTTCGTTCTGCTGGCTGGTTCCTTTGTCTTTTGGCCACCCCGCAAGAATTTGGGAACGCTCATCTGTGGGACTGCCGCCGTGATGTTGGCAGCGCAATTCTGGCACGGTAACGGTGGCGGCC
>JBGSJT010000704.1:0-3039 GCA_041741715.1 Pirellulaceae bacterium | reverse complement strand
GAATCGTTGGCCCGATTCGCTGCGTGTGCCCTGAGTGATTCGGCGGTCAGCCTTCGCGAACGATCCAAAAGCTGCTCGGCCCAAGCCCGTGTTTTCTGATCGGGATGTTTCAGCAGGAAACGTATGTCGCGTATCAGGTGACACCCAGCACGTCATCAAAGTATTGATCGATCGTCGAATAGCTGCTTAGCCTGCTTCTCCACAAGCACACGAAGATCGGCAATAATGTCATCCATGCTTTCCATCCACGGAGCATACAAAATATCCAATTTCTACGCACCAGCAATTTCATACCCGTGAACGGTTACAAAAGATCGAAGCCGCCAAGATCGACTGCGCCCGGAAGTTCTTCGCTAAGATCACCAATGACCAAGTGAGTTACGACGTCGTCGACAGCTACGAACAACTCATGGGGCTGGTGACTTGATGGATTTGGGCAAAGTTATTTTCGGCGGGCCTTCAACATCGACTGATTCTATCGGAGCGCAGTTTGGGCACAGAGCGCTTCAGAGCAAATATCGACTCACCTTGCGTTGAGCATTGCATCGGGCGTAGGAATGGAATAGCTGCCTAATATCATTTGATCAAAAGTCGCTGGATCACTAGAATATAACTGCGCGACATCCTGACTAATGATGTTCGACTTGCAGAGTTCAAAAAGGTGCTGCTCAAAAATAAATGATGCAGATGAAGTCTGCTGCATTCCGACTTTCAATCCGAGTGAATTGCCCTGCAGGATGGAATTGGCAATAATGTTAGTGTCATTGAGAAGGAACTCCAAACCGACTTGGCGACCCCCGCCCCGTTTGGGCAACAGCCTTTGGCAGATTACGCATTTTAGTGCATCGCGAAGCTGTAGCTTTACTAAATCCCGTTCGACTGGATCAAAAAAGCTAATAATTCGATTGACTGCTTCGTACGAAGTACCGCTGTGCAAAGTGCTAATGACCAAGTGCCCTGTCGCCGCCGCGTTGATGGCGGAGCGAATCGTGTCGGGGTCACGCATTTCACCAATTACGATGACATCCGGGTCGTGTCGCAACGCCCCTCGGACTGCTTCGGCAAAGCTTTCCACGTCCTCTCCAACGTCCCGTTGCGAGACTACCGATTTCTTGCTCTTATGAACGAACTCAACTGGATGTTCGATGCACAAGATATGCAGCGAATTATTTTGGTTGATCCAATCCACCAGAGATGCCACGGTTGTCGATTTTCCACTGCCGGTCATGCCTGTGACAAGTATCAGTCCGAAATGCAGTTTTCCGAGTTTCTGCATCGATTCCCGCGGGATGGCCAGGTCCTCGAAAGTCGGGATTTTCTCGGGTAAGAATCTTAGTGTGCAGTGTGGTGTGCCTGCTTTCATGAACGCTGAAACTCGCGCGTATCCCAAGCCAACCTGGTGGTAGATAAAACTACACTGTTGCTTCGTCAGGAATTCGTTGAAGTGTTTCTCCGACGCCATTTCTTTGATGGCTTCGATAATCTGCTTGCTCGACAGCGTTTCAAACTTGTCGGAATGTCGAAGCTTGCTATCAACGCGGAATACGGGCGTAGATCCGGGATAGAGGTGGATATCGCTAGACTTAAATTTGATTAGTGCTCGGAACAAGGCCTCTTGGCTAACTGGCTTGGTGCGGTACTCCTCGCCGTGTACTCTCCAAACTTCCCCCAATACAAATGCAGTGGAAAGTTCGTCGCACAATTCATGCACAGCTTCCAAATCGCCCGTCTGCGCTGGTGACAGTCGGGCCTCGACCACTTCATCAACCTGAACAACTTCGCACAAGGAAGGTTTTTCACTGGCAATTCTTTTCAGGATTTCTCGGCAGTGTTCGCTCGAACCACCAATGCGAAACACAAATGAGTCAAACATACCTTCATACGTAGGACGATGGGCCTCCACGGTCAAAGCTCCAGATCGCACAACCAACTTCTTGGGCGAACCATGAATGGAGCGAAGCTGCTCATCCGCAATCTGGACTATGGTCCACAAACTTGTTTGATGCCCAAGGCCGAGAATGACTTCTTTCATAGCTCACGTTCACCTAAGCAGGAAAGTCTTCTATCGGCTCCGCAGTACCGATCCAGGAATTACACGCAGACTCGCATTGACTGCGTGCGCAAACACAAACAGAGGCTAAAAGACCAAATCGAACAACCTATATGGCAACCTTAATCAGTCCGAGTTGAAAGGCAGGTATTTAGGGACTGAACGGAAATTCCCGTCGCTGTGCAACTTGACCTCATAGGCTCCCCCTCCACCAACTGCACGCGGTGCAGCGATGGCGCGGTGGGAACCGCCTACGGCAGTATCGAATATAACCGATTCCCAATGAAGTTCCAACGATTAGCCAATTAATTATGCAGTGCATCCGTCTGTTCAAAGTACTCGAACGACCATTTTGGTCGACAATTCACGAACTTGAATCGCTTTTTAGGCTCAGTTTTTCGATCGAGACTGATCCCGACGTTCGATCCCACGGTTGATGCTCTTCCCCAAGCGCAAGCTCCGCGATGGTTCCTCGGCGGAGCCCAAAGAGACCGAGATCAACTAGATTGTCAACGACGCAGTGAAGCTCAAGCAGATTCGCTCGCGTCTGAGCGGCATCTCGTGGTGGATGCGCCTGCTGTGCTAAAAAATCGCCGTGCGCGCAAATAAAGAACACGAGGCAACCGGACAATTTTGGCAGGATCGCTTTAGCGCGATTCGTATTCTCGATGAGTCAGGCTCGCCGGCTTGTGCGGCCTACGTCGACCTCAATCCTATTCGTGCCGCCCTGGCTCAGACGATCGTAAATCAAAGGGGCCAGCGACGGTCTTAATGTTTAACAATAGCAGATTCAAAATTATTTTTGAATTCCGTTTTTCCGCAAGTTGGTTTGTGCTGCGTGCGTTGGATTTTTTGCCTCGTCAGAAGAATCTGTGGGTGAATTGGGGTTCAGGTAGTGCTCCCATGTTGTGATAGAGAGCGTTTTCGTAGGCTTCTTGAGTGCGGAAGCCGTATGATTTTCTGGTAATCAGTTTTAGTTTGTTGTTAAA
>JBGSJT010000703.1:0-19410 GCA_041741715.1 Pirellulaceae bacterium | reverse complement strand
CTGAAGCAATTCCCCAGCCAAGCCTACTAGGTCGTCGCCACCGGCACCAAAGCCATGACAAAACAGGCCAACTTTGCCGATCGTCACGGCTGGACCGTCCGGCGGAACCGTGGGGGCGATGACCACACAATCGAGCGAACCTATGCGTTCGCGATGGGCTTCGTAGTTTAGGTGTTTCAAGTTTTTCTTCCTGTTAGGCTAGCGTAAGATCGACCGTTTTGGCACTCGTGCATTGTCTAACTTTAATTTTGGGGTTGGGAGAGTAGAGCGATTGTCCCAATCGCTTGAGAAACGATTGGGACAATCGTTCTACTCTGAGCGCTGCCAACCCCACTTTTTAATCTGGACGAAGCACTCGTGCTAAAAATCCTAAGTTCCGACCGTTTGAATTTCTAAGTGAACCTCTGGCGATAATCGTAGGCGTCGCCACATGCCAGCCCACGGCCAGCGCCTGAGGTTCACGACGGCACGTTTCGAGTACTCGCTATGGTTGCAGTGCGCTATATTCACGGACAATATAGGAAAAGTACTCCTACTCTGAAACCTCTCGTCATTAGCGCTGAGCAATTGTGCGGTATACTTGACCACGGGACACAAATTTTACGGAGGAGGATTTAGATGCCAACCGCGACCATCCGTCGTCTACTAGTAGTGCTGATTTGCTGTGCATTGACGAACGCAGCTCGCGCCCAAGCACAGGCTACGGCCATACTTGAACAGCCGGCCATACTTGAACAGCCAGCCCCGCCCAAGACAACGACGGACAAAGAGGTCCCAGAGTTTGTGCGGGTGTTGAAGAAAGACGATGTCCCCCAAGCGCTACAAACAGCCGTAGCCACTTATCGCAAGCCAGGTTCCAGCGACGGCGCGGAAGTGGTTCTGATCGGAGCTGTGCATATTGCCGAGCCAGCCTACTACAGTCAACTCAATCAACTCTTCAAAACCTACGATGCGTTGTTGTACGAGATGGTGACCGATCCTGAGCTGGGTATCCCTGATCCCAAGGAACGTGGCCTAAGTCCCATCAGCACCATTCAAGTTGGTATGAAGGAGATGTTGGAACTCACTTTTCAACTAGACGAGATCGACTACAAAGCCAAGAACTTTGTGCATGCGGACATGACACCGCAACAATTCTTCGACACGATGAACGCGCGTAAAGAGGGAGTTCTGCAGATGTTCTTCCGCTCGCTAGGTTCGGGCATCGCGATGCAAAGTGCAGGCCGCGGTGGCGACGTGGGACTGCTGGCTGCATTGGTTTCCGATGATCGCGCCAAAGGGCTGCGTCGCGCATTTGCCGAACAGATGCAAATGATGGATGGCCAAATGGCCGCGATTACCGGCGAGGACGGAAAGAGCACACTCATCACCGAACGCAACGCCAAGGCCTTTGAAGTACTCAAGCGTGAAATGCAAGCGGGCAAGAAGAAGTTGGGGATTTTCTATGGTGCCGGTCACCTGAAAGATATGCACCAACGCCTGATAGACGAGTATGGAATGGAATTGGTCGAAACCAAATGGATGACCGCGTGGAGCTTGTGAAGCTCGGGCGTTAATGCCGAACCCTTAAGTTCCGTCCGGTCAAAATCGGATTCTGAAAACCCTCGTTCCCAGGCTCTGCCTGGGAACCAGAAAAATCAGAATACTTGTCATTGCGGTACTCACAAAAAGCCCACGGCTAGCGACTGAGGTCTATACAATGCCTGCGACTAGCGCCTGAGGTTTACTAGGCGAATTGATGAAATCAATTTCCATACGTTGGAACGCGGTCTGCCTAACACTCCTTTTTGCGCCCATTCAGGCGTCATTTGCTCAGCAATCGTCAACCACTAGCCACACGGCGGAGGTCGGTGATAAAAATCTCAAAAAAAACAATCTCGGCAATTACGATATCGTCGAAGTCATCAACCCCGCTGATAAGCCCGATGCGTGGCATCCACCGGTGACACTTCAGCTGCAGGGTGAAGTTAAGCAGTTTGATGGTGAGCGGTTGGCCTTGCTGGAAAGTGATGGTTCGCCACGAACCATTCCCAGCCAATACGTGCTGCGCATCGAACCTCAATGGCGAAATGAATCGGCCGCAGCAGCCCATCAACTGTTCGTTGAGCGAAAGTATCAAGCGGTCGTAAAGGCTGTTCCTCAGGCCCTACAAGACAACTTGGCTCAGTGGCAACAACGCCTATTGATTGCGGAGCTGGTGCAATCGGCCACCGCACTTGGCAACCCGCGCGTGGCGGGGAATTATTTTCTGAGCTTGGCCAAATCCAATCCGCCGCATCTCCTGTACGCCGACATGCCGCTGTGCTGGACCGTCAGCGAGCCAGACCAGGCGCTCCGCGAAGAATCGCAAAAATGGCTGCTTGAGGAAGCGGAGTCGGCTCGGTTGCTAGGGGCGAGTTGGCTACTGTTTGGCGAACAGTCGTCGGAAGCCAAGCAGGCATTGTCACAATTGCAAACTTCACAAAATAGTGCCATTGCTAACATGGCGGCACTTCAGGGCTGGCGTTTAGTGCCGCCACCGCAAACAATGTCTGCTCTACCAGGTTGGCTCGAGTTTCGCGATCAACTCCTGCCACCGCTGCAAATCGGGCCAACTGAGTTTATCGCCGATCGACTGATGCGCATCGGACAACCCGACTTGGCCATCGGACAATGGTTGAGGATTGCCAGCCAGCATGGCGATCGGCCGCACCGCGCGGCTCAAGCCCTGCAGTCTGCGGCCACACAATTGCAACGACTGGAACGCAATGAAGAAGCACAAAGGTTAATGGAATGGATCGACAGGCTAACGCCCGGCAAGTAGCAAGTTGGAAAGTGTGGCGGAACATCTCGACGATTGTCGCGGCGATGATGGTTGTCATCACCTGCTCGCCGCCACTTGCTTTCACCCAAGATCTTAACGTTCAACATACATTCAGGCAGCCTCTGCTGGTAGCGCAAGCCGACGTGGTGCCAACGGAAGTCGATGCGCCGACGGAAGTGGGAGGCTTCTGGGCAATTGTCTTCAGTGGTGGCTGGGTCGGCGTACTGATCGTCCTCACTCTGCTGATGTTATCGCTGTTAGCCGCATACCTGATCATCGAGCAGATCATGACCCTGCGCAAAAATGAGATCATGCCCACCGGGTTGGCGGATGAGGTGCGACAGTATTTATCGCAAGGAAAATTGGTGGAGGCGGATGGCGCGTGTCGTAAGCGCCCCAGTCCTCTCGCGTTTGTGCTGATCAGCGGCTTGGCCGAAATCGATTTCGGATGGCAAGCGATGGAGAAAGCCATGGAGGATGCCGTGGCCGAACAAGCGGCCAAGCTCTATCGCAAAATTGAGTACTTGTCGGTCATCGGCAATTTGGCACCCATGTGCGGACTGCTGGGGACCGTCACCGGGATGATCATGGCGTTTCAACAAGTTGCGGTGACGCAAGGGACAGCCGGTGCGGCGCAGTTGGCCGAAGGGATCTATTCCGCTCTGGTCACTACCGTGGCCGGCTTGGTGGTCGCCATCCCTTCCCTAGGAGCGTTTGCCGTGTTTCGCAATCGCGTCGACCAGTTAATTGCCGAAACCGCCTATTTGGCGCAACATGTGTTCGTCCCCGTGCGTCGCCGGGCGACCACGCTGGCATCACGTGCGGCGACCGCCCCACCACCTCCCGCGCCGCCGCGCAGTCAGGGGTAGCTCATGCGCTCTCCCAAGCTACTGGCGGCCGGCTCGGCTTCGATCAATATGACACCGATGATCGACGTCGTGTTTTTGCTGATCATCTTCTTTTTAGTCTCCAGCCACATGGCCAAACAGGAAAACACGGTCGAACTTGATCTCCCCACAGCCACCTCGGGCTTGGACGATTCCTCTGCGCGCGAGCACATAACCGTCAACATTTTGGCTGGTGGCCAGTGGCAAATAGCAGGCGTGGATGTCGATCAACGGACGACCCCTCCCCGCTTGCGTCAGCGAGCGATGCAGACTAGCCAGCCCCTGCAGCTCAAAATCCGCACCGATCGCGAGGTCCCCTATGAACGGATTGAACCTCTCTTGCGCATCGCCGCCGAAGCAGGCATTGGGGACATTGTCTTTGCGGTCTTCGAGTCGTCGCGCGCCAGTGGAGGGACGACACGATGAGACGCGATTTTTCGCTCAGTCCCGTTGGGCGTTCGGGGCGACCACGCAAGCCCATTGAACTGATGATGACTCCCATGATCGACGTGATCTTCCTGCTGCTGGTTTTCTTTCTAACCACCAGTAGCTTTCAAATCGTCGAACAACTTTTGCCCAGCGCGGTTGCGGAAGTAAGTTCTCCGGCAGGGAGTGCCGCACAGCCGCCACCAGTTCCAACACAGGATGCGATCGATCAAATCGTGATTAAGCTCAAGTTGGTTGGTCCACGCGCGGTGGCCAATCTCAACGGAACCGACTTGCCTAATTTCGTAGAGCTTAGGGAGCGACTGCTCGCCATCAGTCGCGTGCGCGCCGATGTGCCGGTCATCATCGATCCGGCTGGCGAAGTCCATGCCAAGGATGTCGTCGTCGCCTACGATTGGGCTCGGCAAGCCGGTTTGTCGCGTGTGTTCCTAGCGACGCGGGGGGAGTGAGGGTTTCAGGTTCCAGGTTTCAGGGTTGAGGGTTGAGGGTTGAGGGTTGAAAATGCAACGGGCGAAGGGTGTGTAGTTTGCATTTAGGGCCGAAGGCTCGGCCGATTCTCTAGCCCCGGCTGAAGGCCGGGTCAGACGTTGATGCGTGAATTACGCTTTGTGCGAAATTCACGCAGGGCTGAAAGCCCGCCCGATTCTGGCCCCTCGGTTTAAGTGTAAGATTGCGATTTCAAATTCCGCCCTTGCACGCCTGGGGAGCAATTGCTGACGAATTTACTCAATTGATGATTGAACATCCATGACCACTGTTGCCAAAACTTCCCCTTACATGCAACCGCTGTCTGTTGGCGAACCCAAACCAGCGCGGTTGGCGTCGATCGATGCTTATCGCGGCATCGTCATGTTCTTGATGCTGGCCGAAGTACTCGAACTGATGACGTTGGCCGAGTCCTATCCGGATAGCACTTGGGCACAATGGTTACGATTTCATACCACGCACGTGCAGTGGGTTGGGGTTTCGCTGCACGACATGATCCAACCCAGTTTTTCGTTCTTGGTCGGAGTCTCGCTCCCGTTCTCGATCATCGCGCGGCGGGGGCGTGGCAAGTCGTTTCAATCGACATTGTGGCACGCCGCATGGCGCAGCGTCATCCTCATCTCTTTAGGAATACTTCTGCGCAGTCTACGCTACTCGCATACCAACTTTACTTTCGACGATACGCTCACGCAGATCGGGCTGGGTTACTTTTTTTTGTTTTTACTAGCCCATGCTTCGCGCGGCATTCAGATCGGCGCGGTGCTAATGATCCTGATCGGCTATTGGGGGCTGTTCGCGTTGTGGCCCTTACCGGTGGCAGACTTTGATTGGCAAACCGTGGGAATTGCCAACGATTGGCCACACCTGCTATCCGGTTTCGAGGCGCATTGGAACAAACACCTCAACCCGGCAGGTGCATTCGACAAGTGGTTCATGAATCTTTTTCCGCGTGAGAGCCCTTACAGCTACAGTTCTGGCGGCTACTGCACATTGAGCTTCATTCCGACTTTGGCTACGATGCTGTTGGGGGTTTTGGCTGGAGGGATTCTTCGCGATGCGCCAAATGTCGCGCGCATGTTAAGCCTGCTGTTTGCCGTAGGAATCGCCCTGTCGCTGATTGGCTGGGGACTGGACGCGAGCGGCGTTTGCCCAGTCGTTAAGCGCATTTGGACGCCGTCATGGGTGCTGGCCAGCGGTGGCATGTGCTTCCTGACACTTGGCCTGCTAACTGCGATTTGCGATGTGCTAGGCTGGCGCGGCTGGGCTTGGCCAGCCATGGTTATCGGTGCCAATTCCATTACCGCCTACGTCATGAGCTGGACGATGGAGGGACCGCTGAAGTCCTTCTTAAAAAGGCATTTTGGAGAGCAGCTATTCGTCATTGGTGATGAAGTTTGGGAGCCGGTATTGTTAGGTGCGGCTGTTCTACTAGCGATGTGGCTGATACTATTGTGGCTCTTTCGTCAGCGGATCTTCGTGCGCATTTGAGGTGGGTTAGCATCGTGCCGGGAATTATTTGGACAGCGCCATTGTTGGCCGCATCACCAGCTCGACGCGCCACCAAGTGGGTCGCCGGTTTTGCCGGAGGTCGGTATCGTTCATGAGCCTGCCCGCCCAACAGATCGCTGCGCGCTATCGATTGCAGTTGAGTGACACTTGGCAAGATTGGTTTGATCATCTTGCGTATTGTCCACCGCTGGCCGGAAGTTTTCGCGCGCCGTTGGCGGTCCCACAATTGTTGGACACCGCACCCTCTGAAATCTGGCCCGGGCTCATGTTGCCCGACACGCTGCCGCTGGTGAGCAATGAATACGGTGATTGGATCTGTATTCGCGTGGTCGCCAATGGAAGTTTCGGGGAACTAGTGCATTGGTACCATGGCGGCGGCGACTGGATTCCAGTCGGTACATCCATGGCCGAAATGGCCATACACGATGTCGTCGATCAATTCCGTCCAGTCGGCCGACAAATGCTCCGTAGTGCCCCGGAGACAACTGGGCCATTGCAGCATGAACGAGTGTTAGCCGATTTCACTAAGCCAGAATTGCAACAGTGGTTATGTGACCGACTTCCTCTGGATGGATCGTCCTGCGGTGCTACCGCCGCGACGAGTATCTCAGAGCGGCTTGACGAATTAGCGCGGATGTTGTCACAGCGGGAATATGAGGCCGCGCTACTGTTACTGCGGCAGTGCCGCTGGACCGAGGACGCGGTGGCCTGCGACATGATCCAATATGCATTGCAGCAATCCTCAGATGAAGGCTGGCGACAGGCCAAAGAGGTAGCGGTCGAAGTGCTTGCGCGACGCAACGATTTGGGTTGGGCAACTAACATCGTTGGCCTGTGCCAGAAGCAATCTGGGAACCTGCAAAGCGCTGCAGATACTTTCTTCTCCGGGAGGAACACGTCAGCCTTTTCCGATCAAGCCGTTCGGATGCGGACCCACTGGGACGAGCCCAAGTATGGCAAGTTCACCATTGGTCAGATTTTTGCTCTAAGTGAATTCTTGTCTGCCGACCAGAGAGCCGACGGCTACTTGATGGCCATCAACCAGGCACCGGCCAAACTGACTAGGCAGGCGGTGCAGGAATACTGGATTAACGAAGCCCGGCGACAGCTTGATGAGCGTTCGCCAGCAGCGGCTTACGATTGTTACTATCGCGCAGGCTGGGACCTGGGTGTGCAGCGATTGTCAGAATGCCTGCCGATTCTCGAGGGGTTAGTCCACTGTGCCCAAGCTGCCGGTTGGGAAGCACGCGCCGCAGTCGCCCAAACGCATCTTGATTGTTTGCGCCGCCGGATTGGATAGGGTTCCAGGTTCCAGGTTCCAGGTTCCAGGTTGCAAATGACAAATGACAAATGACAAATGACAAATCTATACTGCGATTCACTTTCCGAAGTACGCTCCGTACCCCTTGAACTGCTCCCCTGGGTAGCCCCTTGGCAATCCAAATTCATTACTTCGAGCGCTTAACACATATCACTTGATCTCCCTGGCTCGCCTACTTCGACTCCACTGGCCTCAGCCAGTGCCACCCACTCCACCCACTCCACCCACTCCACCCCATCCATCACTCCATCACCTGGAACCTGAAACCTGAAACCTGGAACCTGAAACCTGAAACCTGAAACCTGAAACCTGAAACCTGAAACCTGAAACTTGAAACTTGAAACTTGAAACACCTACCCGGGGGGGAGTGCTATTCCGCAAAATCGTTATATAATGTGCCTTAATTCGGCGAACATTGCCCACTACGGGGTGGAAGTGTTGGCGCGGTGGGGAGCTCCAATCATTATCAACTCTCCAATCGTTATGAATTTGCCAGAGCGTTCACAGCTTAGAAGTTGCACGGTATGCTTGAACTATCGCTTGTCTTTATCGCTAGTTTTCTCCTAGCAGTTACACTTACCCCTCTAGTACGAATGCTAGCCATTCGCTTTGGGATTGTGGACCGCCCTGACGCCCGACGCAAGCTGCACGGAGGGGTAGTAGCCAGAGCTGGGGGGACAGCAGTGCTGTTTTCGGTACTTGGCGTGTGTTCTGTAGCCATCTTTCGAATTGATCTGGGAAAGCTGGGAGTGCAAAGCTTCATACCTTATGTGGCGTTGTTAACTGCAATGGTAGGAATTTGGCTGTTGGGGCTGGCCGACGATATTTGGACCCTTCGTGGGCGGCAGAAGTTACTGGGACAAGTGATATTGGCAGGTCTACTCGTATCAGCCGGTTTTAATATTCAGACAGTGCAGTTTCTGGGCTTTGAATTTAACCTGGGGATGTTGGGGATTCCGATTTCCATCATGTGGTTGTTGGCGACCACCAACGCCTTGAATTTAATTGATGGGGCTGACGGCCTGTGTTCCACATTGGGTGCCATAATTTGTGGCTCGCTGGGTATTCTGGCTTCAACTAACGGTCACTTTGCGGAGGCGGCAATAGCGTTTGCGTTCAGCGGCGCGTTGCTGGGATTTTTGGTATTTAATTTCCCTCCCGCCACCATCTTCCTGGGCGACTCGGGGAGTCTGCTGATTGGCATGGTCACTGGCGCATTGGCCATTCGTTGTTCGTTAAAAGGGACGGCAGGCGTTGCGTTTCTGGCACCCTTGGCAATTTTGTCGCTACCGCTGCTCGATTCTTGTATGGCGATAGTCCGCCGCAAATTGACGGGGCGCTCGATCTACACAACCGACCGCGCCCACCTACATCACACCTTGCGCAACAAAGGGCTGGGGGATCGCGGGCTGTTGCTAACCGTTACCGTTCTATCGCTGATCACTGCCGCTGGCGCATTATGTGGACAACTGTTTGGACGCGAGTGGCTGGCACCGATCGCGGTTTCCGCTGTGTTCGGCATGTTGGTAGCGACCAAGGCTTTTGGCTACGCTGAGGTGGTATTGATGTCGCGCCGCGCGTCGCACTTCGCGGCCAGTATGTTTGAGCCGGTTCATTTGGCGCAATCGTCAGTTCGTGTAAAATCGGTACGCTTGCAAGGGACTCGGCAGTGGGAGACTGTGTGGCAAACCTTGACGGAGTTTGCCGAAAGCCAGGGATTGTGCAAAGTTCATATGGATCTGAACGTCCCTTGGCTGGAAGAAGGATTTCATGCAACATGGCAACGCAGCAAAATGCCCGATCGGCATGATTGTTGGAGTACGGGACTACCGATATTCGTATCAGGTCGGATCGCGGGGCGACTAGACGTTGTTGGACCGGCAGTTACCGACCAAGCTCTTCGGACACTTGCGAAATTGGTCGAATTAGTCGAAGATTTAGCTCCACAGATTGAGCTGTTGGTAACGGCGAAGTCTGTGGAGTCAAGTGAAGTAAATGTCGGGCAAGTCGGGCCAACCGCCACGGAAAAAGCAAAGGTTGGCAAAGTGCTAACCACAACTTAGAGCGGAGCTCTGCAGTCACGATGCCAATTCTGAAACGTGAAGCTGACATTCATCCTGACGATTTACTGGTCAGCCCGCTAGCGACCGGTGAGCCGTGGTGGGCCATGTATACCATGGCGCGTCAGGAGAAGAAACTGATGCGCGAGCTGGCTCTGCAGCAGTTGGCTTTCTATGCCCCCGTAATCGAGCGTCGCTATCGGTCTCCCAACGGTCGCCTGCGGACCAGCTACGAACCCTTGTTCAGCAACTATGTGTTCGTGTGCGGTGGCGAAGAGACGCGTTACAAAGCGGTGTGCACGGGCTGCGTCAGTCGCGTTATGCCAATTCCGCAAACTGAAGAGTTGGTAGCGGACCTACTGCAAATTCGCAATTTGATTACCTGTCAAGCACCGCTGTCACCAGAAAGTCGTTTGGAGCCGGGCCAACGGGTGCGTATCCGAAACGGACCTTTTGCGGGCTATGAGGGGGTAATTGTTCGCCGCGAAAAGGAAGTGCGGCTACAAGTCTACGTGAGATTCATGGAACAGGGTGTGTCAGTGTCGATTGAGGACTGTCAAGCGGATCCGATTTAGCTCTTTCGCGGGATGTCCGTCTGTCGCTAGGGTTGGCCTCGATTAAACTGGAGGTCAACAATCTGGGACCTGGATTTTTTCAGGGACCTGTTGGTTTCCACTTAAATCGGGCAATTTGCGATTGTACTCATCTATTTTTGTTGCTGGTCATCGTGGGATGGTTGGTTCCGCCCTACTGCGGCGCTTGGCTGCGGAGCCCGAAGTGCGAGTGCTGACCCGTACCCGAAGCGAACTGGATCTTCAGGACTCGGCTGCGGTTTCGGAGTTCTTTCGAACTGAGCGGCCAGAAGCTGTGATATTCGCTGCTGCGCGCGTGGGAGGCATTCAAGCTAACAATTCGTTTCCGGTTCAGTTCCTGACGGAGAATCTAAAGGCCGAGCTAGCCACGATCAGCGCTGCGTATGAGCATGGAGTGCAACGCTTTTTGTTTTTGGGAAGTACGTGTATCTATCCACGTTTGGCCAGCCAACCAATTACGGAAGATCAACTTCTAGCAGGGCCATTGGAGCCAACCAACGAGGCCTATGCGCTGGCCAAGATATGCGGACTGAAGTTGTGTGAATACTATCGGCGGCAATATGGCGTGCTGTTCCACTCGGCCATGCCCTGTAACCTTTACGGACCGGGGGACAACTATCACACGGAGCATAGCCACGTGCTCCCCGCACTGATACGGCGGCTTCATGAGGCGCGGGAGCAGAATCAAGCCAGTGTTACCATTTGGGGAACGGGGACGCCGCGCCGAGAGTTCCTGTATGTCGACGATCTAGCAGACGCTTTGCTCCATTTGTTGACTTTGGAAGACCCGCCTGCTTGGGTGAATGTTGGCTCGGGCCACGACCTGAGCATTCGAGAGCTGGCCCAGCTAGTAGCGCAGGTGGTGGGCTTCGAAGGTGAGATTCTCACGGATCCAAGCAAGCCAGATGGGACACCGCGCAAGCTAACAGACATCACTCAATTGAAGCGGACCGGTTGGGCACCCAGCACTGAATTGGAAACGGGTATCCACCGCGCCTATGCTGACTTCATGCACCAGTGGTCCACTGGCACATTGAGGATGGTTTGAAGATCAACGACAGTCAATTCCAAGAGATGTTTCGATGAAAATTTGTTGTATTGGTGCCGGTTACGTTGGTGGGCCGACCATGGCGATGATCGCCAAGCAGTGTCCCGACATTCCTGTGCACGTGGTTGATTTGAATGAGGCCCGGATTAGGGCTTGGAATTCGGACTGCCTGCCGATCTACGAACCGGGTTTGCAAGAGATCGTAGCTGAAGCGCGGGGACGCAATCTGACTTTTTCGACTGAGGTCAATGCAGCCATCGCTGAGGCGGACATCATTTTCATTTCCGTCAACACGCCCACTAAAACCTATGGTATGGGTGCGGGTCGCGCCGCCAATTTAGAGTTTATCGAAAAGTGCGCGCGGCAAATCGCCAGTGTTTCTAAGGGGCACAAGATCATCGTCGAAAAGTCGACCTTGCCCGTCCGCACCGCCGAAGCTGTCAAGCGAATTTTGGGGAGTGCCAAGAATGGTGCGACGTTTGATGTGCTGAGCAATCCCGAATTTCTAGCTGAAGGGACCGCCATTGAAGACTTATTACAGCCCGATCGAGTATTGATTGGCGGAGATTCGGCCGCAGCCATCGAAGCCTTATCTTCCGTTTACGCGCGGTGGATACCCCGCGAGAAAATCTTGACCACGAATTTGTGGAGTAGCGAATTATCCAAGCTGACCGCCAACGCCTTTCTGGCCCAACGTGTTTCATCGATCAATGCCATCTCAGCACTCTGCGAAGCGACCGAAGCTGACGTAGACGAAGTCGCCCGAGCCATTGGGACCGATTCACGCATCGGCCCAAAGTTCCTTAAGGCTTCCGTCGGTTTTGGTGGTAGCTGCTTCCAAAAAGATATACTCAATCTGGTCTATCTGTGCGAGCACTTCGGGCTCAAGGAAGTGGCCGCGTATTGGGAGCAAGTGGTCATCATGAACGACTACCAGAAACGACGTTTTAGCGAGAAAATTGTCAAAACCCTATTCAATACCGTCTCGAACAAAAAGATCGCCATTTGGGGCTGGGCTTTCAAAAAGGATACCAATGACACCCGCGAATCGGCCGCGATCTACGTCTGCCGAGATCTACTCCGCGAACGGGCCAAGCTCCACATTTACGATCCGCGGGTTGGAAAAGAGCAGATCCTCCAGGACCTCCACAAAGTCATGGTCGATGCCAGCGAACAAATCTCAGCCGTCGATCGACAGTTGATCGAGAATAATATTATTATCGTCGGAGATAGCTATCAGGCGGCCAAGGACGCACATGCCATCGCGGTGATGACCGAGTGGGACGAATTTAAGCAACTGGATTTCAAGCGTGTGTTCCGGGACATGCCGCAGCCAGCCTTTGTCTTTGACGGCCGCAACATCCTCGACCGCAATCATCTAAAGAGCATTGGTTTCGAAGTCCACGCTATTGGAAAATGTTAACTATGCGCGGCTAACCAGGCATTGATTTCGGCCAGCATCTGCGTCGCGACACGCCTCAATTCGGGAAAGTGTTCGCGTGCCGCCGCGATGTGGCCAGACCGCGCCTGTTCTTCAACTAGGCCCGCAATCTGCGCAACCTGCTCCGCTTCGAACAGTGCAGCTGCGCTGCGCAGTGAATGAGCAGCGCGAATCAGCAACTTGACATCGTGGTTGTCGATGGCCCTGGTCAATTCATCTAGCCGCTGCATGGTTTCACGTTGTAGCGTACTGATTAATTGATGCTGCTGTTGACTGGTATAATTGAGTTTTGAGATGGGAGCTTCGAAATTGATCGAGCGCGCGGGGGGTAAACCGTCAGTAGGTGCTTCGACCACGTTTAGCTCGTCATCTAAGTCGATGTTGATGGACTGAGGCTCCCCATTGGGAAGCTCGGTCTCCATGGCGTTGGGGGACTTAAGACCCGCGCGGAGGCTGCTAACCACTCGCTGAAGCTGGGCGATGTCTACCGGTTTGCTGAGATAGTCGTCCATCCCCGCCGCGCGGCATCGCTCTTGATCTCCCTCCATGGCGGCCGCTGTGATGGCGATGATCGGAATGTGGACAGCACCTTGCTCTTGTTCCTCTTGACGAATAACGCGCGTGGCCTGTAGACCATCCAGGCGTGGCATTTGTACGTCCATCAAAATGGCGTCAAATTCGAAATCTCGCCAGGCTTCCAACGCCGCTTGACCATCGTCGACCGTGGTGACTAGATGTCCATCCCGTTGGAGTAAACCACAGAACACCGCACGATTGACTTCGCCATCCTCGGCAAGTAAAAACCGCAGCGCGCGCTCAGTGATAATTGCGGGTGCGTTCGGGGCAGTTGTCACCGTCAGCGGCTGACCAGAAATCGCGCGCCTCAGGGCGGCACAAATCTCCGATTGCAAGGCGGGCTTTTGCAAAACGGCAATCAACCGATGCGCTTGTGAGAACTCGTCGGGAATGGTAGACGCCAACGAAGTCAGCACCACGACCCACGGTCGAAACAGCGGGTGTGCGCGATGCAGTTCGACAATCAACTCTAGTCCGTCAGTCTCGGCCAGCGAGGAGTCGACAATCAGGCAGGAACGCTCTGCGTCCTGAGTTGAGAATTCCAGGTATCTCTGCTGAGCTTCGGCAGGTGATTCAGCAATCTGCACTTGCATCCCTCGCTCTCGCAAACTCGCGGCCAGCGTTTCGCGACTAGCCTGATGATCATCGACGATCAGCAACCGCAGTCCCTTGAGGCTGAATAGTTGATCCGCCTCCGCTTTTGATTCAGCGGGGTGCTTGTTAGGGGCAAAGATCGCCGTGAAATGAAAGGTGGAGCCAACTCCCACTTCGCTTTCCAGCCAAATCTTACCATGCATCATCTCCACCAACTGGGAAGAAATTGAAAGCCCTAGACCGGTCCCACCGTATTGCCGCGTGGTCGAAACATCAGCCTGTGAAAACGCCTCGAAAATGGAACGTTGCTTGTGCGGTGGGATGCCAATCCCAGTATCCTTGACTGAAAAGTGAAGTGTGTAGTCGGTCTGCGTGGGCGGGCCATTTGCCACTACCACGCGAATACAGATCTCACCTTGACTGGTGAACTTGATAGCGTTGCCGACCAAATTCACCAATACTTGTCGCAGGCGATCAGGGTCACCCAACAATGCATTGGGGACGTCGGGGGCAATTTCGAGCACTACCTCGACTTGCTTGGCCGCCGCGCGAACGGCCAAACTCTTGGCAGCGTGGCTGACACAGCGTTGCAGGTCAAAGGGACGCGTTTCCAAATCGAGTTTGCCCGCTTCGATCTTTGAAAAATCGAGAATGTCGTTGATGATGCGCAGCAGCGACTGGGCCGATTGTTCGATCATCTCGACGAATGAGCGTTGATCATCCTTGAGGGGCGTATGGCTGAGCAACTCCGTCATGCCGATGATGCCGTTCATGGGGGTGCGAATCTCATGGCTCATGTTGGCCAAAAAATCGCTCTTGGCCGCGTTGGCTCGATCTGCCGCGTCACGCGCGTCGCGCAGCGCTTGCTCCGCCAATATGAGATCGGTGATCTCGCGCGAGATCCCGAACGTTCCCACGATTCTACCGCTGGGATCAACCAGCGGGAGCTTGGTCGTCGAACACCACGTGTCGGGACGGTCCGGCCAAGTCTCGCGTTCGATGCTGGCAATCATCGGCTGGCCGGTTTGCATGATCCGCCGTTCGTCCTCTAGTGCTTGGCCAGCATGTTCACCTGTAAAAATATCCGCATCGGTTTTGCCGATGGCAACTTCAGGGTCCGCCAAGTTAAACTTCTTAGCCATCCCACGGCTAATTCTCATGAAACGACTACGGCGATCCTTGAAGTAGATCGAATCGGGGACATTATCGAGCAGAGTGTGCAGCAAATATCTTTCACGTTCCAGCGCCGCTTCGGTCGCCTTGCGATCGGTAGCATCCCAAAACAGAATCTGCACTCCAGTGATGTTGTCGTCGGCGTCGCGCAAGGGCCCCTTAATAATTTCCGACCAAGTGCGCGAGCCGCCGCGGCCAAAGTTCTCTTCAAACTTGTGTATCACCTCTCCGGTTTGCAACACACGTTGGTCGTCAGCTTCGAATTGCTTCGCCAAATCAGGTGGGAACAAGTCCGCGTCGGTCTTGCCGATCACATCCGCCAATGTAAGGCCTCGCAATTCCAAATAAGCGCGATTGGCGTAAATCCTTCGTCCATCCGCCCCTTTTAGCACCAGGTTGATCGACAAGCCGTCGACGATCGATCGGAATCGCGCTTGGGTTTGACGCAAGATCTCTTCCGCTGAATCTTGATTCAGCGGGCTGCGGGCCAAAACCAAAAGGCCATCCCCAGCCACAAATACCGAATGCACTTCCAACGGCAACGTTAGACCGCCGGTCGTATTGGCAGTCAGCCGCAGCGGTGCAAGAGGTAGTAAATCGTTCTGTGTGGATGATCTATCCTCGTTGGCGGCCAATTGCAGCAACAAAGCTTGTATCTGGCGGGCTGACGGCTCAGTCAGTAGGACCGACCACCAAGGTCGAAAGTTCTCGATTTCAGTTCGACTCCAGCCCAAGTGCTCCGTGGTCCGCCGATTCACAAATCGTATCGAACTGCCATCGCGCGCGAGCGTCCACGCGAAGTCGCTCAGACTGTCTAGCATCTCTTCCGCTGGGAGCCGCATATCCTGACCAAGATACTTTATTACCAACGCTTGCATGGCCAACCCTCTATCAGGCTACGCAGTGCTTAATGAGCGTAATCTCGTTACCGCTATCGTTAAAACTGACTTTGTCCATGAAGCTCCTAATCAGCACCAGGCCGCGACCACTCGCGGCGCTCATGGCTTGAGGGTCATTTTCATTGGCGATACTTCGGAAGTCGAATCCATTTCCCTCGTCGCGAATCACTACGCGAATTACATCACGCATCAACCGCGCGTCGTAGTGTACTTTACGATGCTGGTAAGGTGCTGCCTGCAGTCGCTCCGCTACGACGGGAGAGAGTTGCCCGTCGCCATTCTCCTCATTGGATGTCTGATGCCACTGCTCACGCGATAAACCCAAATTGCCGCGATAAATCGCATTGGAAGCCGCTTGTTGCAATGCCATCCCCACTCGATAACGGTCGATGCCAGACAGCAATTGCATACCGGAGGCGAGTTGCATCGTCAAATCTATGGCGGTTGATAGCAATTCCAGTTTGTTCGGAAGTTCAAAAACCAGACGGTTCTCAACGGTGCAATCGATCAGTTCAGCGTAACTGCGATCAGTGCGCATGACCCCCAGCACATCTTCGACGGTTCCCAACAGCAGGTCGTCGACCAGCGATTTTGGGACATAGGCTGTGGCTCCAGCCCGAAGCGCCTCGGCCGCTAGACGTTCCGATCCCTGACCGGTGACCAGCACCGCCGGAATCTGCGGGAAGTCACATTGCATCTGCTTGATCAAGTCGAGTCCGTTCATCATCGGCAGCTCGAGGTCGGTCACGACTAGTTCGCACGTACCACTCTGCAGTTGCTCGAGGGCTGTCGTACCGTCATCGCAGCAAGTCACCGAGTGCGCCGCTGACTCGAGCAGCAGCTTCATCTGCATCGCCTGCGTGGGACTGTCCTCGACAAGCAATATGTTGGACATGCCAGAACCCCGTGGTTGAATGAGGAATGAAAGCTTGTGACGCCATTTAACTACGGCACTCCATGCCTGCCTGGAGTCTACCATAGCCGATCCCCAAAAGGTTGGTTTTTGCAATCAAACTTGCTCGAATTGAGCTGAATCGATCTTTGCCGCGACCAGCGATTTCGTCACAATCGCAATCTGGCTGCCCCAACTGCCTCGGTCAGGGTTGGCCAAGACGAAATTGAATCATAACGTGAAAGATACTGCCGTGGATCGAAGGGAATGGCTTTTAGCAACCGCGCTGGGAAGTTACGGCCTGTGCGGATGCTTGGGGTGCAAATCGGCGCCGGTTACGGGGCGTCGACAATTGATGCTAATCCCCGAGCAAAACGAAATCGCTATGGGATCCCAGGCCTTCTCCGATGCGGCCAAGGAGCAGGCAGGGCCATCCAACCCGCGATACGAAGAATTGGTCCGCCGAGTTGGAATGCGCATCGCTTCCGTTAGCGACCGCACCGACTATCAATGGGAAACTCGCGTGGTCGCCAGCGAGGAGCAGAACGCCTATTGCTTGCCAGGCGGAAAGATCGTGGTCTACGATGGCATCTTGCCCGTCTGTGAGAACGAAGCTGGCTTGGCGGTGGTGATGAGTCACGAAGTCGCTCATGTCCTTGCACGACATGGAGGTGAACGGATGAGTCAAACTTCGGCAATCAACGGAGTGCAAACGGCGATGGGCTATGTCATGCGGAACAAAGAACAAGTTTCGCGCGACATCTACATGAAAGCCTATGGCATGGCGACAACCTACGGTGTCATCCTCCCCTACAGCCGCAAACATGAATCGGAAGCTGACCACATTGGGCTGATGCTCATGGCGCGCGCCGGCTACGACCCTGCCGAGGCACCTCGTTTTTGGACTCGTTTCTCTGCCGCTAACACTGGAACGAAACCGGCGGAATTTCTCTCCACTCATCCCGCTGACGCGCGTCGCGCCTCCGATCTAGAAAAGTTGCTCCCAGAAGCCCTCGACGTCTATCGCACCGCCGCCACCACCATCGGAACCGGTGAAATAATTGTTTAGAGCTAGCTGTTTGAGTGGCAATGTCTGAATTGGGTGGCTCTGGCTAGGTTAGGTGGCTCTGGCTAGGTTAGGTGGCACTGGCTGAGTTGGGTGGCACTGGCTGGGTTGGGTGGCACTGGCTGAGTTGGGTGGCACTGGCCAAAGCCAGTGTGCTCGAAGTGGTTCAGTTGAACCCACCCAGCCATTGTCTAACACCTCGAAGTAACCGAAGTCCATCCTACCAGCGATCGTTCCAACACTCTGCTCACTGATTCAACTGGCGCTGCTCTGACCAGAGGCCTGTGGCTCATTGCAAGTCTGTGGCTGAACTGAATTCATTACTTCGAGGCATTGGGAGATCTTGATGGATTGCCAACTTCACCACTTCGACAACACTGGCCACAGCCAGTGCCACCCAACACATCTAGTGCCACACACTCAGCCAGTGCCACTGTGTCCAGGGCCTAGTTGGAAGTGCTAAGTGGGGGAGTACAATGGCTCTTTGGAAATCTGTGGCTGAACTGAATTCATTACTTCGAGGCATTGGGAGGTCTTGATGAATATCCAACTCCACCACTTCGACAACACTGGCCAGTGCCACCCCACTCAACCAGTGCCACCCACACTGCCAGTGCCACCCACACTGCCAGTGCAAACCAACTCAGCCAGTGGCTACCACACAGCCAGTGGCAACCAACTCAGCCCTTGAATCTTTCAGATATCAACACCAATCCATACTTGCTTTGCCCATTTCTGAGAAGTTAAACTACATCGCCCGTGATTAAAGTGGAACTGCATCTTCAGATACTTGGGGCGGATGCAACTCATGAATTCTCAGTCGCCCGACGATTACAAACGCATCAAGCACCACCATCAACCGGGCGATTTTCACGAGTTGACGTTTTCATGTTTCCATGCACTACCCCTGCTAACTAATGATAGTTGGAGAGTAGAACTTTCACGTTGTATAGACCATGCCTGCGAGCAATTGCAGATGGAGCTTGTGGCTTTTGTTTTTATGCCCGAGCATGTGCACCTGCTCGTCTTCCCGCTGTTAGAAAAGCCAGACATGGGTGAATTCTTAACTCAGGTGAAACGGCCACTTTCTGTTTTCGTGAAACAGGCACTCATCGATTCGAAGAGTACGTTGTTCGACAAACTAATGGTTCGCGAACGACCAGGGAAGAGTAGTTTTCGATTTTGGCAGGAAGGACCTGGCTATGATCGCAATATGTATTCCCCTAAAGTAATAGAGGCGGCGATTCGGTATATCCATCGCAATCCGGTCGCTCGTGAACTTTGTCATCGAGCGATCGAGTGGCGTTGGTCGAGTGCCCGTTACTATCTGCTCGAGCCACCCTGTCAGCAATTCGATGGTCTACCACACATCCATGGCCTGCGACCTGAAACTTTTGATCGCGACGAAATGAGATGACCTTGTGAAAGACAATGTCTGAAATGAGTGGCAATGTCTGAGTTGGGTGGCTCTGGCTGGGTTGGGTGGCTCTGGCTGGGTTGGGTGGCACTGGCTGTGGCCAGTGTGCTCGAAGTGGTTCAGTTGAACCCACCCAGCCATTGTCTAACACCTCGAAGTAACCGAAGTCCATCCTACCAGCGATCGTTCCAACACTCT
>JBGSJT010000702.1:0-23406 GCA_041741715.1 Pirellulaceae bacterium | reverse complement strand
CTGGGACGACTTCTACTTTTCTCCTGGATCTTCTTAGCATTCTCGCTGATAAGTATGCTGATGATGTTTGTGGTCCCAACCTTCCAGTTGTTGTTGGCGGAATTTGGTAGACCGCTACCGAGTGTGATGTCGACGATCGTCACAATCACCGATAGCGCGGCTGTTTGGGGGTGGGGGGCGGCGTTCTATCTGTTGCCGCTCGGTTTGGCGGTGCTGATGTTTATCGCTGTGGCGGTCTGGTTTTTCCCGCAGTTGTTGCAGCGTCTTCCACTGCGTTGGTTGTGCCATGACTATTACCGCACGGCTGGCTTCGCCGCCTTGGCTCACACGCTTGACCATGAACAAGATCTAGTGACCGCCTGCCGCACCACCAGTCGCCTGATCGACCTGGAAGCGGTAGCCAGACCGTATGAATATGCGGCCCATTTATTGGAGTCAGGGCACCTTCCCCGCGATGCCTTCTATCAATCGGGCTTGCTCAGTCGCCGCGAATTCCAAGCCTTCCAGCTTGGTTTCGACCAACGCAATCCAACTTGGTGCCTACAGCAACTGGCCAGTTGGAAAATGGGGCGCATGCTCCGCCGCTATTTGATATTGGTACAATGTGGAGTCGTCCTCATCACTTTGGCGACAGCGGCAATCGTCGGTTCGTTGGCAATTGGTATGTTTCAAATGCTCTCGGAATTAATGAGCATGGTGTAGTAAGAAAAACGCTAGTGCACGCGCGGGACTCGTAACCTCGTCCACTACCTAGCGCGCTCAAGGTAGTGGACGAGGTTACGAGTCCCGCGCACAGATTAAACTGGACAAAGAACTCTCGCACTAATTTCGATATTGCGCTGTCAAACCAGAGACTCCGGAACATGTGTTTGCCACTTGCTAGACCAACTTTGCTTCGCGGTGGCACCTCCACGGTGGAGTTGCTCGTCTCCATGGCTGTACTAACGACTGCAGTCTTGGGTGTCGGTCGCTTTGCATCGACGACTCGACAGGGGCTTCACGATCGCGAATTGAATTCCCGCATCGGCTGGGAGTTGGCCAACGCGCGCGAGCAGATTGGGGCTTGGCAACCCACGGATGTCAGCGTTAAAGAGATTGAGAGCTTGCCCTTCTCGGATTATCTTAAGCAAGAGCTGAGCGATGTGCGTTGGCAGGCGAGTGTTGAATCGATCTCGGAACCAGCCCAAGTATTGCAAGTCACCTTGGCGCTGCACTGCACCATCAATGAGCAAGCGGCGCGACCAGCGTCGTTGGTGTTCTGGATCGACTCGAAAGAATTGACGAGCGTTGATGGCGGGGGGGTGAAGCCGTGAGGCCTGATATCCATCTCTTACAGCCCCCTTCGCCGGTTTATCCGGCAGGAGCGAAAGTTTTTCTGGTTAGCAGCGCTCGCTTGGAATGTCTAACCACAAAACTTTCGCTCCTGCCGGGCAAGCGGGCGAGGGGGCGGTGCATGGTTCGGCGGAGTGGATTCACGTTGATTGAATGTATGGGAGTGGTAGCGATGATCGGCGTGCTCCTGTCGCTGTGCGCGGGGACGCTGAATCGCGCCTACCAAGTCCATCGCGGCACGCTGCAAACATTCCGCGAACTTGAACAACTCAATTTCTGGTGCGATCGCTTTCGGGCTGATACCCTTCAAGCCATTGAGGTCAAGCTTGGAAGCGACGCTCAACTTGTGCGTGAAACTGGTGAAACAGTGCGCTACGCTGTGACCGAAGGACGCCTGGCACGCATCGTCGAGCGCGACACGCAAGTCATCGCGCGCGAAGCTTGGCACGGCCCTCAGTTGTCGCAAGTCGATTGGAGTATGCAGACCAACGGTCGTGTACCACTGATTGCCTGCGAGTTGCATTTCGAAGGAGGGGCGAAAACGCTGGGGCCGATCAAGTGGTTATCGAGACTCCCCGAGTTACATGCGAATGGAGCCACAGATGACCACTGACGGATTTGATCGAATGTCGCTGATCGCTCCGTCGATCAGTGCTGCTCATGAAGAGCGTTACGGTAGTGTCAACCCTTTTGGTAGCACCCAAGCGACTGACCGGCGGAGCGATCAGCGACGTTCGGGAGGAGTCTTAATTTGTGTATTGGTGGTGTTGCTCATCGTGGGACTGCTGATCTCACAAACTGTGCAGACACTATTGTTGGTCCGCCGCAGCGACGACCAACGCGAACAACTCAGGCAAGCTCGCGAATTGATCGAGCTGGGTCAGATCGTATTGCGCCAAAGCGACTACCAACTTCCCGACGCGGAATTGATTGTCCCTTCAGCGGGTGAGAATCAAATGGGGCGCATCGCCTTCACGCGAATCGACTCAAGTGATTCGACTAATTCACAGGTGCGGATTACGGTAAACTATCGAATTGGAAGCACATCAGAAATAACTGCCACGCATGTCGTGGCGGACAAGGAAGCAAATCATGAAGCGACTCAATAACGGTTTTACGCTGGTGGAATTATTGGTCGTGATTGCGATCATTGGGATTTTGGTGGGACTGCTCCTCCCGGCGGTCCAAGCGGCCCGTGAAGCGGCGCGACGCATGCAGTGTTCCAACAACGTGTTGCAACTCGGGATCGCTGTGCACAATTACGAAATGGCCCATCGCGTGCTCCCATCGGGGACCGTGGATGCTAAGGGGCCCATCGTCCACTTGCCCCGCGGATTTCATCACAATTGGATCGTGCAAATCCTGCCGATGATGGACGAAAGTCTAGCTTACAAACAACTCGATCACTCCCAGTCGATTTACAGCAAAGCGAATTTTCCGGTGCGAGGTCACTCGATCAGCAGCCTGTTGTGTCCATCGTCTCCAGCCGCACAAGGCCCGCATTCTAACTATGCTGGCGTGCATGACAGTCGCGAGGTGCCGATCGATGTCAATAATAACGGCGTGCTATTTCTTAATAGCCACGTCCGCTTCGATGACATTACCGATGGCGTTTCCCACACGATCTTCGTCGGCGAAAAGCACATTGAGCTGACCGATCTGGGTTGGGGAAGCGGCACCCGCGCGACCCTGCGCAATATGGGGAGTAGCTTCAACGCCTCGGCCGGTGGAAACAGTTGGGTACTACCCGCTGGCTTTGTGGGCGGATTTGTCTCGGGGGACGCTACCACTGCCGCGAGCGCCTATGGCGGTGGAGGTTACGCTGCGGGTGGTTACGGAGGTGGCGGGTACGGTGCTGGGGGCGCGACCGAGGATCTGTCGATCGAACCCGACGGCATGGAAACGGTTAGACAGAAAGAGAGCCAGAGCATGGGTGCGACGCGCTACGCCATGTTAACCACCGACCCCAAGACATGGATGCTCGTCGCCGATCTGCCGGTAGTGATCCCCGGCAGACCGAACAGCGGTAGCGACGTGGGGGGCTTTGGTAGCTTCCATTCCGGTGGAGCACACTTCTTAAATGGAGACGGAGCAGTTCATTTTGTCAGCCAAAATATAGATCGTAATTTGGCACAACAAGTCGCCAATCGGGCCGATGGAAAACTGATGGAAGACTGGCCATGGTAGAGCCCGCAGTACGTCATGCTAGCGATCGCAGCCCCATTACGCTCGCCTTCCTGTTCTATCTGGTTACTTTTGGCGGGATCGTCTCAGCCTGTTTAAGGACTCTGTTGGACAATGACGCGGTCTCCACTTTATCGTTGCAGATGGCGATGACGGTCTGTGGAGGGATCGGGATGGTGATTGGTTTTCTGCTGGGACTCTTGCGCTTTCGGAGCTGGGAGTTGGCTGGGTCGGGGACCGTGGGTGGCTTGTGCGTCGGGTTGATTGCCGGAGCGCTGACTCTCATCAGTGCGCCCAACTTTCTGCAGATCAATTTGATCGCTTGCACTGGTGGGTGGTTGATGATTGTTGCCATGTGCCTCGCCGCGCGACGTAAGACTCAATTGTAGCTGTGGTCGCCAGACCGCAGGGAGTCGACTCAATTGTAGCTGTGGTCGCCAGACCGCAGGGAGTCGACGTTCTGGCGAACGTAGCTACGACAGTTATTTCCTGTACGATGCTAACCGAGTATTTCGCGGACGATGCGTCCCTGGCCAGCGACGAGCGAGCGGGGGCTATTGTTTTGCACGAACGTTAAGCGTTCGGGGTCCAAGCCGAACAGATGCAATAGGGTGGCGTGGTAGTCAAAGTGATTAACTACGTTTTCGATGGCCCGATGCCCAAAATCGTCGGTGTTTCCATAGGTCATTCCACCTCGCACGCCACCACCGGCCAACCACATGCTAAAGCCATGGGTATTGTGATCGCGACCTGCCCGTTCGACACCAGCATCACTCTCGATCACTGGGAGCCGTCCCATTTCGCCACCCCACTGGACCAAAGTTGTGTCGAGAAGTCCCCGCTGTTTGAGATCACTCACCAACGCAGCCGAAGGCTGATCGACTTTCAAACAAGCGGTTGGCAAGAGGGAGCGGATGTTGAGATGATGATCCCATCGCTGATTTTCCGTAAAGACTTGCACGCAGCGCACGCCACGTTCCACTAACCTCCGCGCGATCAAGCACCGCTCGGCAAACTCCTTGCAGGCGGGATTGTCGAAACCGTACATCCGTTTCGTGGCAGCCGTTTCTTGACTGAGATCGAGTGCCTCCTTAGCCGCAGTTTGCATTTTGGCGGCCAGTTGGTAGCTGGCGATGCGGGCTTCCAAATCCAACTCACCCGTGTGCTCGCGTAGATGTTGCTGATTCAATTCATCGACATAGCGGAGATACTGCGATTGGGCGGGGCCCCGTAGCCGCGCCGATGGAGTCAGGTTCAACACGCGCGGCTCTTGGGGTCGCACGACGGTACCTTGGTACAGCGAAGGGAGGTAGCCATGGTTCCAATTCTCGACTCCCATCACCGGTAGTTGTCCTGGATCAATCAGCGCCACGTAGGCGGGTAATTCCTGCGTCTCACTCCCCAGTCCATACGTCAACCAACTTCCCAGAACCGGACGTCCTCCGAGAATTTCTCCCGTATTCATAGCCTGAATCGATTGGCCATGATTGTTAACACCGGTCTGCATGGAGCGAATAAGACAGATGTCGTCGACCACCGTTCCCAAATGAGGAAGGAGCTCTGAGATCTGTGTACCGCACGCCCCGCAGGGTTTGAATTTCCAGGGGCTGGCCAACATTTTGGAACTGGCACGCGCGACGCTATCGTATTGAATCTCTCCGGGAAAAGATTGACCATCACGCTTGTTCAATTCTGGCTTGGGATCGAACAAATCATGATGACTGGGCCCCCCCTGCATCCACAAAGAGATCATCGCATTAGCGCGGGGCGCGTGGTGTGGTGGCTTGGGATCGAGCGTGTAGTGCGGCGGTGCGAGTTCCGGGCGTGGTGACTCTCCCATCACGCAGTCTTGCTTGAGCAACCATGTCAGGGCGACGCTCCCCAGGCACATAACATGCGAGGCCAAGAACTGGCGACGATCGGATAGGGGCGGATTGTGGAACATAATGCTATCTCCGATTCAATGTAACCCTTCACAGGGCTGGAAATAAAGTCGTGGATCGCTCCGTCGGTCCGTGTTTTTGCGACTTGCCCTTTGGGTGGCCTCTCAATGGCGAGTTCAAAAAGCACTGACCGGCGGAGCGATCAGCGACTATCCTTTTAGTCGACATACAAAAAACGATTCGAGCTTAAGAGCGCGTGACAAAAACTGGCCATGGCTTCAGTTTGAGGTGTGGGGTCGGTCTGATTCTTAACTTCTGGAAGCGGTGAAGACGAAAAGGTTTCCGTCTGCTCACGCAAAAATGTTAAGGCCTGGCTCAACTCGCTGGAGCTGGGTCGAGCAGAGAAGACCAACTGCCACGCTAGCTCGACTTGTGCCACCAGCCCTCCAGTCGTCTCGCGCTGCACTCGCTCGGCCAGTCGCAACCCGCGTTTCAACACAAATTCATTGTTCATCATCAGCAATGACTGGGTAGAAACTGTCGACACGTTGCGCGCCGTGCAGTTGGGCTCCATGCGCGGAAGATCAAACGGGGCCAACACCCCCAGCGGGCGTGTGCGCCTAGCTTCGACATAGATACTTCGCCGCAAGTCCTCCCCCTGCATTGGTATGACTGCACCTGGTCGGCCCGCGCTGGAGTTTTCAATGCCGATTACGAACTGCCCTACAGGATCAGGCATAACTGGAATGGATCGCCCAAAAGCGCGAGCGTTCAATTCCCCGGTCACCGCCAGCGCGCCGTCGCGCACCGCTTCAGCCGCCAATCGGCTAACCGGCATTCGCCAGTAGAGTAGGTTATCTCGGTCGCGTGCATCACCCAGCGCATGACGGGCCGACGATTGGCGATAGGTAGTCGAGGCGAGGATCAATCGCTGGATATGCTTAACACTCCAGCCACTGTCGACGAACTCAGCCGCCAACCAATCGAGCAACTCTGGATGGCTGGGACGCTCACCCAAAAATCCGAAATCTCCTGGTGTGGAAACAAGGCCGCGTCCGAAGTGATTGAGCCAGATGCGGTTGACCATGACGCGCGCCACCAACGGATGTTCGCCTGAGGTAAGCCACCCAGCAAAGGCCAACCGTCGCCCGGTGGTGGGTCGTTGCGGATCATCTTCGGGTATGGCAGTTGACTTGGCGGTCGTCAACACTGTCAACGTCTGCGGAGCGACCCTATGCTTGGGTTGTGCGTGATCACCACGATGAAACAGATAGGTTGGCGGTGGCTCGCGTTGAGCTGGCTCCCATGTTGCTCTGACAAATTCTTCGGGTGGCTTCCGGGCTCGAATCTCCGTCGCTTGGTCCGACATTTTCTGTAGCTCATCGGCGGCAGGCTTGTCATACAAGTAGAGCGATGATGCGGTAACGTTTACACTCGGATATTCTCCCAACAATTTTTTCTGTTCGGCGGTGCGGTCTTTCTCGAGAGTGTCCCGCGCAGCGCGAATCGGTGCGTGTTGTGTCGCTACGAGCTTTTCCAGTTCGGTTTGGAACACGGTCTCGATAGCCACCGCTTCCTGCTTGGAGCGTTCATTTAGTATCTGCTGGGCCTCGGTCTCGATTGCCGCTGCGGCCGCGCGATCCGCATCGGTGTACAGCGATACGAAGCGTTGCGTGGGGGGTTTCCAATCTTTCCAGTCGAGCGCGGGTTCGAAAATCGCCCGCATGGCAAAGTAGTCTTCTTGCAAAATCGGATCGTAGCGGTGATTGTGGCACTGCGCACATCCAACCGTTAAGCCCATGAGCGCCGTCGAAACGATTTCGATCGTCTTAGCCATCACGTCATTGCGCGCGATGTCCTGATCAACGCCCGAGATCCCTGTACCATCGGGGGCCATTCGTAGAAAACCAGTTGCGATCAACTTTTCGGCTTGGCTAGCTGTCAAATTATCAAAGGGGGGTGTGAGCAATTCATCCCCGGCCAACTGCTCCACTATGAACTGATCAAAGGGCTTATCAGCATTCATTGCGCGGATCACGTAGTCGCGATAATGGTAGGCGTGGGGACGCACGGGATCGTCTTCGGTATAGCCCTCGGAGTCGGCATAGCCAGCCACGTCCAGCCAATGTTGCCCCCAGTGCTCCCCGTAATGCGGTGAGCTCAACAAACGCTCCAACAACCGTTCGTACGCATCTGGCGAATCATCTTGCACGAACTGATCTACGTCCGACGGCGAGGGAGGCAAACCTAGGAGGTCGAAAGTTGCGCGACGTATCAACGCTTCACGCTTGACATCTGGCGAGAGAGTAAGCCCCTCCGGTTCCAGTCGGGCCAGGATCAATTGGTCGATGGCATTGCGGGTTCGAGCCAGGGCACGCACCTCGGGCAATTGTGGACGGACCACCGGTTGAAAAGCCCAGTAGGAGCGATCCTGTTGTGTGATATATAGATCAGGATTTAAGTCGTCTGGTTCAGCTTGCGTGGCCACACCACCAGTCGCAATCCAGGCTTCAATTATGGCGATGTCACCTGCCGTGGGACGCAGGGCGACCTCGGATGGTGGCATGTCACCCTCCAGCAAGCGTTGCAGCAGTAGACTGCCACGTGGCTGGCCCGCCACAAACGCTTCTCCCGAGTCGCCCCCTTGGACGATCAACCGCCGCAGACGCAGATCGAGCCCCCCTTCGATTTTTCCACCTTCTCCATGACATTGAAAACAGTGCGTCTTCAAAATGGGGCGAACGTGACTCTCGTAGTTGATCGACTCTGCTGCCGATGAGCTCCGCTGGGCAAAGGATACGACTACAGAAGTAATTAGCAGCAGCGCGCACGCACGTAAGTTACCGACGCGAGCATTCATCACTGACTCCGACGAAAGGTGGGTAGGTGCGGCACGACTGCGGAGAGGTGTCGTGCGCTGGGTTGGAAAGGGCAGGTGAGATCGTTTAGTATAACAAGATTGTCGCCCCCGCGGGAGCGACAATCTTGTGAATCAGTTCTTTGTGTTAGACGTCTAGCCCTGACAATTGTGGCGTCCCTTCGTCATCATGCGAAACTAACTGGCACGGGGCGGACGGAATTCCGCGATGTATGGTACAACAAGCTTGGGGGGAGCGGCACGCTCGACTGTACGACCGACGCCTTGGACGACAGAAAGTTTTACTACTCAAAACACCGATACAATGTTAACTCCACAAGACCAAGAACGATTGTCGCGACTGCAATTGCTGGCGAAGGGTGTCGTGGAAGGGTTAACCACGGGGCGCCATCGCTCTTCGCACAAGGGTGCCAGCGTCGAATTCAAAGAGCACCGCCAATACGTCCCTGGCGACGAGATTCGCTCGCTCGACTGGAAACTGTTCGGTAAGACCGATCGCCTCTTTATCCGACAATACGAAGATGAAACCAATCTACGCGCCATGATTCTGCTCGACCAAAGTGGATCCATGGCCTATCGTGGCACGCGTTCTCCAGTCAGCAAGCATCAATTCGCGGTCCACTTGGCTGCCTGTTTGGCGACGCTCCTGATCAAACAACAAGATGCCGTTGGGCTGGGGACAATCGACGAGCGCTTGCAGCAAGTGATCCCGCCTCGCAGTGCGATCAGCCACTTGCAGACTATTAACTCGGCGTTGATCGAATCGCGGTGCGGAGCGGAAACCAGTCTCGCTACAGCCCTCAAGCAAGCTGCCGCTCACTTGCGTCGTCGCGGGCTGCTGGTACTTATGTCTGATTGCTTTGACGACGTAGACGCGCTCATTTCCGCGCTACGGTATTATCGGCACACTGGTAGCGAAGTGGTAGTATTCCAGATGTGGGATCGCGACGAGCTCGATTTCCCCTTTCGCACGCGAACTCAATTCCGTTCGTTGGAGCAGCCGACCCTGCGACAGATAGTCGAGCCGCGGAGCTTGCGCGCCGCCTACTTGAGCAAGTTGCAAGACTTCCGGCAGCACTTGGCGCAGGTCATGGCGCGCGAGCGGATCGAATTGGTGAACTGCGTAACCGATCAAGATCTGGGAGAGTTGTTGTCGGCTTATCTGACACGTCGGACTGGCAAGGAAGCGCGCGGCGTTCGAGACCGCACTATGTCATGAGTTTTCTCAACGCCATACTGCTCGGTGGCGCGGGGGCCTTGATCGTGCCGCTCCTGCTTCACTTGCTCAATCGCTCGCGGTTTCACACGATCGACTGGGGGGCCATGCATCTCTTGGAAGCAGCCCTGGAGTCGAACAGCCGCCGCGTACAATGGGAATCTTGGTTGCTGTTGCTGGTTCGATGTTTGATACCAGTCTTACTGGCCATGACGCTGGCACGCCCCGTATTGACCCACCTACGACAAGCTGGCGCTGACGGAAAAAAATCGTTGGTCCTGTTACTCGACAATAGTTTCTCGATGGCTGCTACCGAGGATTCAATTGCGGCGGGGGAGAGTTTACTCAGTCGTGCTTCGCGCGAACTACTGGACATCGCCGAGCGAGCTGAAGGCGCGGAACTCAGTTTGTGGACCACAGCGGAGCCTGCTCGCGATCTTCTTGAAGGGACCACGGTTAGCGTCCCACGCCTCCGCGCAGCACTACCACGGATCGGTCCTCCAGCCGGAATCACACGCCCCGTCGAAGCCATCGAACTTGGCCTGCGACAATTACCGAAGCTCAGCGAGTCGAACCGACAGATCATCCTGGCCAGCGATTTTCAAGCAGCCCAGTGGCGCGCATTGAGCGACAACGACGTCCAGGCTCTGCGAACTCAAATTACTTCCACTGACTCTGCCACTCAGCTTTTTTTGTTCTGCGTGCGGTCAAGTGGTCCTGGTCCAAATCTCTCTATCGAAATCATCGATGCGCCACATCGCGCCAGACCGGATCAATCAGTGCAGTTGTCCGCGCGCGTAACCAATCATGACACGCAGCCAGTCAGCGACGTGGTGGTCACGTTCGAAGCCGAGGGACGCGACTTGGCCAGCCGCACACTGCAGTTGACTGGTAGTGCGAGCGAGCAAGTGGAATTTGCGTGTGAGTTCACGCAGCTTGGCAATCAGCGGTTATCGGTACACGTCGCTGATCGCGGCAGCGTGCATGCCGACGACACTTGGTTTCATATCGTGCGGGTCGCCCCTAGTCCAAAGTTACTGATCGTCGATGACTCGCTCGACGCTATCGAAGCGCGTAGTCCTGCGGTCGAAAATCTGGAGAACGATAAGTCGTTTCGTGGGACCAGTCGCTTCCTACAGTTAGCGCTCTCGCCATTCGCCGATCGATCGCAGAATCCTTTTGTTATCGATCGAGCGTCTGCAACTCAACTGCGCAGAGAGTCGCTGGCAGCCTACGACGGGGTGATCGTTGCCAATATTGAAACTCCTACACGCAACTTGGTGGAGCTAGTTGCCGATTACGCGAATGCGGGAGGAGGGCTGCTCTTCTTTGCTCCGTCGGAATTCAATGCAGCGGCTTGGCAACAAACGCAGAACGAAACAACACAGCTCCTCCCGCTACAATTCAATGTAGCTCGCACAACAACTGACGCTCGGCCAACGAAGCTCGATGTCACTCGCACTTCGCCCATTTCAACTTCCTCGCTCGCATTGCCGACGGGCGGTTTGAGCGATATCGAGTTCACGCGCTGGTGGGAGCTCACTCGGACTCCATTGCAGATCAGGTCAATGGATTCGCCACGCGGTTCGCCGCAAGTTCCATCACACGTGCTGTTGGAATTCAGCACTGGTGAACCATGGTTGGTTGAACAAGAGGTTGGGCAAGGGCTCGTCGTGCAGTGTGCAAGTTCGTGCGCCGACGATGGCACAAACTTGCCCAATCAACCTGCGTATGTACCGCTCATGCTGTGGTTGACCGAGCGCATCGTCAATCATGCTGTGGTGTTAGCTCAAGAGGGAGGAGACGATTCGCTGGCCACCCTCAATCCGCCGCGAGAAGAGTCACAATTGACGCCACTGAATGTAGCCGAACTGGAGACACTGGCCGCGAGATTGGGAGCCACCATCATTGAATCGGCCGACGACTATATTCGAACAGAGAACATTCGCCGCGATGGCTGGGAGTTTTGGCGGTGGTTGCTCGTTGGCGTGTTGGGATTGATGTTTGCCGAATTGCTGATCGCTCAACGGAACGCGATACCGTTATCAAGAGGCCTCTCATGAGTGCGCTACAATTCATGGGGAATTGGCCTTTTGGCACTACCACCGCGTTGGCTGGACTGTTGGCTGCACTCGCCTTCTGGCTCTATCGTCGACAATTGCGATCAGCCGATTTGGGGGCCGTGGGTTGGTTTTTACCTTCGCTCCGAGGTGGGGCGATTGCGATCGTCACATTGACGCTCGCCGAACCGGTGATCGAGTCGCGACAGGGGGATGGAGACTTGGCACGTCTCACTTTTCTACTGGACGCTTCGCGGAGTATGTCGATCACCACCAGCGAATTGGCGTCGCAGCTCGGTTCGGCTGATCAAACCACGCAGTTTAATCGGTTTGAGCGCGCCACGCGGATGCTGACGGGCCAGGGTGGCTTTTTGTCAGCGTTTGGGAATGACTTTGATGTCAACGTCGCTCGTTTCGATCGGCAAGCTGCAGTCGAACTGTGGAACCCTCGCACAGGGCTAGACCCCAACGACCAAGACCTAGCCTTTAATTGGGGACCTGCTACGTGGGGCGAAGCGACCGCGATTGGCGATGCGCTTGATCCCTTTGCCACAGCTAACAACACATTGGTGCTGCTCAGCGACGGACAAAGCAACCAGGGGAATGATCCGAGCGATGCGGCGCAGCGACTTGCCGAACAAGGGGCCACACTGTTTACAATTGGGCTGGGACCCTATCAGGCTACAAGCGATTTGGCTCTGCAACAACTCGCTATTCCAGATCGCCTGTACCGCACCGATACGCTAAGCGGTACCGCGACAATTGCGCAACATCTAGCACGTGGCAAACGCTTCACGTTGCAACTTGAGCACAATGCAGAAGTCGTATGGCAAGAAGCGTTCATTGCGACTGATGAACGGCAACGCGAGATAGCTTTTGCATTTCCGATTGCACCGTTGTTTGATGACGCGACCGCTCAACTCCCCGCTGGGACGCAGGTAGCCAGTCTACCGCTGAAGCTCACGGGGCGAATAGTTACAGAATATCAGCTCGACGCGCCAGCGAGTGGGTCGTCGTTACTGTCGGAACTGCCCCTCCCCCAACGCCCGAATCAGACGACCCAATCGCTGGCGCTAGGAGCTGATACTGTCGCTGAAAGTGACGCGGCTCAATGGAACAACTCGCGCGACGCGTATACTCAAGTAGTATCGCACAAATCGCGGTTGTTGATCATCGATGGTCGCAGTCGTTGGGAGACGCGCTATTTGAAAAACATGTTCACGCGTGACCCGAGCTGGCAAGTCGACGCGTTGATTCTGACACCCGATTTCGATGTGCAGCAAAATAGTAGCAGTGACGCTACGCAAGCACAGCTCAGTTCCGATTTTAAACGGCTCCCCGCGACCAAAGAGAAATTGTTCGAATTTGATCTGGTGATTCTGGGGGAAGTCGATGCCTTGGCATTCCCTACAAAGTTTTTAGATTGGTTGCGTGAATATGTCGAGCTGACTGGCGGTGGATTGATCATCGTGGATGGGGCACGAGAAGCATTACGCGTGCCACAGTATGAAATCCTGCAACGGCTTTCTCCCGTGAAGTGGCTCGAAGTTGGTCAGTCACCACTGTCGAGTACTCGCGCGTCGTTGCCCAAGGTCCCCAGGCCCACCCCCGTTGGCCAATCAGTAGAAGCCTTGCAACTCAGCCCCGAGGGAGCCGAGGCGAGTGCGGCAGTCTGGTCCGAGTTGCCGCCGTTGCAGTTTGTCTCGCGGGTCGCTCCACTCCCTGGGGCCGAAGTATTGCTCGAAGCCGTCACCGCAGTCGATCGTTTCCCACTATTGATCACACGCCGCTACGGAGGTGGACGGGTGCTCTTTTCGGCGAGCGACGAGACGTGGCGTTGGCGCTATGAGCTGGCCGAGCACGTGCATAGCCGATTGTGGTTGCAGTTGGCGCGGTGGACGATGAAAATGCCCCTGAGCCTGCGCGGTGAATTCGTCTCTCTTGATACCGGAGGGGCCAGCTATCTTCCCGGTCAATCGATCCCGGTCCGTTGTCAATTGCGTCAGCCCGACGGCATGCCCGCCAGCCAACTTTCCCCGAGCCTGATTGTCATGTCGGGCATACGCACCGTCACTACTTTGCCGTTGGTGGAGGAGTCAGTGGGAGGAACTTACTCCACAGCGATCGTTGGTCTCCCGGCTGGTGATTATCAAGTGCGCGTGGCTGCTCCCAGTTTCTCGACCCAAGCCCTGGCATTGCAGTCTCAATTTTCCGTCTTGGCACCTCCCAGTCGAGAAATGCAGCAACTGGCCTGCGACGAAGAGAGCCTGGCAGCAATCGCGAGTCGGACCGGAGGAAAATATTTGCGAGAAAGCCAAGCTAGCGAGCTGGTCGAACTGCTGCAACCGCGAGTCCGAGGTAAAATACGTACTTCGACTTTGTTGCTATGGCAATCGTACTGGTGGTTCGCCGCCGCTATGCTGCTACTGATCATCGAATGGATCGTCCGCAAACGCGTAGGGTTGGTATGACCCCTTTTCAAACAGAGTCTAGCCGGTCACACAATGAATAATTCCAGCAGCGAACTTCGACCTTCGGCCGCCCTGCTGGAAATCACGCGGGGGGGACTGTGGGCTTTCTATCAGCGGCGACGGCTCATGTCTCACTGCAGTGGACTGAGCGTGGCCAGTTTGCTGTTCGTGGTGTTGCTCCTCTCGGCTGTGTTGCTGGACGCTTGGTGGCCTCACCCTGCGGCTCGCTGGCTCGGCAGCATTGGGCTGTTGTTGATCGTCGGCGGGAGCCTGGTTTGGTTGTGGTTCGTCCCTTGGTTACAACCCTATGAGCCACGTAGTGAAGCGCGGCGTTTCGAGCAACTCGATCCGCGACTGCGCGAACGTCTGCTGGCCGCTGTCGAATTGAGCGAACATCAACCTGGTGTCAATGATTCGATCCCCTTTCGCGAACAACTGCAATCGGAAGTTGCGCATTTGATCGGTACCGTCGACCCGCGCCAGCTCATTCCCTGGTCGCTGATAGAACGCCGTGCGAAGCTGGCTACGATCGGCGTCGCCATGCTGTTCTTATTATGTATGCTACCTGGCCTTCACCTGCCGCAGCGCATGGCGCGCATTTTTTTTCCGTTTGGGGATTGGGGACGCATTAGTCGCATCGCAATCACGATCGAACGACCGACTCCCCAAACCAAGCTGATTCCCAGAGATGATATTGTGGCGATTCGGGCACGCGTGGATGGCCCCCAGCCAGAGACGTTGCTTCTCGAAACGCGAGTACTAGAAGAGCATGGTAACCCCAACCTTGTCACCTCTTCCGTCAGTATGTTGTTGGCCCAAAACACTGAATTAATCGAGTCGCGGTTTCCATTTGTCACCGCTGTTTCTCGGTTTGAATCGCTGCTACCAGCTACTAGCGAGCGGATAGAATATCGCGTGACTGGCGGGGGGGCGAGCACACCCTGGTATCGACTCGACACCCTGCCTCGTCCACGAATCGTCGAGTTCCAGTGGCAGATCACTCCACCCGTTAACAAGGAACAGACTGCTACTCCCACCGCATTCAGTGGTTCGTCTGCGATTGTCTCAACCGCAGATCACGGCAACCTGCAAGTCTTGGCTGGTAGCCATGTTGAACTGCACTTGAGCGTTGAGCAACCGACTAGTGTGGCAGAGTTGCGTTGGGTCACATCCAATACCACTGTTGTCGAGGCAGCGGCACTTCCACTGCGGCTCGACCCGCAGACAGGTAAGCTGCTCGCGGAATTTACAGTTACTAATTCGATCGACTACCAGATACATGTTCAAAGCTTGGAGAGTGGATTCAGCAATGAGTTCAGCCCCACGTATCGCATCACGGCTGTCGACGATCAGGCTCCAGGGGTTACATGGATCGCACCCGAAGTAAGTCGTTTGATCGCCTCTCCGGAAGAATCGCTTGTGTTGAAGAATGGAATTGTCGACGAACTGCCACTGGCGACCCTCACGCGCGAGCTGCGAATCAACGCGAGCCAATGGCAGAGTGCACCATTGACCGCAGATTCAGCTGTCGGAAATTCGACGGAAATGCGTCAGTCGAGCCAGGTCGATTGGGAACTAGATCTACTCGAACACCGTCTAAAGCCCGGGGATCAAATTGAGTTGAAGGTCATTGCCACCGACTACCTCGGGCAAACCGGGGAGTCCTCCATTCTGCAGGTCATGATCTCCACGACGTCGCTAGCACAGGGAGTGAGTCCTGGGGAATTGCTACGCCGTCAGGTAGCTGCTGGCTTGCAACGCATCGAACAAAAGTTATTGGAACAGAAGTTATTCGAACAAAAACTAATCGAACAGCAGTTATCTGAGTCCGAGCCACAACTGGACGATGCATTAGATTCACCCGAGACAGGGGAGAGGTCGCCGGATAGTGTTCGACAACTGGAGCAGACGCGGCAGTTGGAGATGGAGCTAGCGCAGGAAATCTCCACCACGCTCGGCGACGTTGAACGAGCGCTTGGTGAATCGGAAGAAGCGTACCACAGTCAATTACTAATCGATGTCGGCCAAGCTCTCACGCCACTCACCGTCGATCATCGTCGCGCTCAGGAGTTGCATCGTCACTTCGAAACCCTAACCACTCACGATGTCATCTCGCGCAGCGCACGCTCTCTTGCGCGATTGGCGGAGGCTGAGTCACGATTGGCTGCGGTGCATCCAGTAGACGCACAAACTCGTACCCAGCTTTATCGTCAACAGACCGCGCTCACGGACCAACTCAAAGTCGTTCAGCAAACTCTCGTCGAATCAGTACCGCTGGTCCACGAAGATTCGCGGCGCAATCTGCGACAGAGCGCAGCGCAACTCCGCCAACAGATCAGTGCCGCTGAACGATTCCAGACGCTGGGTGAGCAAGGATCGAATGCGGAATTGGCTGGCTCCTTGGCGGAACAGCTAGGTCGCCTGGGCACTCTTTCCCAACTGGACTCCAGCTTACCCGCCGCGATGAAAATCGCTCAGCGTCGATTAAGTGAATTGGCTCCACCCGTGCAGCAAGCCATCTATGATTTGCACCAATTGTTGAATCAGAAAATCCCCCTTGCAGCGCAGGCTGTACAAACCACAGAACAGCTATCGCGACTTCGCGCGATGGAGCGCACTGCTCCTCAGGGAGATCAACTTTATGCAACCGACCTGGGTAACGCGACGCGCGCGATCGAAGCCCTTAATAGTTCCTCAAGGCTCAGTCGTGAAGACCTAATTGAGCCAGTTCGCGATATCGCTCAAGCGCTGGAAACCTTGCACGCCATCCACCGCGTCACGCAGGCCGATACGCTATTGTCCGAGTTATGGGCTGGCGAACTAGCCGGGGACAAACATACCGGGGACGAACGAGCTGGGAACGCAGCACAGGCATGGTCAGGGGATGGCGCGCGGCACTGGAACGCATTCGAACTACGACTCGAGCAAGCTGCCGAGGGGTTGCGATCCGCCCAGCTTCCCGACACAATTAGCCAGGCCGTGGAGCAATTGCGGCATGGTGCATCAGCCGGTTTAGCGGAACGGAAACTGAGTGAGCGATTGTGGAATGCTCAGCCACCGCGGTCTGCCGTCGCTGAACTAGAGACCGTGCGTGCAGAGTTGCAACCCATCTTTGGACTGTTGGCCCCGTACGCGCAGGCGGCGCGGAACACGTTATCTGAGCACGCGCCTCACATTGCCGAACTCGCCCAGCAAGCGGCTGAGGAAGTTCGCGATGTCGAACAGCAATCGCAACTATTGGCCGCCTCGATCGAGCGCAACGAAGTTCCCGACCTCGATGCTCGACTAGAACAACTGGCCAATCAAACCGCCTCCCTCCAGGTCCCCATCGATCGCTTGCGCGATGCGCTAGTTGACCAGGCCGACTCGCAGAATTTGCTCGATCAAGGGCAAACTGAAGTGGCGCGACACGCGGATGCGGCCATCGAGCTGGTCGATCGCATTGACTCGCGGTTATTGAAATCGCGGGCTGGAACGACTCCCGTTGGTTCGCCTGCAGCACAATCGGCACACCTGCAGGCCGCTGCCGACGATCAAGCTCAGAGTGCTGACGCGCTGGAACAACTTGCTCAGAATTTTCAAGACTTGGAGTCAGCGGTGCCCGATGTTTCCGTCGAGCGATTGGCAGAACGACTTGCCGAACTTAAACAACAAGTGGCGGATTTTGCCAACCAAGATGACGGTGATAACACAGCCGCTGAATCGGCCTCCGACGCAGTCGATCCGTATGCGGCCGCACGACAATTGGCCGAGCTGGCCGCCCAAGACCCACAATCGGTTTTGGAACAACTCGAACAGGAGCTGGCTTCCAATCCACCGATGGCCAAGGAAATGTCAGCCATCGCGCGACAAACTGCCGGGCAAGCGTTGCAGCAACTCGATCAAGCCACACGGCAGCAACAAACGCTAACTCAAGCAATGGAACTCTCCGACCCCAACTTCAAAGCCCAACAAGAATTGTTGGTTCACGACCTGCACATGGCCAGCGAAGGTACGCGGCAAATGCTTGATACCCTGAATAGCCAAGCCAAGTGGACCGCAGGTGCAAGCAAGAATGAAACACAAGAAAAGCAACTGATGGAAATGGAGCAGCACCTACGTGCCGTTGTTGAAGCTGCCCAGCAGGCAGATGAGATTCAAGACTTTCAGCAACTGCTCGCCACGGCCTCTGAGTTGCGCACACAATTGTCCACCAGTCAACTAGAGTTGTTGCAGGCAGGTGGAGACCTGGCTCAGGCCAGTTTTGAGGAGTTCCATCAGAGTGGCGCTGATTTGGCCAATCGTCGGCGCGAGATGCGCGATCGACAACGACGCGTGCAACAAGAGACTGTTCGCGATGCGCAGACCATTCAGCGCAATGAACAACAGCGACTGAGACAATTGGAAAACGAACTGAAGCAAGTTGCCGCGCAAGTTCAACGCAGCGCGCAACAAGTGCTGGACGCGCGACAACAATTGGAACAACAGCCCGAGCAGGCTGCATTGGTCGAGCAGCTCGCACACCGACAACGCCAACTAGACCTCGACCGTGCCACGCAAAGTGCCAAGCAGAAGCTGCACGTCGCACTTGCCCGTCGCGCTGAATTGGCTAAGCAAGCATTGGAGAAAATCAACTCTCAAGCGCAGAAGCCACTCGATTCAGTCAATCCAACTGCGGAACTGGCATCGCAATTGAGCAAGCAAGCGGCGGAAGCGAGTAGCCTGTGGGCGGAGAAGCTGCGAACTTGGGAGAGAGCCGAACTGTCTCAAGCTCGGGCGACCGCCGATGAACTAGGCCGCGACGGGGAGCAGCAACACAAGATTGGCAACACGGTGGCTGGCGCTGCCGATGGTTTGTCGCGCGCCGCGCGTCATGAGAGACGGTTGGAGAATGACAGCACCAGTCAGCGACTGGCTCAAGCCGCTGCTACAGCAAAACAAGCTGCGGAGCACGAACTGCACCAGGCCGCTGCTCAATTGCAGACTACTCGCGATCAAGCACTCGCCAACGGAACGCCGACGGCGCAAGCCTCCGCCGAGTCGACGATGGCCGCGCGTGTTGCAAGCCAAGTCGCGGAAGAAGCCATCGCGCGCACAGCCGACTCGCTTCGCGAATTGCTGGCCAACCAAGCGGCGGATTCTTCGTCATCACCCACGGAGGCTCCTTCTACTTCATTGCCGAGCCCAAGCGCGGCCAGCGCTCCCGGTTCCACGCCGCTCGATGCCCCTCTCGATGACGCGCAGAAGGCGCGCTTGCTGGACGAGCTGGATAAGCGACTGCATGCTGAATTAGATTTGGGACCGAAGGAAGACGATGCCGAGCCCGCTCCCAGTAGCGGCTCCCCAGGCGACGCGCCACCCACCACTCTGGCCGATGCCGCCAGCCAATTAGCAAAAGGCATGAGTCGCGCGCGACAACCTTCTCCCCCTTCCCCCGTGACTCCCGATTCAGCTACCGCCGATCTGGCAACTGCCACTGAGTCTCAAATGGCTAATGCGGAACCCCAACCACCTGTCTCTGTAAGAGTGCTGGCAGTTGACCGGCGCGGAGACAATTGGGGCGAGCTGCGAACGCAAACTACTGACGAGCTGATCGAGACGCAACGCGACTCCATCGCACCTCGTTTTCGCAAGCAAGTCGAAGCCTACTTTCGTGAGTTGGCCGAACGCGGGGGAGAATGAGATGCTAGTGGCAAGATGCTAGCCACTAGCCACTAGCCTCTTAAACGGGAATCGAATATTGTCGACGCGTCTACTACTGTCCGTGATTGCCAAATATTTGGATGCTTGCGACGCAGGAAACGGGATGGATCGTTCGGCCCTTCTGACCGAACACCCCGAGATCGCCCATTCGCTGTGTGCCTTCTTCGATGATCATGATCGGATGGTGGCGCGACGAAGCGTCGATGGCACGGAAGAGACTTTGGATTCTGTTCGCCATATAGCTGCTAATCCATCAGGCGAACAAGTTCAATGCTTCGGTGACTATGAGTTGATCGAAGAGATTTCGCGCGGTGGGATGGGGATTGTCTACAAAGCTCGACAACGAAGATTGAATCGTATTGTGGCACTGAAGATGATCTTGACTGGCGAGTTGGCTGGTCCAGAGGAAGTATTGCGATTCCACTCCGAAGCGGAAGCGGCGGCGCAGCTTGATCATCCGGGTATTGTTCCGATTCATGAAATCGGTGAGCACCAGGGGCAACACTTTTATTCGATGGGTTTTATTGATGGTCAGAGTTTGGCTGATCAACTCCGTCCCGGCCCATTGTCACCCAATCACGCGGCGGCCCTGCTTATTAAGATTGCCATCGCCGTCGATTATGCCAACGCGCAAGGTGTGATTCATCGCGACCTCAAACCGGCCAATATCCTAATCGACTCCGATGGCAAACCGCGGGTTACCGATTTTGGAGTGGCCAAACGGATGGAGGGTAATAGCGATTTGACGCGGTCGGGACAAATCTTGGGGACTCCCGCCTATATGCCACCCGAACAAGCCGCTTGTAGATTGGATCAAATCGGCCCAACCACCGATGTCTATTCGTTGGGCGCTATTCTATACGCTACGCTTACCGGACGACCACCGTTCGAGTCGGCCAGTCCGGTCGATACGTTGATGCAAGTGCTGGAGGGTGAACCCACGTTGCCATCGAAACGCCAAGCAGGTATTCCACGCGGTTTGGAGTCGATCTGCATGAAGTGCTTAGAGAAAAAGCCCGTCGACCGCTACGCCACCGCTGGCCAATTGGCTGACGACTTGCGACGTTTCCTGCAGAGTGAACCAATCGCCGCCCGCCCCGCTGACATCGGACAGCGGCTACGACGTTGGGGGCGTCGCGAACCTGGCTTGGTCGCTCATTGGTTGGGGCTGTTTTCGATCTTAATTACGGTGCAGATTACGTATCTCATGATTGGCACCGACAATGGCTACTATTTTCAGCACACGGGTGTGCTTGTGGCTTGGATGGTAGTAGTCTTCGCATTGCAAAAGCTGTTCAATCGACCAGGACTGAGCGAAGGTGCGGCGATCGCTTGGTGTGTCATCGATACGCTCTTCATGACAACTATCTTGTTCTTAGCGGAACCGCCCATCGGACCTTTGTTGAGTGGTTACGCGCTACTCATTGCTGCCTGTGGCTTCTTATTAAAAGCGCATCTGGTGGTAGTCACCACGGGGACCGTCTTGCTATGTTACCTTGGGCTGCTGTGGTTCCATCCTGAACTGACTGTTACGCCACACTACTGCGTCATGTTTGCGTTGCTCATGCTAGTACTCGGTGGCGTCGTCACCGCGCAGGTGCGACGAATTTCGCGACTAAATCGGCATTTTGAAAACAATTAATTGGACAGCGTAATCTGGTGGCCACAATATCAGCTCGACGCGCCAGCGAGTGGGTCGCTAGATTTTCAAACTATCGTTGGCTGTGGGGCACAACATCCACGCGACCCACTCGCTGGCGCGTCGCGCTGATACTGACAGCGCCATTTCACAAAACAAACTTCGCGTTCACGAAGGTTGCGATGTAAATACCCCGCACGACACAACCAACGAAGGAAAAACCTATTGGACTTTCTAGCTACGGTCGGTCGGCGCAAGCTGCTGTTCGGCCTGCTTTATCTCAGTGAAGGAGCCCCGATTGGTTTTATCTGGTTGGGGATGCCCACTCGCTTGCGCGCCGCCGACGTACCGCTCGACAAGATCGCTTGGTTGATGGCGTTACTGATCCTGCCGTGGACATTTAAGTTCCTGTGGGCACCGCTGGTCGATCTCTTGCGTGGACCGAGTTGGGGATTCAAACAGTGGATCATGATTAGTCAATGTTGCATGGCCGCCGCACTCCTACCCCTGATCTGGCTTGATGTTCGCAATCAGTTTACAATCGTGGCGGTATGGTTGCTGCTGCATGCTTTTGCGGCCGCCACGCAAGACATCTCGATCGATGCCTTGTGCATTCAACAGTCAGATCCATCGGAGCGCGGCGCACTGAATGGTTGGATGCAATGTGGAGTGTTGGTGGGGCGAGCTGCCATGGGGGGCGGCTCACTCGTCTTGGAACATTGGATCGGTTTTCCAGCCGTGGTGATGGTCTTGATTGGCCTAGTCCTGTTCTCCGTACTCCTGCTGGCGTTTGCGCGAGAAACAAGCTGGAGCGTGTTGCATCCGCCCACGGCACAAGTCTCACAGGTCACCTTTGCCCATCGATTTGTGGCGATGTTCGGCGAACTGTTAGTTGCCGTCCGCGCTGGCGGGATATGGCTCGGCCTGATCTGTGCATTGCTCGCTCCGGCTGCTTTTAAATCTCTGGAAGCGGTGCTTGGTCCCTTCCTCATCGATCGCGGCTATAACGAATTGCAAATTGGGCAATTCACGTCCACCGCCATGATCTTAGGCATGATCGCCGGATCGCTACTGGCAGGTGGGTTAGCCAACCGAGTGTCGGCCACTCGCTTCGTGGTCTATGCGGTGATATTCAATTTGTTGGCGATTGGATACTTAGCCATGGGGGATCTACTTATGGGACAAGTCGCCGGTCGGTATCTGTTTGCCATACTAACCGTTGTGTCCATTACGATCGGATGCTTCACGGTCGCCCTGTATCAATGGCTGATGAATCTGACCAGTCGTAGTTTGGCGGCTACTCAATTCACCGCCTTCATGGCTGCCACCAATGCTTGCGAAGCCTGGTCGACTGCGTTATTTGGAAACCTGCAGCCGTTGTTGGGCTATCCGCTTTCTATGTTTGTCTTATGCGGAATTTCCGCACTGGCCATTCCGCTGCTGTTAATTCGTACCGAGGATCGTGGCTAGCGTCGAAACCGTACGTCAGGCTTTCTTGCCTGACCCACTTCTCGATTGATACTAGCCGAGAACCCACGGCCAGTTCCAAAACGACTAATTGTGACACTTCTCGCTGATCGCCGGTATGGCCAACTCTCCCCCTGGGGAGAGTCGCGACGGGCACCGACGAAGTTGGTCGGCGAGCGGAGAGGGGGGCTTTGATGGAATTTCCCTCCCCGTCGCTTAGGCTCCGACCCTCCCACCGTAAGTTACGTCGAATATGACGTAACTTACGGTGGGAGGGTGAGTTGCACCGAAACTAAACCGGCGATCAGCGAGAAGTGTCCTAATTGTTTCTACTTTTTCGCGCATAGTTCGTTGACGGATAGGCTCTATTGTCTAGTTGAATAACGCAACTTTGGATGCGAAATATTAGAAATATCGACACTTCTCGCTGATCGCCGGTAAGGCCGGACGTAAGTCACCCTCCCGCCGAAAGTTGCGTCTTTCTGACGCGACTTTCGGAAGGGAGGGTCGGAGCCCCAGCGACGGGGAGGGCAATCCCCGAGGGAGAGTTGGGGGATACCGGCGATCAGCGAGAAGTGTCGAAATATAAGCTCG
>JBGSJT010000701.1:0-18723 GCA_041741715.1 Pirellulaceae bacterium | reverse complement strand
CGTCGTATCACTTCCTCGAGATCACGCGGGGAGAAGCCATCCGCCGTCAAACGTTCGATATATGGCAGGAAAATCGTGCCATCTTCGGCAACGCGAATCGGCACGCCCCATACTGGCGGCTTCGCTCCAGCTTGAATGACTGGTGGATTGGAAACTTCACCAGCCTTCACCGCAGGAAGAAGTTCAGGAATGTAAATCGCCAGCGTCATATTAGGTTGAATAAGGATTGCATCTCTGGGATTCCCTGAGGGGCGCAGTTGTTTCGTGGCAAGTTTCGCGACATCTTTGCCTAGCAAACTGCCGGTTTGCAAAAAGATGATTCGATCGAGCATCTCGTCGAGAGTTCCCATCTTTCGATGCTTCAGGATCAGCGGCTTCCAAGAATCCGATCTAGAGTCATTGTAAAAACGCTCGATTTCCGAGTTCCTTCCCGTTTGAGAATCCGACTCGCACGCAGTCTGCAATTCCTGTAGATTTGCCTGCAGTTCTTTTTGCCAGCCGAAAGTTTGAATGAGATTCAATAGCGCGATCTCAGAGGTTGTTGGCGGATTTCCTGCATATGGGTCCGGCGTAAACCACTCAAGCCCTTTAATCATGGGACACGCCCACGGATCGAAAGCCTTGATGGGAAAGAAAATTGTAGGACTTCGTGGACTCTGGTCACGTGTAAGTGCTGCGGACTCTAAGGATTTCCCCAAATGTCGAAGCAACTCACTGAGTTGGTTGGCATCAAAATGTCCCCCATTTTGAAAGGTAGATGTAGCGACCATGGCAGCTCGAGCGATCAACTCGGGCTCCGAATCAGGTTGGGAAAGTACTTCGACAACTCGTCGCAGCATTTCATCACGCATAGGAGGCGAATAAACCGGAGCGGAATCGGGGGAACCGTCGGGGAAAGCCAACCAGAAATTATCTGCGGTCAGCGCGGAGTGGGTTTTGAGATGCTCGACCACCACGGGAACGCACTCGGGACATGAATTCTCGCGATACAGCAGCGTCCGCAACATTTCGGCTGCGGCTAGTTTGTCTTCAGTGGACACGGATGTCCTGGCGAACAGGCGATCTGTCCATTCTAGTAATGGCTTAAGCTTATCTGGGCTTTGCGCGGTAGGATTTAACCCCAACTGCATTAGCGTCCGAATATCGGGCGAGTGGTCGAGTATGTCAACAATTTCGGTGACATAGTCCTTCCCTGTCATCTTTCGAAGAGCCTGGAGCAAAGCGGAGGAATTACCGGCAACGGTTTCGGCGATTCGATTACTGGACAAGAATTCCTTAATTGCAGGTACGATTTTTTCCTTAACTTCGGGCTCTGAAAGGGTACAAATCGCTCGAACTGCCTCTGGAAATTTAATGGGATCCTTTTCGTACTTGAATTTCCGCAGCCAGGTATCTAGCGACTCCCCTTGATAAGAAATCTCATTCAGCGGTTGACTAACTGGCATCTGTGCATTCGGTCGCGCTTCACTGTAGATCACTGGCTCCAACGCGGTTTCACCGGCTTTCGCGGTGATCCTGGCGACCACTGTTTCGCCATTGCGAATGGTAAATTGTTGATTCGAAACCGAAAAGCGATCGCTGGGCGCGTCGAGCACAATTTCGTACTTGCCGCCGCGCAAGCGTGTACTTTGCGTACCAGGCACAATTTGCAAATCCTGAACTTCCTCTTCCCCTTCGACCAATTTAACTTGTATTTCACCAACATCCGACTCAATGACCAATTGCCCTTTGGATGTTTCGATCACGAAGTACAATCCGGCAAACAACAACAGGGGCAACATGCCGGCTGCCGTCCAACGCAAGGTGCGATCGATCCAGTTACTTCCACCACGCAGAAGTGGAGCAGCAGATGCTCGCGCTAAATTGGCCGAATCCTGAGCAATCATTGGTGGTGCCGGTTCGTTGGCGGCCGTTTGCCGGGCGCTGGTGAGCAGCGCAGGGAGATTGCTTCCGTTGGCTAGTGGCGTTAAGCGCTCGGCCACATGGGCTGCACTGGGGGGACGTTTGCTGGGATCTCGCGCGAGCATGTCGTTCAGCAGAGCGACCAGTGCCCGAGGTACATTTTCTCGCAACACATCCAACTTCGGTGCCTGATGCTCGGCCAACAATCGCAATTTTTCCAGTGGCGATAAATGAGGCGAGGCGGCGAGCGGCGGGCGTCCGGCGAGCAATCGATACAGTGTCGCTGCCAGCGAGTATAGGTCAGCGCGATAGTCGACCGCGCCTCCTCGCTCCGCTTGCTCTGGGGCCATGTAGTCAAGTGTTCCCATTAACTGCCCGACGGTGGTGATCTCCGCCGAGGCTTCTTCCCATAGGCTGATTTGCGCCAATCCGAAATCGAGGATCTTGATGCATCCCTGACTGTCAAGCATCAAGTTCGAAGGTTTGATATCGCGATGCACGACCCCTTGGCTGTGGGCATGCGACAGGCCAATGGCCGCTTGTCGCGCGATCTCACAGGCGTCTGCGACCGAGAGTCGACCCGTCAATCGCGCAAGGGCACTCAGGTCGAGTCCATCGATGGCCTCCATCACTAGAAAGTGCACTCCGTGTTCCTCGCCTGCATCAGTTGCGCGGACGATGGCTGGGTGTTCGAGCTTTCCGGCCGCTCGCATCTCGCGTTGGAACCTGGCAACTTTGTCATCATCTTGCGCGGAGAGCAACGGCAGAAGTTTAATTGCCACACGTTTATCCAACTGGCGATGACGCGCCAGATAGACGGTTCCCATGCCACCGCGTCCGAGCTGCTCCAGCAATTCGTACGATCCCACATCCCCGTGGTTTTGAACGAACGCAGTTGGAGTGTTGTGATTCGTCATGGGGCCAGTTAGCAGTCGTTTGGCCCAATTGGCCGCGCGACTGGTATCGAACGCAGCAGAAGCCGCGCCTGCTTCGTCATCGGGTTCGCCCCGGAGCGCTTCAACGAGAGTATCGGGTTCGGCTTCAAGGTTGGTGGCGGTTTGCTCGCAGGTGGAGCATTCGATCAAATGATGTTCGAGGACTGCGGAGTCTTCCTCTTGCAGCCTTCCCGCTAAATAGTCTTTGAGCACATTTCGTGGAGGGCATTGGACGGATGGCATGGTAGAATCTCCCGAGTGATTACAACAGAAGTAGTTTCGCTCCCACCTTTAACGAAACCAGCGCGACATCATTTATTATTCAACCTTTTTTGTGACCGTTCACGGTAAACGTGGGGATTGAGGCAGGTTAGAACCATCGTCTCAATGCTTACCGCTTTGGATCGCTTAGCATCGTCAAAAATCTAAGCAATTGGGAGTAGTTGCTCCACTCTTCAAACAATTGAGGACAATTGTTCTACTCTTCAAACATGCGTGAACGATTCCTCTTTTTTTCCTAGCGGAACTCGCAGTACTCCCCAAAAACCACTATGAATTCGACCTCGTCATCTTCGATTGATTCCCAAGCCACCCGTTTGAGTTTACTATCACGCGTTCGCTGCGATGATTCTCTGGCGTGGAGCGAGCTGGTTGAGTTGTATGCTCCACTGATCGCGCATTGGTGCCAACGCTGGGGGCTTGACGATGTGGCCTCGCAGGACTGCTTGCAGGAGGTCTTTATGGCTGTCCTGCGCTCGCTCGATCAATATCGGCCTCAAGGTGTACAAGGAGGTTTTCGAGCTTGGTTGTGGACCATTGCGCGACACAAATTGATCGATCAACATCGCACACGTGTGCGTGGACCCATCGCGGTCGGAGGTAGCTCTGCTCAGCGGCGGCTTGAACAGTTGCCGGAACTATTGTCATCGACGGGACAGTTTTCCGAGTGTGCGGCAGGTGATTCGAATGAGCCGACCACGGCGGCCGAATACCGACACTTGCTCCATCGCGGCTTGCAGCAAGTACGAGCCGAATTCGAAGAGAAGACTTGGCAAGCCTTCTGGAGAACGGCCATTGATGGACTCGCTACTGACGTGGTGGCCCAAGAATTGCAGCTTCCAGCAAACGCCGTGCGGCAGTATCGCTCGCGCGTTCTTCGTCGCTTGCGCCAGCAATTGGGTGATTCTTTGTAGAGGAATTTGCCAATGGGCTTCATTCGTCAAATAGACCATTTTGCTTGACACTCCATCCAAATCCTGGTCAACTGGACTTTGGGTCTCGCGCATCGCTTTATGGAGGGGACTCGTGGAAGGATGGATCGCACCGGACTTTTCAAACGCTCTGTCGCACGTTTCGACCGCCAGAGCTCTATTCCAGTGAAACAATTCGAGGGAATGAAATGATGAATGTCTGTTTTAAGAGGCGCATGATCTACTGCGCTCTGTCGTTGTCGAACTGTTTAGCAGTCGCTTGTTTGGCCGCTGAACCATCATCCAGCCCTTCAACAGTTGCCGCTACCAAGCAGGCTCAAGAGTTGGTGACATCCGCGCTGCAAGCCGAAGGCGAGGGGGATTTTCTCGCGAGACAACGCCTGCTGCAATCGGCCGAAGCTTGCGCGGCAGACTGTCCCGAATTAAAATGGCAGCAGGGCTTGGTGCGGATCGACGACCAGTGGCTGTCGATTGATAGCTGTGTTGATAAAGCGGCAGACAATAAATTGTTGGCCGAATATGAATCGCGACGAGCGCAACTTATCGATGCGCCGCAAAATCATTTAGCGATGGCGGAGTGGTGCGTCAGCCAACAACTTCTACCGCAAGCCCGAGCGCACTACGAACGAGTCATTCAGACGGATAGCGATCACGTGGTGGCACGTGTCGCGCTGGGCTATCAATTGGTCTCCGGAGAATGGATCAGTCCTCAGCAGATCGCAGTTTGGGGTGCCAGGGGGGAAGCGACTCGCGCATCATTGGCAACCTACGGAGAGCAGTTGCAGCAGATCGCTCGCGACTTGTCGCAGGCCAATCGAGAAAAACAGCTCGCCGCGCGCAAGTCGCTGATGGAATTGCAGCAGAACGATTGCATTCCTGCTGCGGAGAGTGTGTTTCGCAACGCCAGCGATGACATCTCGCTCGTGGTGGTGGAGTGGCTGAGCGCTCGTGACTGCGTGGCTGGCTCGCTGGCGCTGCTGAACTATGCCGTGCAACACACATCTCCCACCATCCGCGAATCGGCAACGCATGCGCTGAAGGACCGCCCCCTGCACGACTTCGTTCCGCAACTATTGACCATGCTTAGCTCGCCCGTTTTCAGCATGGCTGTCCCCAGTTTCAATCGGAACGGGAGTTTGGCTGGCTATCAACAAGCCTTTGCACAAGAGGAAAGCGATCGTACTCAAGTGTTCGCTATCAGTACGCAGGTCACGCGCACGCAACCGCTACTCCGATCGTCGGCCTTCTCCGTTGACGCCGCGCCTCTATCGCTACAGATGTCCCGAGCGGCGGAACGGCAAGCCGATGATTTAATCGAGCGAAACGCCCGCGAGTGGGCCGAGTTGGAAACTCGCGCTCGTGCGGCTCTGTCGCAACAGCGCAATGAAGGAATCGCGTTTCAGAATGGTCGTGTCATGCAAATTCTATCCCAGATCGCCAATCGTGAATTTTCGAGTGATCCCCGTGTGGCTTGGCAATGGTGGGACGAGCTCAACGAGACCGGTTATCAACGCAGTAAGCCGCTGCGCTACCGCGAACAACGCCAAGGGCTGACCTTGGCCAGTTATCAACCACCCAGACCCGCCTGCGAATGCTTCGTCGCGGGCACGCCGGTGCTCACCACGCGTGGACTGAAGTCAATCGAATCCATCGTGGCGGGAGACACTGTGTTTTCTCGTGACGTGCTCAGTGGAGCGTTGCTTGTTAAACCGGTGCTGCAAGCCACCCAGCGCCCGGCCGAACCTACCTTCGAAGTCGTCGTTGGCAGTGATCAATTACGCTGTACTCGCGGGCATCTATTTTGGGTTTCCGGGAGTGGTTGGAAGAAGGCCAGCGAGTTGGTGGCTGGGGACGTGCTCCATGCCGCTGGCGAACCGACCGTGGTAACCAGTGTTAAGCCGTCGCCCAGTCAAGTCACGTATAACTTGCAGGTGGCCGACTGCAATACATTCTTCGTCGGTCGCAGTCGTGTCCTTTCGCATGACGTCACGCAACGACAGGCCACCGATCAGACAGTCCCTGGATTAACGCATTAATGGTTGAGACTGGTTGCACGAATCCTTGAAGTCCAACGTCAGGCTGATTTTTGGGACGAGTTCTCTTGTTCCCCCCCACCAGTGCGTCGGTTGGCGTACATGTTGAGTACTTGTTCGATGCGTTCGTTGAGCGCATCGAGCTCGGTTAGTACGTGGTCATGCTTGCTTTCCAGCAATTCCAAGAACGCCGCGCCGCGCGGTTCAGAAGCTGAGGCAGGTAAGTCCATGATGTACAACTCCAAAGTCAGTTGCTGGTACGCAGCAAATAAACAGCCCCCCTGAGGCTGCGGGCCCGGCAAATATCCGTATTGAATCCGGTATCGAACCGCTGTTGGCTCTCGGGCGAGGGCCAGCCGCAATCTCCGGCTTGTAACGCTTCGGTGGACTGTGACGATTGGGTGGAGGGCTCCAGTGCCAGCAAACTTCGCAAATGCGCTTCAAAACAGCCTGGACGAAACGTTGGCTAGGCTGTAAACTGCGGAACTCGCTGGGAATGCGTAAAGTGCCAGTCCCGAATTCGGAGTAATGTTAGACATGCTAAAAATAGAGGGTTTGGAGTAGATGAATGGTTAAGTTGTTGGTCCGAGACCGAGAAACGATTCAAGAAGCGGTTCGCCGATTCCGAAAGTTGGTAGAGCGTAGTGGCATCAAGAAAGAGATGCGGCGCCGCGAATTTTACGAAAAGCCGAGCGAGATCAAACGTCGCAGTCGTCTTCGCGCCGAGCGTCGCTCGCGTCGCACCCGTCAGCTCTCCAACGGCTAGCCAGTCTTGTTCTCAGTGCATCGTGATTAATTTGTCACAAACGCACTGCGAGAGATCGTGGTTGGATCGAAGCAGACACAAAAAACACTCAGGGCGAGTAGCTCAGTTGGTTAGAGCGCCACGTTTACACCGTGGATGTCGGGGGTTCGAGTCCCTCCTCGCCCACTGAAAACTTCAATGTTTTCTTGGGAAATGTCCAAATCCCCAGCGTTTTCAGCCTCTTCGGCCTCACTTTGCTCAGGTTTACTGTGGTCTACTGCGTCGGATTCTGAGGCGCTTTTGGGACCAACTGAGTCGCTTTCTGAGTCGCGCTCTTCAAGTGCGATAGCCTGTTGAAAACTAGAATCGCGCTGCATGGCGTAGGCTTCCATTGCTATCGCTTCGGTGTTGCCGATCCAGCCGCAGACATCCTTGATCGGGAATTGGTCAAGCAGCTCGGTTTGACGACTGGCCCTCATGTTGTGGAACAGCTTTGGCCAAGGAGCCACGCCAGCTTTCTTGAGGATTCGCAGGAAGCCAGTGCGCAGGTTTCGGTGATCGTATCAATCCGCTTGTCGTCGCCAAAGTGGCGCAACAAACAATCCTTGACCTGCTCGAACTTCAGCCTGGTGGAAGGCTTAACCGTCTTCCTGGGTTCGATAAACTTCGTGGTGAAATCAAGCATAGTCGGCGCTTGAACCTTAGGTCTTGAGTCCCGATGGAGACCCGCGTTAATGACTCGCTGTCGAATGATCGCGGAGGTAGCCGCCAGCCACAAGGTTGTCTCTGGCTCTGGCTTTGAGCTCGTCTTGACGGCCACCGCAAGGTCTTCAATGCAGCGCTTCACCTTTTCCGCTTGGGGAACCCACTGTCGGCGTTGCCGATTCGCCGATGTTCGCCGGGATTCGCGATCCCGTTTACACACGTCCTGAAATTCTTTGCTGGTAGAAGGTCGAGAGGCTTCATGGCTTACTCCAAAGTTGACGGTTTCTCAAACCGCCAATTGGAAATTAGCTTTCGATCTCAAACAATTTATTGCTTGAGACTGGATCGAACCTCGGCGAAGTGCCGCTGGGCAACATTGCAGATTTGCCCGCGAGTGCCTGATATGGCAGAAATGCCGGCCACCATTTTCGAGAGGGGGCGGCGGACAATTCCAGAGCGGGGTTCAAAGAGTGCCAGTGGGATAGCCGGTGGGATAGCGACGGGAACTTCCAGCGTAAGAACGCATACCCTCTTGATGATGCGGTACTATTTCGAGTCTTGGATGGCCCACTCCGCATTGCTGCGACTCACACGTTCGATTGGTGACGCGTTACTAGCGGATTCTGCGGAAGCGTGCGTCGATTGTCCCAACTGCATGCGCCGAACTTTTTGGGGCCTCCATACTCCAATCAGCGAGATTGAGGCCGATGCAACGAGTAATTTGAGAACGACCGCACCAGTTCGGTCGTCCATGCCGGAGGGAAATGGAGCGATCAATAAACTGCTCATGACATGCCCTCCTGAGCTCACGGGCAAAAGTCGTTGCTCTCTAGTTGACTGCCTGATTCCGCAAACGGTCGAGAATAACTTGCAAAGTTGCTTAGCAAAATAAGCGTTGCTATGCTTTAGGGCACAGCGTAGAAGCGAACTCTTATCAACCTAGTCGACAGAAAGTCTCGAGCACCGTGTCTGACATTACCCGTATTCTGTCGCAAATCGCCGCCGGCGATCAGTCGGCTGCGGAGCTGCTGCTGCCCCAAGTTTACGACGAATTGCGGAAGTTGGCGGCGACAAAAATGGCTCAGGAGAAGCCGGGACAAACGCTGCAGGCGACGGCGCTGGTGCACGAAGCCTATTTGCGAATCGTTGGCGACGGCGACAGCCAACAGTGGGAAAGCCGGGGACATTTCTTTGCCTCGGCTGCAAATGCGATGAGGCGGATACTGGTCGAGTCAGCCCGCCGGAAGCACAGGTCCAAGCACGGTGGCGAGCTGGAACGCATCGTACTAGCGGATTACCCAGCGCCGATGGATGACAACGTGTTGATGGGCCTGGACGAGGCGCTGACTACGCTTGCCGTCGAAGATCCGCAGGCGGCTAAAGTCGTGGAATTACGCTATTTCGCTGGGCTGGGGCACGAAGAAATCGCTGCGACGCTGCACATTACAGTCTATCAAGCCCGCCAGAAGTGGACCTACGCTCGGGCCTGGCTGAAAGACTTTCTCTCCAACGGGTGAAGTTTTTGACTAATTTCGACAGCCTCAGCCGAAAAAATCGCATTGAATAATGGGATCGTGCGTTTTGGCTAATTCGCCGCCACTTTTAAGCCCCAGCCCCAGCAGGTGGGGCATTACTTCGAACTTGGTCGTGTCTCCCAAAAATGCACAGTCCCCACTCCTTTGCTCGCCGAGCTGATACTTGGGCTGTCCAATTCGCTATTAAATAGAGGTGCCTCCTGTGCCCTGCGACCCTCAGCAAATACAAGCGGTATTCCTGGCAGTGACAGAGAAAACGCCTTCAGAACGCACCGCCTTTCTGCAAGGACAATGCGGTACCAACGTCGACTTGCGTCAGCGAGTTGAAGCACTGCTGCGCGCGCACGACGAGCCGGGCAGCATTCTGGGACTCGCACCAAATCTATCCTCCGAGACGCTTGACCTATCAGACAACGAGCGTACTGGTAAACAAATCGGACCCTACAAGCTGCTCGAGAAGATCGGTGAAGGAGGCATGGGCATCGTCTACATGGCTCAGCAATCCCAGCCGATCAAGCGTCGCGTGGCGGTCAAAATAGTTAAGCCGGGGATGGACAGTCGGCAAGTAATCGCCCGCTTTGAAGCCGAGCGACAGGCCCTGGCTCTGATGGACCATCCCAACATCGCCAAAGTGCACGACGGTGGCCAGACTAAAACGGGGCGTCCCTATTTCGTCATGGAACTGGTCCGCGGTATGCCGATCACCGAGTATTGTGACCACCAGCGGATGGATGTCCGTCGGCGTTTGGAGCTATTCATCGACGTCTGTCGAGCTGTGCAGCACGCCCATGCCAAATCGATCATCCATCGTGACCTCAAGCCCAGTAACGTACTGGTCACGCTACACGACGGCGTGGCAGTTGTCAAAGTGATCGACTTCGGCATCGCCAAGGCGCTCAACCAAGAGCTGACGGAGAAAACGCTCTTTACGCAGTTCTCGCAGTTGGTCGGCACACCTCTCTATATGAGTCCCGAACAGGCCGAACTCTCCGGCCTGTATATCGACACTCGCAGCGACATCTATTCGCTGGGCGTGTTGCTTTACGAGATACTCACGAGCACCACGCCATTCGCCAAGGAGCAACTTAGCAAGGTCGGCTTCGACGAGATGCGGCGGGTTATTCGCGAAGACGAGCCACCGCGCCCCAGTCACCGCATTAGCACCTTAAATGCTGAAGCTCTCTCCACCGTCTCCCACAGTCGCAGTATCGACGAGCGGCGGATGAGCCAACACCTTCGCGGCGATCTGGACTGGATCGTCATGAAGGCCCTGGAGAAGGATCGTAACCGGCGCTACGAAACCGCCAGCGCATTGGCTACCGATCTGCAGCGACATCTCAACGACGAACCGGTCCTCGCCTGCCCACCCTCAGCGTCCTACCGCTTCCGCAAATTCGCTCGCCGGAACAAGGCCACATTAGCCTCGGTTTCGCTGGTTTTTACGGCAGTTCTCGTCGGCGCCATCGCCAGCGTATGGCTGGCTGTAATGGCGATGCGCGCCGAGGCGGAATCCAATGCCAACGCGGCGCGTGCGGCAACTCAAGAACGGAAGGCCGAACAGAGCGAAAAACAGGCTTTGGCTGCGCGTGACGATGCCCAACGTCAACGCGACATTGTGGCAGAAAACCTCTATTACGCCGATATGCGATCGAGTCTGGTGGATTTGAATGTCGGAAAGCTCGAAAGGCTTTACAGTAGGCTCTTCCGGCATGTGCCGCGCATTGGTCGCCCAGATCATCGGTCCTGGGAATGGTACTACGCGCTCGCCCTGTGCCACCAGGATGATCACACATTGATACAGGATGGCCGACCGTTCCACTCTGTTGCGTGGAGCCCAGATGGCAGCAGCCTGGCGACAAGTTGCTTTGGAGGTGTCGTAAACATCTTCGACGCCGGAACTTGGCAGGTTACGCGAACTTGGAAGTCATTCTCGCCGCAACAAATCCGTTGGTCTGCCGACAGTCAACATCTCGCCTGGGGTATATCCTCTCCAAGCGGGGGGCCGTATGTGATGGCAATAAGATCGCCAGAGGTAAGGCGTTTTCACGGTCACACTGAATCCGTGAACGGAGTGGCCTGGAGTGCGGACGGAAAATATCTGGCGTCGAACGGATCGGATAAAACCGTTCGCATTTGGGACTCGGCTACCAAAACTTCCGTCGCAGTGTTGGACGGATTTTCCTCTAACAAACTGCCGATGATGTGGGAGCCTCAGGGACGATTACTGATTCTGTCTGGCAATGGCCAAGATTTGAGGACATGGGATTCAGCCCAGGGTGAAAAGTCACTGCCGGTTCCTGCGATGGAAGGCGTGACGAACGCAGCATGGAGTCCCAACGGTGAACAGCTAGCGGTTGGATTCAAATCGGGGGAATGTGTGGTGTACCAAACGACCGATTGGACTCTAGTGTCGCAATGCACTGGGCACATCGGCGCGATAAATGAGATCGCTTGGCATCCGCAAGGAAATGGCTTCGCCACCGCAGGAGCTGACCACTTGGCAAAGCTATGGGATTCGGCTTCCGGCAGTTGTCTCGAGACCCTGCGAGGGCATCAACAGCCGGTCACCACGGTAACCTGGGAGCCCAACGCACGCCGCTTAGCAACGGGCAGCACCGATGGAACGGTAAAGATTTGGAGTGTACCCGTTACGACCGCCACGCGCCAACTGGATGCGCACGTAGATGGCGTTCAAGCCATCCGGTGGAGGGAAGAGGGTGAGTGTTTGCGATCGGTCGGCACGATCGACCAGTCCATAGTTGACTGGAGTATGACGGGTACAGGAAAGGGAGATCGAGTGCAAGTGTCTGGCCAGGGATACGCGCAGCTCAGTTCTCGTGGCCAACTGCTCGCAACAAACTCAGTGGAGGCAGAAAGTATCGCGATCGACGACACGCTTTCTGGCAATCGCATCCAGACGATCACTTGCGGATCGGTCTCCATGAAGCTCGCGGCCTTTTCTCCTGATGATTCTAAAATCGCAGTGGTCAATGGAGGGACTCTTGAGGTCATTGACGTGAATCAAAACAGGGTCGACTTTCGGTGGCAGGGAGTGAGCTTCACGTCGCTATCTTGGTCTTCAGATGGCCAATTTTTAGTCGCCGGTGGTGCCGGCGATCATACCGACAATACCAGGTATTTCGGCTGGACTCACATCTTTGACATTCGGAATCGCACGCGGACTCGACGACTGGAACATGGTGGCAGGCTCAGTGGAATGATCGTAACTGCCGTCCATTGCAGTTCCAACGGACGATGGTTGGCGGCCGGGGATGGTAGCGGACTTGCGGAGATATGGGATTTAGAGACAGGAGTCAGGTTGTGCAGTGTGTCGATGCATGCAGCCGCGATATCATCGATTGCGTGGACTCCCGATTGCAAGCGGATTGTATCGGGAAGCGCCCATGGCGAGATCAGTGTGTGGAATCCACTAAATGGCGAGGAGCTAATTACACTGGATCGTCTCGACGCAAAAGTGACGGATCTTCAATGGACGGAAGATGGGCAGCGATTAGCGGCAGCGACAGCAGACGGAACCATTTTCATTTGGGACGCATCATCCGGCTATCGCTATGTTCGTCATGAACAGTACTCGGGCGAGTATGTTAAAACTGGTCTGAAGCAAGCCGAACAATTATGGGAAACTGGCCGAACCGTTGAGTCGCTCGAAATCTTGGAGCATACGCTTGAAGTCTTCCAAGATAAGTTGCCTTCTCTACCCCCAGCCCTGTGGTACAACCTCGAACGCCATGCTTTCTCCCCGGAGAGCGTTGGCGAGTCTGAGCAAGCCAGCAATTTCTACCGCATACTCATGCGTTACGCGCCGACGGATGCTTGGTTCCACTTAGGGCTTGGCGCTGCCTACGCAAATTTGGAAAACACGCCAGAGGCTGTTGCGTGTATCCGGGAGGCCGTTCGCCTCAGCCCTCACGATCACGAACTCCATTATGAAGCGGCTTGGGCCTTGCTTAAAAGTGCGGATCCCATATTTGCAGACTATGCACTCAACTTGGCGATGTCAGCGGAGAAGATGAAATCCGACAAATTCACGCTGATGGTACTGGGACTGGCTCAATACCGTGTCGGGGATTGGAACAGCGCAGTCGACACGTTGAAGAAATCGATCGAACTTAGCGATCAGGGCGTTGAAAGCAGTCCAAGCCTTTTCGTTCTCGCCATGGCCTACCGCCGACTTGGCAACCAACAACAAGCCCAGTTGTCATACGACCAGGCTGTTCGCCGAATAGAAATTGTACGTAAGACGTCTAATCAAACGTTACTTAGACTTCGTGCCGAAGCGGCCGAAGTGTTGGGGATCGAATTTAAGGTTGACGACCAGAGTACGATGCACTCCCCGAATTCGTCTGAATAGCATATCAGTTCGCAGCGCCAGGAAGTGGGTCCCTAACACTACCAGCTCGCAGCGCCAGCAAGTGGGTAGGTATCCGGTTTGCGCGCCAGGGCAGCAGCGAATGCCTTATTTCAACGCGCAAGAAGATGTTAATCATCTCGCATCGCGAATACTTAATGCTACGGCGTAATCAAACCCGTCTACCCAAAAGAATCAGTAAGCGGGGGACCATGGCGTGCTCACGCTGCGGAGATGCCCCACTTGCTAGTGCGTCGAGCCTAAGACCCACTTGCCGACGCGCGGCGAGCTGATTTTGAGACTTCACTGGATTTCCCGAGCGGATTTGTCGGCGTTTACGCATATAAGGCAGCGCAGCGAGTGGTTGGGCCAAGCCGAGCACCCAACGGGTGGTAGGCACGGCGTTATCTCCACGTAATGTACCCCCCCTGAGTTTCGCAAGGATGCCGGCACGGTCGCTAAATGCAATCGCAGATGGTGACTGAAGAGATTCTTCCTTTTTTAACACTTTTTTCGACAGCCTTTTAAGCAAAAATCGCATTGATTTACGGATCACCAGCCAGCCGTTGTACTTCCAAACGAGTTCCAATCGCGGCATGTCATTCGGCACGCCAGCTCACACTTCACCTTAAGCAACCCTTCAAGGACTTCCTGCCATGTCTCGTCCCACACGCAGCTCTCGTCAACGCGTTTCTTCCATCGGTCGCCGTCGTCGATTGCAACTGGAGTCGCTCGAACGCCGGCAATTGTTGGCGGCGGATCTGTTGTTTGCGGACAGTTTTGAGGTGGCGAGCGAATGGAGTGGCAAGTGGGTTCAGGACAGCCAAAACGACTGGTTCCGCAGTACGCAGCGCAAGACCGATGGGAGCCGTTCGGCTGAGGTGGATGGGAGCGCCAACAACGCCATACTGACTCTGAAAAACGCGATTGACCTAAGTGACTACAGCTCGGCCGAGTTGACGTTTTCGTGGTTCATTGAATCGAACTGGGATACGGGTGAGTACATAGCCATCGACGTGTTCAATGGCAGTTGGCAAGAGGTCGATCGTTTGCGAGGGAATGTCGACGCAGAAAACACTTGGCACCATGAGACAGTCAGCCTCGAAAATTACTTGAGTGCCGGCTTTTTGCTGCGTTTTCGCGCCAGCGTCAGCGATAGCGCGGAGGACGGCAATGTCGATAACGTGAAAATTGTCGGGACACTCGCTGGCCCACCGGAGATTTCGATCAGCGATGCAACGGCCTCGGAAGGCAACAGTGGTATGAAGTTCCTTGATCACTTCATCCCCGATCAGGGGTTGCCGCAAACATTTCGTGGTCTCGCATTCGGTCCGGACGGCAACGGAGATGGGGCGGAAGATCTTTACGTAGTTAGTTCCGGGACTGACGAAGTGCTGCGATTCGACGCGTTGTCCGGAACGCTCATCGACTCGTTCCTCAAACCGAGCGTCAGTGGTGTCGACAATCCGATCGACGATCCGCTCGACTTAACGTTTGGACCCGATGGAAATCTTTATGTTACGAGTCGAGGAACCGATGCCAATCCGGATAACAATCAAGTCCTTCGCTTCGATGGTCAAACTGGCAACTTCATTGATGTGTTCGCTACAGGTTTACAGCGCGCAATTAGCATCGACTTTGGCGATGATGGGAATCTTTATGTTGGTAATCGTGAGACGAACGCAGTACAACGGTTTAATGGGAACGGCGCGTCGCTAGGCAATTTCATTGAAAATGCTGCGGGCAGCGAAGGTGCATTGCGACAAGTTGTATTTGGCGCGGATTTGACGGATGACGGAAAACGCGATGTATACGTTGTCAATAACCAAACAGCGGAGATCTACCGCTACAATGCCATCGACGGAAGCTTAATCGATACCATCGCGCTTCCCAGCAGTTATGGCAACCTAACGTGGTTGGAAGTCGCAGGCAATGGGTCAATGTATGCAAGCCTGCGTCAAGAAACCGGCATGTCGGTGATTCACCGACTTGATAGCGGTAACGGGGAGAGCCTCGATGCATTCGCTCTGGGGCGTGATGGCTGGTCAATGCTTATTGATGACAACGACATGCTTTATGTCAGCGGAAACGGTGCCGGGCCATTGGTGGACCGGATTGTGCCTGCTTCAATGGCTGCTTTTACTGTGAACCTCTCATCGGCCAGTGTGGCTCCCATATCTCTCGCCTATGACACGTCCAGTAATTCTGCAATCACCGGCAGCGACTTTGTTGCCACGAGCGGAACACTGATCTTCGAACCAGGCGTCACCAGTCGGACGATCATCGTTCCGACGATTGATGATGCTCACTTGGAAGGCACCGAAACTTTTTTTGTCAATCTCTCCAATCCCGTAGGTGCGACCTTACTACAAAGTCAAGCGGTGGGGACCGTCGTTGACAACGACGCGCTGGTTACAATCTCCTATCCGGACTTTTCCGACACGACGACCTTGAATTTCGTCGCCGACGCGAGCGCACCCTATGGCGTGAGCAATTCGCTGCTGCTAACACCACAAGAGTTGCGCTATAGGGGAGCCGCCTGGCACGAAGTCCCGCAAGTTGTCGCTGTCTCATTCGAAACCGAGTTTGAATTCCGTGTCGATGCTGACGGCGCCAATGGATTCGCCTTCGTCATCCAGAACGATAGTGCCGGTGCATTTGGCGGTTTCGCTGGTGGCATCGGCTATACAGGCGTCCCGAATAGCCTTGCCATCGAGTTCGACACCGCTCAAAGCGCTGATGATCCCGACGACAACCACATCGCGATTCACAGCAATGGCGTTGACGCGAATTCGAACGACCTCAATTCCACTCTCGCAATTGCATCTCCGACCTTCAATATCAACGACGGCCAGAGCCATCACGTCCGAGTCTCCTACGTTCCGGGGCTGCTGTCGGTATATCTCGATCACGAGTCGGCGCCTACTTTGTCAGCAAATGTCGACTTTGCGGAACTGCTCAATCTGAACGCCGGCCGGGCATGGCTCGGTTTTACAGGTGACTCCGGAACAGGACAGAGTCAAGAAATTCTGAATTGGACGTTTTCCAGTCGTGCTGACACGAGTACGTCGATTTCCATCAGCGACACGCAGTTGGTCGAGGGCGATAGCGGATCTAGTAACATGCTGTTTACTGTCACCCGTGCCGGCGACTTAAGTAACGCTTCCTCGGTGAGTTGGACTACTTTAGACGGCTCCGCGACAATCATCGGCAATGACTACATCTCCAATTCTGGCCAGCTTGAGTTCGCTCCCGGCGAGGAAGTGAAAACCATCAGCATTATCGTCAACGGTGATGATGTTGAGGAATCGCATGAACTATTCTTCGTCAGAATTTCAGAGGCGATGGGAGCGTTCATGGGTGACAGCCTGGCGAGCGGGATGATCCTCAACGATGACTTGACAGTTTCTGTTGCGGGAGCGACTGCGCTGGAGGGGGGGCAAGGCATAACGTTCCTGGGTGAATTCGCCAGGGCATCAACGCCGCCATTGCTGGCTAGTGCACGGGGCATGATATTTGGGCCCGATGGAAATCTTTACGTCGCGAGAGGGTATCGGGAAGTAGTTCGCTTCGATGGTGCGACAGGGGCGCCGCTTGGAGTATTCGCCGCTGCCCAGGAGCTGGCTGGTACAAGAGACATTGCATTCGGCCCCGACGGAAATCTTTACGTCACGGATAACGTCCAAAGTAGTGTTATTCGATTCGACGGGACGACGGGCGAGTTCATCGACGTGTTCGTTGCATCTCGTGCGGGAGGATTGGACACGCCGCGGGGTCTTGCTTTCGGGCCCGAGGGCGACCTTTATGTCGCCAGCGGAGAATCGCACGAGATCATGCAATACGACGGTGCCAGCGGCTCTTTTGTCCGGACTTTCGTAACCGCGGGTTCGGGCGGCCTTAACGCTCCACAAGCCCTGACATTCCATGATGGCTATCTTTACGCTTCGAGTGGCCCGTATCAAACTGCCAGCATCCTTCGCTACGATGCGGCCACAGGTGCATTCGTCGACGCGTTCGTACCAGCCGGTACCGCTGGGCTGACAGTCGTTGTCAGCGGTGGTCTTACCTTCGGTCCCGATGTGAATGGCGACGGAACGAGTGATCTGTGGGCCAGCAGTGGCTTGTCCGATGAAGTCTTGGTATTTGACGGTGCCACTGGCCAGTACGTCCAAACCGCTGCTAGCCCCGCAAGCGGTGGCTTGGACGGGCCGGCCGGGCTTGCCTTCGGTCCCGACGACAACCTTTATGTTGTCGGCACTCAAAACCGTAGCATTTTGCGCTACGGCGTAGAGTCGCAAGCGGGCTTTACGGTTAACCTCTCATCGCCGAGCGGCGTACCGGTCTCGGTAGACTACACTACCGTCAACAACACCGCCACTGCTGGTAGCGACTATGTGGCCACCAGCGGGACACTGGTGTTCGAACCGGGTGTCACCAGCCGGACGATCATCGTCGCGACGATTGATGATAACGTTCACGAAGGCACCGAAGCCTTTTTCGTCAATCTTTCCAACGCAAGCGGCGGCGAGATCGTGAACTCCCAAGGAATGGGTACGATCCTGGATGACGATCCCAGTCAACCTCCCACAGCCAATTCGGATAGCTACAATACCGCGGAAGATAATCCGCTCATCGTGCCGGCTAGTGGTGTACTTGCTAATGACACCGACCCCGAAAATGATCTGCTGACGGCAGTGCTGGTGACGACCACTAGCCATGGAGCGCTAACGCTCAATGCCAATGGCTCGTTTAGCTACTCGCCGCATAACAACTTCTTCGGAAGTGATAGTTTTTCTTATCGCGCCAACGACGGTACCAGCGATTCCAACCTGGCCACCGTGACCATCTCGGTCACCCCGGTCAATGATGCTCCGGTCGCCGCGGCGGACAGCTATACAGTCGACCAAGATGCGGTGCTGTCGATCGCAGCCCAGGGAGTGCTGAGCAACGATAGCGATGTCGATGGCGACACGCTGACAGCCATAACCTGGAGCGGCAATTCGGCTCAGGGCGGTCAAGTCGTGCTCAACAGCAATGGCTCGTTTACCTACACGCCACCGGCTGGGTTCTCGGGGACCGATACGTTCAGCTATCGTGCATCCGATGGCAGCCTAGCGAGTGACTGGGCCACCGTGTCCATTGCGGTGGAGGCTGACAACGTCAATGCCATGTACGTTTATGACATTCGGTTCGAATCCAGGTACTGGGGTCTGCAGCGCCGTGCCGTTTTTGAAATCCGCTGGGATTCCAACGGCGACGGCCAAGGCGGCTCCGCCGACGCGCGGCGC
>JBGSJT010000700.1:0-15716 GCA_041741715.1 Pirellulaceae bacterium | reverse complement strand
CACTCGCTTTTGTTTCGTAAGCTTCGTTGATGAGTCGCTTCAGCATCTCAGCGTCGATTCGTTGGAGGATCAACGGCTGTCGGAGCATTCGACCGACGTTATCGACAATCGTCATTGCTTGATCGCCATAATGCAACATTCGGGACTCTTGACGTTCATTGGTCGCAACGATGACCTGATGCCTGCGGCAATATTCGATGCAAAACTTGGCAACAAAGGTTTGCAAAGGTTTCCATTTATCGCCCTTCTGCGTTTCAGCGAGTGGCGTCGGCGGGCTGATGTCCGTTTCGTCTCGAGCCACCTTTGCGAAGTCGCTATCTGTCGGAAGTCCGCTCATTCAAGGGCTCAAGAGTTATAGAAGGCGGCGTACATTCATCTTTCAAACGATCGCAAACACTGTTCTCGCCGAGCGCATCGGGACCGATTTTAACGTCGCACGCAGGGTGATGCGAATACTTTCCCAGCGATCGAACGCTGGTTATGTCCTCGCGCTGCGCTCTCAACGCTAGCGTTAGACGACCTGCAATTCTGGAGGTCGAACGAGACTTGCGATAAGAACAGCGTTTGCCTGACGAGTTCCGTTTCGAAACAGGGCATGGAAGCCCTCAGCATGCGAGTTCGGGTTCGGTGATAGCGGTTGACGCACGAAAGCATTCACGCTCTATGAGAGAATTTCCGACAGAAAACCTAAGCAGCTCGAGTTTTAGCTTCATGCCTGATCAGGCTGAGCCACCGCTTGTCGCCAAAACAAAAAAGATTTTCCTTGACACGGGATGGTGGGGCGGCAATAACTCTTTCACTCGTCAGCGGGGTCTTCCGATCTAACGAGCCTTATCCATTTATCGAGGTGATCCGTGTCTCGTCGAGCTGTCGGTACGATCGTGATTGGGATGCTGATCGTTCAGTCGGTTCTGCTTATACACTCAGCGAAAGTGCATAGTCCGACGTGGGATGAAGTGGGGCATCTGGCTGCCGGCATTTCACACTGGGAGCTGGGGCGATTTGAGCTTTACAGCGTCAATCCTCCGCTCGTCCGAACCATTGCTGCGGCGCCCGTCCATTTCTTCCGCAGTCCCGAAATGGACTGGGATTACTACCGCAGCGATCCGTCATTGAGAAGCGAGGTTTATCTCGGCCGGCGGATGATTGAGCTGCGTGGACAAGAAACGTTCAACGACTTCTTCGTCGCACGACTAGCCGTGATTCCGATTGCACTGCTGGGCGGATGGCTCTGCTTCCTGTGGGCGCGAGACCTATTTGGTGACGTTTCTGGATTGATCGCACTTTCGATCTGGACGTTCTCTCCAAACGTGTTGGGATACGGCAGCGTCATTACGCCCGATTTACCATCCGCTGTCGCGTTGATCGGTTGCAGCTACGTGTTTTGGCGTTGGCAACTCGAAGGCGGATGGTCATGGGCGATCACGCTGGGGTCGTCGATGGCCCTGGCAATGCTGACCAAAAGCGTTTGGCTTCTACTCCCAGGCTTGTTCATGGCGATCTGGGCGATGACTTTGTTCATTTCGAGACATAAAAATGTGTTTGTGATGAAAGATCGATAGACGGGTGGCGGCTGGAAACGTTCGTGTTCCCAAATTGTCACGGCGGTGGGCTTGGCTTGGTTCCTGACCAATGGTTTCTATGGATTTCAGGGCACGTTCCAAAAGCTTGAGAAGTTTAATTTCGTCAGTTCTTCCTTTTCAGGAAACGAAATACTTCAAGACAAACAGCTTGACTGCGACGATTGTGTCCCCAAGAGCATTGAGCCTATCCGAGGAAATCGATTCGTCGGCAGTTGGCTCGGTAGCCTTCCGGTTCCTCTGCCCGAAAACTATCTGCAGGGGGTTGACGTTCAGACACGCGATTTCGAGCGAGGCCTGTACGATGCTAATTGGCAGAGCTACTTGTTGGGCGAGTGGAAGCAGGGTGGCTGGTGGTATTACTACATCGTCGGTTTGGCGGTAAAGGTGCCTCTCGCAACATGGCTGCTCATTGGCATCGGGTCGTTGTCTGCGTGCTTCTGGCGTCCACAGCGTGGCTTGTTGCTGGGTGTTGTCTGTTTGTGGTTACCCACGATTATATTTTTCGTGGTGGTCAGCGGTGCCACCGGTTTAAACCGATACGTTCGGTACTGTCTTCCCGTCCTGCCGGTACTGTTTATATGGGCTTCGCAGTTAGGCCGTTTGCTAACACAGTCAGACTTAATGGGGCTGGAGAAGCGGCGTCTTGTTTTCGTTGCTTCGGCACTGTTGGGGTTGTGGCTCGTTGGCTCATCATTGGCGAACTCGCCTCATCACCTTAGTTACTTCAACGAGGCAGCGGGCGGCGCAGGCAACGGGCACAATATCCTTTGCGACAGCAATGTCGACTGGGGACAAGATCTTGTCTACTTACGCGACTGGCTTGAGAAAAATCCTGAAGCGAAAGAAAACCTTCATCTCGCCTATTTTGGATCCTTCGATCCAGCAGACGTTGGAATCACGTTCACCTTACCGCCGCCCATCATTGGTTGGTCAGCATCAGTTCCAGGCATGCTTTGGACCGGCCCGACGCCTGGTTGGCATGTCGTGAGTCGGAATTTTATTGCAGGCCATTCCATGCCTCTTCCGGACGGCAATGGCTCATTTAAGTTTCGTTTTTTCGGTCAGAATTCATACCGTTATTTTAACGAGTTTCAACCGATAGCCGGTGTCGGCAAGTCGATGTTCGTATTTAACATCAGCCTTGAAGAAGCGAACCGAGTACGCGATCGCCTTGGTCTGCCGCTGTTAATGAAGAATCCGGACGGAAGGAATCTGGATGCAAGAAATCCAGACAATCGGGTTGCTTCGTCGGCGCTTCGACCGATCCCAAACTGACAGCGCGCTTAAGAAATGGGCTAACCCTCAGCAGAGCGATGTAGCAGCAAAATGAATCAATCGAAACCCGACTCAATCGAACTGGTCGAGTTAACTTCGGACTGGGTCAAGCCCATCGTTCAATGACATTCCAAGCGAGAACTCGAATCCGAGCCTTGGTTCTCAATTAATCTGAGCTCTTCTCTTATTTTTGATTTAGATGCATGAATGAAACCCAACGCATTTCTGGAAAGCCTTTGATCGTCGCGATCATCGTACTTGTTCCGATCGTGGCGACAGCGATTTACCTTTATCGCGCCGACGTCGAGATTCCGAGCGGGGGTCTCAGCTCCGACGTCGCTGCGTTGGATCAACGGATTGTGTCTATCGGCGGAGTCAGTCGTCCGGCCTCTGATTTGGCCAATCGCTGGCAGGACGAGGCAAGTCCAGACTCGGGTTACATGGTGAACACTGATGCGAAGTTGATTTACGGCAATGTCCCGCAGACGGCTCGCGATGCAAATCCTGCCGTTGCTGGTATTTTTGAAGCGATCGAACAACGAAGCAACCCGGAACGACTTAGTCCAATGATCGTCCCGGAAGAATTCAACCGTCGTAAATATTTGGCTGACCCCAAAACCTACTTAGCCCAGCATGTCCCAGGTCGTGTTTGGCAGACTGCCCAGCCTGGCCCCGACGTTCCAGTACTTGAAAGGATCAGTTCACCGAAGCAGGTAATGAAGTTCGGTGAAGCAATCAGGCTGAAAGTCAAGGCGGAGCCGCTGATGCCGGTGACGTTCACATCCTTTGACATTGGCACTTTCGATAACGGATTAGCGTCCATCACCGTTGCGGCTGATGAGCAGGGTTTCGCCGAAGCAAATTTCAACAGCTCGAGCGGGAAGGTAGGTGAGATCAATCTACTCGCCGCATCCCCTGTTGCCGCTGAGCAAGTCAAGTTTGACGTTTACGTAACCCCTCCGTCTAAGAAAACTCCTTAGTAATTGGTTCGTCTTTCTATGACTATTAACATGGCCAACGCTTTGTCCTCAAAAACGTTCTACTTGGATATTATTATGGTGGCGCGACGGACGTTATGCATTTTGACGGCGGCACTATGGATTGCATTTGGCCTGCCAACGTACTGCTGGGCAGATTCAGTTAATCCGACGATTTCAGCGGCGAATGCCACTGAAGAAGCGTCGACCGCATATCTCCACTGCCTTGGACGGGCCGGCTGTCCGTGTTCGGATGGTGGCGGAGATGCAGACGGCACTGGAAGCGGTCCCGGCGGTGACGGTGCTCCAGGCGGCGGTTGTGGCAAGTGTCGAGCTCCAGGCTTTCCTCTAATCTGGCTTCCGCCCTCTAGCGGGAATCCTTCCGGCGGCAGTTCGAGCGGCGGTGGAGCCGGTGACGGTGGAGATTCCGGTGGCGCGGCGCTTGGAACTTGCCCGACCTGCTGCAAAGAGATGCAAAGTGACTCTGGTTCGTACGTCGACAATACGTTCTACAACTACAACCACATGGGAACGGACATTCGGAGAGTGATTAATTCACCGATGGAATTGACCCGCTATCATCGAAGTAGGGATTTTTTCATTGTCGGTGGATTCGGTCCAGGTGTAGTCAACACTTTCGATATGCGACTGCGTTTGGAGAATGACTTCCAGCAGCAGGGTCAACTTCACGAATGGAACGACGACTACGCGGACTTCTACGACGCTTCCTACGATTTGGTCGGTAAGTCATGGGCGTCAATTGCGGTTCCGGATTCTCAGACCGTTCTCAATTTCACCTATGGAACGGAAAACACGTTGGTTCCCCAAGAACGTCAGCGAGCCAAGAATCTTCAGATATTTGACGACCAAATGCAGCCGGTAGGCCCGACAACTGACGAATTCGAATATGAGGTAACGCTCAACTTCCCTGGAGCAAAGTTCGCGAAGGTTACCAACTGGGATGGCAGCTGGTTCTTGTTCGAACTCTTTCTTGGTGAGGCCAATTCGCAATGGGATTCCGCTACTGACCACCCTACCGATGGTCGGATTGTCCAAGCTCAGAACGTCGAAGGTTCCGGTTACACGGTAGCCTATCGGACCTGGACGACCACGGAAATTCAGCAGTCACCCTCCCGCCAGTGGCAAATCCAGAATGTCACCGATCACCTGGGAAACCAACTCGCGTTTGAGTATTCAACGCAGCAGGTATCTGGCCATTGGTTGATCACGAAAGTTACCGGCCCTGGCAGCAACGAAGTTCTCTATCGTTACAAAGATAAGTTCCTCAATGAGATCGAATATTCGGATGGCTCCATCAGTACGTTCAACTACTCCGTAGCAGCAAACGGAGGCGTCAAATATGAAGTTCATGACTTTGGGGCAAAGCCCACTCACCGCCATAAAACGGTCATCCTGGGCGGCTCAGCTGCTACCGTCGGCGGCAACGTTATTCCAACGGCAGTTGGGACCGCGCGAGTGGTCCTCAACGGCGAGAATGAAGTCACGTACATGACCTTCGCCGAAACCATAGCAGAAAATGGAGAAGGGCGTTGGATGGTGTATGAGGGCGGTGGTCGCGTGCGGGCAGAAGTAAATTATGTTCAATCGTCTGGTGGCACTTACTTGGCACCAGAACGATACCTTCTCGACGGCTGGCGATTTGACTGGAACGGAGAAGCCAGCGGCTCGAGCTATGACGCGCCAAGTGCCGTTGGCGTACTCGAGCCACAGTTTGCCCGCTATCAAGGCGACTTGGCTGCAGTGGCATCTGGACGGCCCCCCGTGGAGATTGATTTACACGGAGTTAAACGCGTTCATACGTATGACGGGCTTAACAATCGCATTCGCACTGACTATGCCGACAACACTTTCGAAACATGGTGTTACGTTAGTGGTACGAACTGGTTCTTGCGTCATCGCGATCGGAAAGGACACATCACGCGTCGAACTTACGACAGCATCGGCCGCGTTCTGAGCGAAGCAGTTGGGCTGACAGACTCTTCACAAAACGTGGGAATCATCGATCAGTACGGAAACACGGATTACGACCGCTGCGCCCAAGACGATGTTCAAACCAGCGAGTACGCAGTCACTCAGTGGCAGTATCACAGTACTGGCAACGGCGCCGGACGTCTCGCCAAAGTGATCGACCCGATGGGCAACGAGACGGACCTGCAGTACGACGCGAGCAATCGTTTAATCAAGACGGTTTTTGCAGCCAGCGCAAGTGGTCAGCCGCGGCCGGAGATGAATCGTACGTACGATTCGCTTGGGCGGTTGGAAACGATCACCGATCCCGATGGACATGAGGTTCAATACGTTTATGACGACAACAACCGTTTGATCAGCACAATCTACGACGATGGCAGCACGGAACGGGTTATCTATTTCACAACGGGCTCTCAAACAGGTCTAATTGAAAAAAAGATTGACCGAGTGGGTGTAGTAACAACCTACCAGTACGACGCCGCAGATCGCTTGATCTCCGAAGTGTCTGCTGCTGCGATGATGTCCGGCGAAAGCGAAACGCCTACACCCAGCGATGCGCAGCAGATTGACTACGAGTACCTCGACGGAACAACTTCAGTAGATCGCATTAGCGGTGATGGCCAAGCCGAAACCCGCTACACCTACGATTATCGAGGACGCCGAGTGCGAACGACTGTGGCTAGTAATGCCGGGAATGAACTGGTCACACGCTCGACATTCCAAAACAACCAGCTCGTTGGCAGCGAAGATCCGTATGGGCGAGAAACGCTCTACGCCTACGATGCCAGCAACGCACGGCTGATCCGAACGGTATCGGAAACTGTGCCCGAATCGCTTGCGCTCGCCGCGCGTCAGAATGAGTGGAAACCAGGATTTTTTGACACGCTGGGAAACTATATAGACGACGAAGGAAAGATTTACCGGCTGCAGACCAATGGAAACTACATCTACACCGTACCCGGTGAAGGCGATTACCCTCCAACGTACACGTTCACACCCACTTCGGTTCAGTACTCGGGCGAGTACGGAGACCCCAATGCGCCACCACCTCCAGTCCAAAATCCCGATTGGGGGCCGTTCTATGATCTCGAGCAGGCCGGTCCACCGCCGCCTGCGCCCAGTGTGGCTCTCGTCAGCTCGTCGGTCGACCTGCTTGGGCTTGAACGACCGACAGGGGTCAATACGCTCTTCACTATTCAAGACACGGTCTACGACGCCGTGGGCAATGCGATCGAGCGGTACGATGCCCGCCTTGTGAAGACGGGGTTGGAGTACGACAGCCGCGGTCGTCAGACGGCTATGGTTTCTGCGGTCGGTACGTCGGTCGAGGCGCGTACCGAGACGATTTACGACTTAGCTTCCAACGTGATCGAGGTTCGCTCCCCTCGTTACTTTGATTCCGGTGACACGGCCGGTCACCAGAAATCCAAAGAGACGTGGACCTATAACGGTCGTAATCTCGTCGCCACCCATAGCGAAGCGCCCGACGCGAGCGAGGCGGCGACGGAGTCGTTTGCCTATGACCTGCTGGGGCGTCAGACCGAGAAGACGGACTTTGCCGGCAAGGTCTGGACGGCGCATTACGAGGACTGCTGTGGTCAGGTGATCGCCAGTGAGAACCCGCTCGGCCATGGATCAATCGTTCGCAAGGATTCCGTCGGACGCGCCATCCATCAGGTCTCGGTCGAAGACTATTCGTCTCACACGTCGTCATTGGACAACCCCGTGGACGCGAAGACGCTTCGTGAAGTGACGACGAAGTACGACGGACGCGGTCGACCGGTTGCCCGAACGACGTGGCTGGTAGCGCGAGGCTTGGTCGATGCGACTGATCCACCAATCGCCGGCTTGGGCAGCGTGGCGGCTGCCGATGGACTGACGGAGCAGTTCTTGTATGACGATGACTTGACCGATGGGGTGGGGTTGGACAGCAGCGGCGGTGTGACGCCTTTGATCGGTAGCACTGCGGTGTCGTTGTCCGCAGCGATCACGAAGCTGGCAGCGACGGAGGCGAACGGCGGAGCGGGGGTCACGTTCGATGCCAATGCCACAGGTTCGGCGCGTGTGACGATCAGTCCCGAAGGCGAGGTTCGCTACGCGATCAGTGACGGCGCCGGACGCGGCGTGATGAGCGGGATGCTCAAGCCCAGTGACAGTTCGCTGCTCTCGTGGAACTGTAGCGTTCATGATGAGACGACGACGATCAGCGGCTTCGGTACGGTGCTGGTCTCGAAAAGCGTTAATGCCCTGGGCAAGGTGAGTCAGCAGTACAGTGATGGGGCCGGACGCACGATCCAAAGCCTCGACGCGCTCGGCAAGATCACGAGCTACGAATATGACGCGGCCGGTAATCAGCTCAAAGTGCGTGATCCCAATGGCGTGGGACAGGACTGCACCTACGACGCCCTCGGCCGCGATCTAAGCTGCACCGATACATCCAGTGCCGTTGTCAGCAGCAGCTACGACGCAGCGGGCAACAAGATCGCCAGCACCGATGCCAAGAGCGAGACGACGACATACACGTTCGATGCGCGCGGCCGTCAGGTCAAGCAAACCGATCGGCTGGGTGGCGAGACGGAATTCGCCTACTCGGCGACCGGCAATCTGCTCAGCCTGACCGATGCCGAGGATCAAGTCACCAGCTACACCTACGATGATGCGGGTACCAAGCTGACGGAAACGTATCCCGATCATGTGCCCAGCAGCACGCCGGGGCAGGCGGGTTACGGCATCGTCAGCTTCACGCCCGATGCGACCGGACGGACGAAGGTGCGCGCCGATCAGCAGGGTGACACCTGCACCTACGCGTACGATCTGGCCGGACGGCTGCTCAACAAGGTTTACGCGGCCAACGCTTCGGGACCGCTCACAGGGCAGGGTCACACCGATACGTTCACCTATGACGACGACTCGCGGATGCTGAGCGCCGTCAGCGGTCGCTACAGCAATACGGTGACCTACACTTACGACGATGCGGGTCGCAAGGCGACTGAGGCGCTGACATTCGGTGGCCAGACCTACACGACGACGACGGATTACGATCTGGCGGGTCAAGTCTCGGGTTACACGTATCCAGATGGAACGGCGGTGGGAAGAACGTACACCGACCGTGGCCAACTGGCCACGCTCAGCTATGCCAGCACGACGGTGGATACGCGCACCTACGACGATGGTGGGCGGATGACGGGATCGGCTTACAATAATGGTGTGAGCGAAGCACGCACCTACAATACCGATAACACGCTCGCGTCGATCACCCATAGCGGCGCTGCGGTGGGGAATTACACCTACGGCTGGGACGCCAACAAGAACAAGACCAGTGAAGCGATCAGCGGCACGCTATCGGGTTACGGGTTTGCAGTCGGCACGAGCGGCTACGACGACGAGGATCGTCTGGTGAACTGGGAGCGATCGGATAACAACCTGGATCAGGCATGGAACCTGTCCCTGGTGGGTGACTGGAACAGCTTTACCCAGAACGCCAGCACGCAGGCTCGCGCCCACGGCCCGACGCACGAGATGTTGACGGTGGCCAGCCAAGCGGTCACACACGACACCAAGGGCAACACGACTTCGATCCCGGCGGTCCTGCGACCTGGCACCGATCCCCTGGCGATGAAGTGGGACTTTGAGAACAAATTGATTGGCGCGGACATCGACAATGATGCGACCGATGACGTGACGTACCAGTGGGACGCGCTGCTTCGCCGGGTCGGCCGCGACGACGGCACGACTGCCAGTGTGTACGTCCAGAATGGCCAGCAAACGGTGGCGGACTACACATCGGGTACTGCGGCTTCGAGCCCAACGTACACCTACGTCTACGCCAGCTACATCGACGAACCGGTGTTGCGGGGCGGTACCGGTGGACTGCGTTATTACCACCGCGGCCAACAGTACAGCATCACCGCTTTGACCAACGCCAGCGGAACTGTCGTCGAACGCTACGCCTACGATGCCTATGGTACACCTACGATCACCGATGCCGGCGGCACGACACTTACGACGAGTGCGGAAAATAATCGCTACACCTACACGGGTCGCGAGTACGACGAGGTACTCGGCTTGTATCACTACCGTGCACGGATGTACGACTCTGCGTCTGGTAGGTTCTGCTCCAGAGATCCGATTGGGTACTACGGAAGCAAAGATGGTTTGTACGATTACGTTGAGGCAAATCCGCTTTCGCGTAGTGATCCTTCTGGGATGATTCCCTGTTTACAGAAAAACACCGTGACGGTGGGATTAGACGATCTTACAATCCACAAGGAAAAAGCAAATCAATGGTTCGGCTGCACATCTTTACCCGCAAACGCTGCTGGCGCAGCATGGTTAGTTGATCTGGTTGCTTCTGCTTTGGGCAAACCAACGTCGGTCACGAAGACAGTCGGTCCATCTCCCTGTCCGTGCAATCTTTCATGCAAAACGGTCTGGAAGAATCAATTTAGTTTTTCGACACCATGGATTGGTCCTTTCACAAGAACAATCAAAGCCGATGTCGAAATCAAGGGTGTTCCAGTAGGGCCACAGATCAACTGTGATATTACGTTCAGTGTTAAATTGAAAATTGATACGGACATTGAGATCGGAGCATGTCAATGAGTGAGTTGATGAGTCATTCCTTCCGAACTAGCGTTTTATTCGCAATGTTGACATTCAACGCATTAGCGTCAGGCGAAACGGCGGAAGGCACCGAGTATTCCATTGCTTTTTTCTTTGACTCAACTGGATCGACTTCCATTGTGATAACTTCTGAGACCGCGATCTCAACAAATTTTACAAATAATCTTGTTCAGAAACATGGTGTCATGGAGAATATGGATTCGCCAACATTGCTTATTCGAAACCATGTTGAAGGACGAAGTTTTTGGATTGGGCAACTTCGTGCAACGTCAGATCTTCCGCATATTATTCGTGGTGATACACAACGAGGGTTGATTGGGTCACCGGACTTCAAGGTTGTCTTGGAAAACGGGGTTTTGTGCCTCGGTTTGTCGAGTAATGATTCGCTTTGCGATTGTGTCTCGTCTTCGTTTGAACCGGGAGACTGCAAGTGCATTACTCTAATTTCGGAAGCCGGATTTGTTGAAGCGATCGGTGGAATACTTTGTCAAGACCGAAAAGTTTTTCGCATTCCGTGTAACGTATCTTTTCGCGTGAAGATGCGACTTGCGGCCAAGGGAGAGGCTTCTCCGGAGCGATCAAAAGGGTCAGGAGGACAGAACAAAGGTGGACAGAACAAAGGTGTCAGGACTCAATAACATAAACCTCTGCGCAAAAAAACGAGCACCCTCAGAGAACGGGCTCCCCGGCGCGCGCCGAAATTTGTATGTGCATGATCGGCGAACCTGCCGTCGCAAACCATGTTCATGTACCACGTTACAGCGTGTCAGCTACGAAATGCGTGACCGATTGGAGTCTTGCTCCAGAGATCCGATCGGGTACGTGGATGGGGCAAGTCTTTACCGTGCTTATTTTGTTCCGAATGGCGTCGATCCAACAGGCATGCAGTGGACCATTCCGTTCAACGATGAGTGGTGGGACCACTACTATGACGGAGGCGGTGAGCACCTAGACCTAGCCGATACGGACACACTCTATGATGCGTGGTCGGGTTCCGGCGTTACCAGCGGCGCGGAAAGCAGCTTTAAGAGCAGCCTCGGAAACAAGGATTTCGGCGGCGGTGGCTATTGTGGTGAAACGATAATTAGCGGTTTCGCGTTGAGCCTGGCTGTTGATTATGCACCTGGGAATTGGCAGGTTGCGAGTCTCGTATTCCCTATTGGAAATACGACGCTTCGAGCGGAGGGTAAGTGTGTCACGATGACAACTTGCGATGACACAGTTCTAAACGGCGAAACTTCTTGCGAAGAAGAATGCCGCCGGATCAAACGGAAAATGTGTGTGAAGACAATCTGCTCGGGCAAGCTCATTCTTTCGGACGCGTTCAAAGACGCCAAAGATATTGGCGATAGATACCCTGGAGATCAAGAGTTCTCTGGTGGAACCGCCTATACGTTCGGTGCGACCATGGATTTCGAGTACAGCGAGAAAAGTTGCGATACATCCATCGTCTGTGAGCGTTAGGCGAGGATTTGAATTATGTTCAAGTTGGTTCGGAATCTGTCGATTGGCATCGCGACATGTTTGCTTTCGCTCATCGTTTCGACTTTGCTCTTTCAGTACATTTCGGGCATTGGCCCGTCGGCTGGCCAGCGAGCTGCGTACGCAGCTGTTGTCTTTTGGGTTGGCTTATCATCGTTGGCGGGTGCCTTCGTGGGTGGCTTGCTCTTTACGGCGATTCGATCGCGTGACGAGCATTTTGCAAATTGGACGATGGCTATTGGTTTATCGCACATGTGTTGCTTGGTCGTCGTGCTGAGTCTGCTTGGATTTTTCGTTATGCCGCTTCTTGAGATTTCAATACCTTTAATAGTCGCAACGCTCATTATGTCGCTGGCCATTTTCGGACTTGGAAAGTTGGTGCAATTGAAGAAATCGCGTGCGATCAAACGGGACGCGTGCGATCAAACGGGACGGGGGTAGTTTCGGAGAAACCACCCCATGGAGAAATCAAATGGGTCAAACCTCTTTTCTGAGTAATCCACCCGATGCACCGGAGCGAAGCGACGGGCGATGGCGGGATGCCATCGCAACCTTCGGCACGATGCCGCCATTTGAATCTTCCGAGCGAACGCGAGCCCGAGCGTTAGCGAATGGCGAACGAGCGCAGCGAGTGAGAAGGATTCCATCCACCCTCGGGCATGAATAACGAGCGTAGCGCACGGCGGGCCGGATGCCCGCCGCATGAACAAGCCCGGTGGCACGATGCCTAATGCCATCTACTTTTACGAAAACTAAATTTTCGTCGCTTTGACGGCTTCATTTGGCACATTTTTTGCGCATGGCAACCGGCTTTTCGCAGACTGCCAATCCGTCGGAGCCACCCATGTTGGATCGCAAAGATCAGAAATCTACTCAACAAGACCAATTCTCGAAAGCCAGAATGATACTGGCCCAAACGCTTGGATCCGAGCAAGCTCACCAGCTCTTCAAAGAAGATGAAGATTCGACACCCGTGGCGCACAAAGTATTCACGAACGCGCCTGTGATCTTCATGCTCGTGTTACAGAGACTCGGAAAAGGATACTCCCTTGAACAAGTCGTCCAAGAACTGTTGAAGCATCACAAAGATCTGCTTCCCCAAAACAACAAACGTGTACGTGAAGGAAGACTCTCCGAAAACACGTCCGCCTACAGCCGAGCAAGAGGCGAGATTTCTCTGGACAAGGTCAAGAACTTTTGCCAATTGGTTGCCGATCACATCGCCCAGAGGGCACCGTTTACTTTCGACCAACGCCGAGTGTTCATTTTTGACGCGACAACCATCTCGTTTCAACCAACCATGGAGTTGCAAAAGCATTTTCCGCCAGCCTCGAACCAACACGGCCAGGGAGTATGGCCGATCGCTCTCATCTCGGTGGTCGCTGAACTTCACAGTGGTTGCATCACGGCGGCTGATATTGGTGCCATGTATGGAGAAAACAACACCAGCGAATCCAAGCAGCTCAAGTCGTTGTGCCATCGTATCCCACCGGGCAGCATCATTCTGGGGGACTCCAATTACGGCATTTTCGCCAACGCATACGCTGCGAGTCGTGGCGGATGTCAGTTTCTATTTCGTTTGACCAAGCAACGTTTCAAAGCTCATATCAGTGCCCAAGATACGGTCGAGCTTAAAGATCGGGAGACCAAGGCAACCAAAGACAGCCCTGCGACGAAAACTTACTATCGAATGTGGTTCCCAACTGACAAGGAACGTCGCAACAACCCAGAATTGGCGGGCCTCCCACGAGGATCTGGGATCGAAGTCTTGATCCACCAAATCACATTGGCCAACAGTAGTGAGCCTATCTTCCTCATCACCGATTTGGAAGTTGATGCCCAGTCGGTCGCCCTGCTGTACCAAAGTCGCTATGACGTGGAATTCTCGATCAAGGATGTCAAAGTCACGATGGATACTGAATCGATTCGAGCCCGGAAGTATGACACGGTGATGAAAGAGATATACGGCAGTCTGATTGCTTTCAACTTGGTCAGTCAATTTCGACGTCAAGCAGCAGAGTTGGCAGGTGTCTCACCACGTCGGCTTAGCTTCACAAGTGCTTGGCTCACGTTCCGCTACCGCTTATTGGATGCAAAACTGGAGAACGCTGATGACGCCCAGAGTGCCTATCAAAAGGCATTGGAGATCGCAGGCAAGAAGAAGCTGTCGATTCGCTCTGGTCAGCGCAGCTACCCACGGGAAGCCTACCAACGAGCGCCAAAGAGCTCGAAATTTCCCCGAAGAAAACCACGCATCTTGCAATCCAAACTCGCAGAAAAGGCCAACGTCGATGGGCAAAAAAATCAAAGGGACGCAACGCCCGACTAAAAGTAGATGGCATTAGGCGTCATGCCACCGGGCTTGTTCATGCGGCGGGCATCCGGCCCGCCGTGCGCTACGCTCGTTACTCATTCCCGTGGGTGGATGGAATCCTTCTCATTCGCTGCGCTTGTTCGCAAGTCGCTAGCGCTCGACTCGCGTTCGCTCGGAAGACTCACGTGGCGGCATCGTGCCGAAGATTGCGATGATTTCGTGTCATCGCTCAAGTCGTTTCGTGAATTGCTCCGTCGGCTGAATCCCGAATCCCGCGTCTGACCCCACGCGACGCGTTTCCCTGTATTTTGCCGCTGTTTTGCGTCGTTCGAGTTTTTTGACAGGACGACGTTTGATCGATTACCTTGATTGCTTCTCGAACTCGGATGAATACCAATTCAGCCATTTAGCCGAAGCAGCGATTCGACTCTCCAATGTATCGTCAGGCCTAAATTTCATATCAAGTCCGCTGATTTCAACTAGTTGCTCATTCGCAGCATGGCGGACAGAGACGTTTTGATCAAATAGAGCCGATATCGACAAAGATGCGGCTTCGGATCGTACTGATTCGTGTGTGAATCCGTCACTTGTAATAAAATTGAGCCGACTAGTTGCATCAGAAGATTCAAGAGATTTCTGTCCAACTAGCCCAAATATTTGAGAATGCAAATCCTCGATCTCCCTTCGCTGCTTAAGGCAAAGAAAAATCAATGCCAAAATGAAGCACCAAAGCAGTAGGCCATACAAAGAAAATGTTTGCTTCTTCAAAATGCGGGCACCTCTTGATCCTGGAAACGTCAAAACCAAATTGTATTTGTCCCCCAATCATGGGTCACTTTGGTTGGACTTAACACACATCCGTTGCATGCGCAGCAGTTCCACTCCGATTGCATCTGTCGGGCCATAATCCTTGTGCCCGGCTTCCATTGTCTAGGAGCTTTCCCCTGGACGATTGGCAAAGTTCCGTTTCTCGGGAATGTGCCATCTGGAGGAAGCCAGTCATCAGTAAGCCACGCCCCTTTGAAAAAACCAATTTCCGCTGTGATCTTCATTGTGCCATATGTTCCGCAGCCTTGATCTGCCACACCGTTCGTGTCCTCTTTGTGGGGAATTCTAGGCCTAAATCGTGGCACAAAAACGTCGCCAAGTGTTACGTCCCAAGCTTCATAGTAAATAACTTCTTCAACTTTTACTTCTGCCCCATCGCAGTCGTAAACATCCCACTCGAAATGCATTTTCTGGATCAGTAAACCTGATCCCCAAAAGCCGAGACTATGATCTGACACGAAGTCGAATCGAATTTTGCCTTCCATGCCTCCGCATTCACCTGTGGGCGCGGGAGCTTTTACCACATCCTGTATCAAGCCACTGCTCAAACCACTAGCGTCTGTATGGCTTAACCCGAAGTAGTGTTGATACGCAGAAGGACCATCCACATACCCGATGGGGTCTCTGGAGCAAGACTCCAATCGG
>JBGSJT010000699.1:0-24446 GCA_041741715.1 Pirellulaceae bacterium | reverse complement strand
GCCTCCACCAGATCGTCCCAGCGCTCCTGGAACGCGGACCATGTCTTCTCAAGTCGCTCGTCGAGTGGAGCAGCCTCCGCGACCGCACGGAAGATCGGACCGTGTTCGACGCAAGTCTGGACGACTCCTCTTTGAGATTCCAGGAGCGCCCCGATCGGCTCGCCTTCTCCGCTAATCCAGGGATGGGCCGTCTGATGCATCACGCTCTCCACTTCTTCCAAGAGAGCCTCAATGAGTCCATGTAAATCCTTGAAATACTGATAAAACGCCGGACGACTGAGCGTTGTGTCGCCCATCAGTTCACCGATCGTCATATCCCGAAAGTTATGCTCCCACAGAAATCGGACAGCACTGTCCATGATTTCTCGGCGAGCCTCTTCCGGGGAGTGACGGTGCGAGCGCTGTCGGACCTTTGACTGAGCAGTACAAAAAGATCTTGGTGGTACTGACATGATGTCAGAAGTATAGATTACGACTTTGGCATGTCAAACCGAACGGGAGGCGGTCACATCTCCCTCCGTTAGTTTGTGGTGTCTCGAACTGAAGGAGGTTGGACCAGCCGCCTGCTCGGAGACGTTCGGCAAAAATGCCGTCGGTGCCTTACACCGAAGCGACTTTTCACGATTCTGTTTTGGTGCTCCGGCGGCCGACACCGGAACACGTGCAATTTTAAATAGCCTATGTGCAGAAGTTTGCTGGGAATTCAAATCCTCTCGTCTGACGTAGCGGAAACGGCTTTTGGACTCGCCAATTGCGATGATCAATACAAATGGGCGGCATTGAAATTCATTTCGCCCCGCAAAACACGTGAACACAGAATCAACGATTCGTAAGCGCTCGCATCTGCGGGCGATTGCGATTCGTTGATTGCGTTGTCATCGCAGTGTTCTGGCCGCAGACTACGACCAACCAGCTCCGCCGTACATCGCACAAGTCATCGCGACGTGGATAGCCATCTGTCCTTCGCAAAGTCACTGGCAACTTGATCTGATCCACAGAAGCGAAATAGTCAACGACGGTGTTGCCACAAAAAGTATGCTCATTGGGGGATGCATGCCTGTATCGCAAGTTGGACACACAACTCGTAAATAAATGCTGTCCCAAATGGCCTTAAAAAAGTTCCAAGACGACTAACCCGTTGCTGCCCAATTCTGGATAAGACTCCCAACGTTAATTCTCTAACGGAATGATACCCGTGAATCATTCCAATTTGCGATTCTCTTTGCTCGTGCGACGGTAAAACTGTATTTGATCGGCCGCACAATGAGCGTTCGACATCTTCTTGACGCGACACCAGCAAAAGTACGAGCCATGATTGTCCCGGTGGAGTGCTTGCAAAATCCTCGCCCAAATTTCTCGACCAAGATTCCGTTGGGGCGACGCGCGAGCAAAAAGCTACCCGTCGGTTTCCAGGTATCTTCGGAAATTGTCAAGGCTAGGGCAGCCGACATTATTTATTCGCCCGCAGAAAAGCATTTGCTGACCATCGCCCCTACCGGTGCGGGTAAATTCCGGTCCATGCTCGGGCCGGAGTTGTTAACCTATCCAGGGCCGATCGTGTGTCTTGACGTGAAAGGCGAGGCCTATGCGGTGACCGCGCGGCGGCGAAGGGAAATGGGGCAACGCGTCGTGCGCCTCGATCCGTTCCAGGTCATTGGCCCCGGAAGCGACTCGCTGAACTTCTTTGACCTGTTTTCTCTGCCCGGTTCTGACCTAGAAACCGACGCCCAGATGCTCAGTACGATCATCTCGGATGGCGCGGTGCTTTCCCGAGATCCGTTTTGGGACGTTTCGGGCCGTGGCTTAGTCACCGGCTTGATCGTCTTCTTGGCAAAACATCGGGAAAAGAAATCCCAGGTGCTTCATTCGCTTCGTGAACTGCTCTATAGCGACGACACCGACTATTCTCTCGCTGTATTGCTCGACACGATTAAGCCGATGCATTCGCTCGCGCATGGTGAGATCGCTGCGTATCTATCACAAGCAGAACGTGAGACGCGTCCTAGTGTGCTCGCAACGGCACGAAGTTACTTTAAAGCCTTCTTTTCCGAACGAATTGAATCCACGTTTGGTGAATCGACCTTCCCGCTAGCCAGTATCACCGACGCGGAACCGGTGACGATCTATTTGGTGATCCCGCCCAACAAGCTCGAAAGCCATCGACGTTTGGTGCGTGTTTGGATGGCGACATTGATGGCCGCGATCACGACTCGCCGTCAGATACCCCAGATGCCAACACTGTTTCTAGTCGACGAAGCCTCGCAACTTGGAAACTTCCCGCCACTAATGCAAGCCATCACGTTGGGACGCGGCTATGGTGTTCGCGTTCATAGCTTCTGGCAAGATCTCAGCCAACTTTCGCATGCGTATCCAACTGAGTGGCGAACAATGGTCAACAATTGCAGTGTGAAGCAAACGTTCGGCCTTACCGACCCCTTCATGGCCGCGGGATTGGATGAGCTATTCAATGTCTCGGTCAACGACTTGACGCGACTTGGTCGCAACGAGCAATACCTTGCTCGCTCTGGTGAACCCACTAAAGCCGCGAAGTTAGACTATCTCAAAGATGCCGAGTTCAAAAGCATGTTTGACGCCAATCCGTACCATGGCGGCGATTGGCCTAAGCTGTCCCATGAATCGTTTTGTTTAACCGAAACAGAGGAATTATCGTTAAGGGCAATCGCTCAACGTGGTCGTCCAAACGACAACGACGCGCTGGAACATGGAGTACCCAATGTCTGAACCACTCAAACCCAACAGTGAATCCTTTACTTCGAGTGTTCGACACAGCGAAGCCGTTGCCAAATCCTCGCCACGAATCATCGAGGGTGAAAACGACTTCCCATTCGATCGAATTAATTTTGTTCGCATCGGTTCGGCCCACACTTCTTGCAAGCCCGAACATCGCAAACGAAACGCCGACTTGTTCGCGCGACTTGTGACGTACGTCGCGGCTCGGTATGAACCCGATCAAAGTCCCGCCACCATTGAAATCGAGCTGCGATGACATGAGCGAGAACAATCCCAAGAACTCCAACTAAACGATTTTGATGACGGACACGCGGCCTAAATTCGACGCATTGTTCACGGATCAAACAATCATGACCGGCCTTTACCTCTGCGTATTGGTAAAGGGAGTACTTCCCAGCGGCGAACGAGGTTACTGTTACTTTGGAACTTTCGCTGACACGTTCGTCAAGTTTCTCGAGCGACATTCAGACTGCGAAGCCTTTAACCCTCACCAACTCAACGGGATTGTTCTGGCCCGATCAACAGGGGAGCCAAGCCCAGAAATTCGTGAATTTATGAGGATGAAATTCAGTTTTTCGGATGAAAACAGCGTCCTCGAACTTTCGCGACTCGACTAAACATCGACGTTAGCAGGTTGGTTAAAGTGGCTAACTCGCAAACGAAGATGAATCGATGCCACGTCCCAACCGCTTAACGCTCGAATTGATGGAAACGCTCGTCGAACTGGTCAATTGCCAGGGCGATGCGTCGCTCGCAGGTAAACGTCTGGAAATCAATCAGCCGAGCATGTCCAAACGCCTCAAACTGCTCCAGCAATCCGAACGTACCGGCACCAAGCCTCTTGTAAAGCGTCGTGGCAAGACATGGTCACTGACCACGGAAGGCGAACGCTGCTTGCCGGCGATTCAACAGCTATTGCGGCTGGAGCGATCGCTGACAGTTGATCGTGACACGCGTGCGGCTTTGCAGCCTTCGGTTTCGATCGCCTGCGGCCAGACGGCAGTCATCTCCATCCTGCGTGAACCACTCAACCAGTTCCGCAAAGAGTTCGTCAGCGCACGTGTGCGAATCTCCACGCCACGCGGCAGCGTGCGAATTCAAGGCGTTGCCAATGGCACCTATGATTTTGCTTTGGTCACACACAACGAACCCGACATCCATCGCATCGCCGGCCGATCGCTCTGCATTGAAACCCTGTTCGACGATCCGTTTGTCCTCGTTTGTGGCAAGAGCATTCGCACTTCCTACCGCCAACGATTCGAGGGCTTGCCCAAACGCATCCTTCAGCCCAAAGACTTGGTTCCGTTCCCGTTAATCCTTCCGGAACCCGATGCGGGCCTGCGACGCCCTTTAGACCAAGCCTTCAGTGATCATGACTTGTTCGGCAAAGTGGACATCATCATGGAAGTCGGCGGCTGGGCTGCGACACTGGACTACGTTCGCCAAGGATGGGGCGTTGGCATCGTGACGCAATCGGCCGTGACTAGCGAACAGGGGTTGTTACCACCTCGTCGCATCGACTTGCCCGACGCACCACCGACCGCCGTCCGCCTAATCGCCCGACAGGGCGGCAGCGACGGTACACCTGATCTACTCGCCGAAGCGAAACGACTTGCCGAACTCGTTCGCGAACAACTGTAAACCGACTCCATCTGTTAAAAGTGAGAAACATGCTTGACGACGTCTTGAAAACGGGATGGCTGATCGGATGGATTGTCGTCTTAACGGCCTTTGTGATTTGGGTGTCGCTCGGCATGTTCACGCGGCACCGCAATCGGCCACGTATCCGATTTGCGTCTGAGCATCGTGCTTGGATCATCCTGCTTATTTTAGGACTCGGTTTGCTGTCCGGAACCATCGGCCACTATTGCTCGCCCCCGCCGAAAGACAGCGTTCAAGGCCAGTTTGGGGTGGGCAAGTTTTTTGATTCGCTTTACGAAGGCACGTTGCAACTGACCATCAACGGCTCCATCGAACCGAATGATTCCGTCTTCAAGCGAATGGCACGCATGGCGGGCCTCGCGCTGATCATCCTGCTCGCCTACGAAGCAATCCAACTGCTGTTTGCCCGGCCGCTGCAGATGAAGAGCTCTTATTGCAAGTCGGTGCCCATCGTGCTCGCGACGTATTCTTCACCAACGGGTCAGACGAGCTGAATCTCGAAAGTGCCAACGATCTGCTTCGCATCGTAAGTCAACGGAACCGCAAGAAGTTGGCGACGGTACCCGTCCAACACGGCGATCAATTCCTTCTGGCCATCGGGCGTTGCTCCCATCAACACTAATAAACACTGCTTTTTGTTGGCATCGTCTTCCAGCCGGACCTTCGCGTGAATGCCATCGGCCCAGACGTAGACGTACTGCTTGCCCGATAGATCACGATTGCTCCAGTCGTCGTACTCGCTGCACCATTGTTCCTTGAGGCGACAAACGACGTTTGCGCTCAGCCCAGCGGCACGCTCGCCGACGAGCGAATGCAAAGCTTCGCCGAAATCACCGGTCAAGAATCCTTTGAGGTACAGCCAAGGGATGAGTTCCTCGATCGCTTTGGTCTTTCGCAGGTAACTTGGCAGCACGCTCGGGGAGAACGTGACGCGATTGTTCGGGTCCCTGCGAGTAAAAGCTCCAGTCGTAGTAGCGTTCGACTCCGGGCCAGTGATTGGCAACCATCCGCGTGGCAATCCAGCGATTGACGAGCGACGTTTTACCGACGCCGCCCCTGGCGACGATCGACAGAACGTTCATGCCGGGATCGGCCCAGGCTCGGTCGAGCAGTTCGAGTTCCGATTCGCGGCCAAAGAATTGCTTCGCCGCATGCCGCGACAACCGTGAGGGTGCGATCTTGACCTTGTCGCCGCGACCTTGACGAAGTTCGATCACATCGCGACCATCAAAGCCGGTGTGCAGCCTGCAGTCGTCGATGCGGATCGGAATGACCTTTTTGTTCTGTTCGCGAGCGAACTGCACTTCGCGATCTACCCAGTACGAAGTCACCGAGGCATGCGACAGGATGACAACGAATGCATCGCAGTCGCAGATTCCTTGCTCGATTCGCGGCCAGAAATACTCATCCGGCTCGATGGTATGGGTATCGTTGAAAACTTCGTCGTAGCCCAGGCTGCGGACGAGTTGGACGAATTCCTGTACGTAGCGATCGTCGGGGCTGCTATGACTAATAAACGCACTACGCATGATGCAAATCTCCTTGGGATAAGTGATTTGGTTGTATCACAACCTGCGATCGTTTGTGGCTAGCCGCTCCCCCGAAATTTTGTGGCAACGGTGCGATGTTAACTTTCGGGTTTCGCCAAGTGTTCAACGACGCTCCGCCGTCGTAAATAGGGCGACGACGGAGCGTCGCGGAACACGGAGTCGCAAAGTACTCGATTGAATCTTCATTGCTCACGCATTCGCCAGCCGCTTGCCGCTATCGCCCTTCCAACTCTAGCACAATCGCAGCATGGTTATTGCGAACGGTAACCGTGTTTGTATGCTGATTCCCCAAACTCTGCTGAAAGATCTCCAATGCCCGCCGTGCCAGCGGCTCCGCCTCCGCTAGGCGGTTAGTCGCCCGGAGCAATGCAGCCAGGTTACTAAGGTCTCTGGCTACGTCGGTATGTTCTGTTCCGTAGGACTGCTCGTCGATGGCCAGCGCGCGGCGCATCAGCGGCTCGGCTTCCGCCAGACGGTTCGTGGCCTGAAGCAATTGAGCCAGGTTGTTGAGGTCTCTGGCGACCTCCGGATGCTGGTCTCCGTAGGACTGCTTGTCGATGGCCAGCGCGCGGCGCATTAGCGGCTCGGCCTCCGCCAGATGGTTCGTCGCCTGAAGCAACTGAGCCAGGTTGTTGAGGTCACTGGCGACATTCGGATGCTGGTCTCCGTAGGACTGCTCGTCGATGGCCAGCGCGCGGCGTAGCAGCGGCTCGGCCTCCGCCAGACGGTTCGTCGCCTGAAGCAACTGAGCCAGGTTGTTGAGGTCTCTGGCGACATTGGGATGCTGGTCTCCGTAGGACTGCTCGTCGATGGCCAGCGCGCGACGAATTAGCGGCTCGGCCTCCGCCAGACGGTTCGTGGCCTGAAGGAACTGAGCCAGGTTGTTGAGGCGAATGGCGACTTTCGGATGCTGGTCTCCGTAGGACTGCTCGTCGATGGCTAGCGCGCGGCGCATCAGCGGCTCGGCCTCCGCCAGACGGTTCGTCGCCTTCAGCAACAGAGCCAGGTTGTTGAGGCACGTCGCGACATTCGGTTGATCGGCACCGAGGGATTTCTCGAAGATGTCAACGACGCGGCGCATCAGCGGCTCGGCCTCCGCCAGACGGTTCGTGGCCTTCAGCAACTGAGCCAGGTTGTTGAGCGCCGCAGCAACTTCGGAGTGTTCTGGGCCGTGCCGCTTCTCGCTGAGTTGCAGAACCTGTTGCAGCAGCGGTTCTGCTTCGGCATAGCGAGCCTGATGGAGATACAGGATTCCAAGTTCATTGGAGGCCGACACGCGCTCGTCATCGCTTTCGGCCAAGCTTAACGCAGCGGTCAGGTGCGGTTCGGCCGCATCGAACTCGGCAATGTCGTCGAGCAGGCGCCCAAGTTCCCTGTGGGCGCGGGACCACTGCGGCGCCTTCTCGGCGACGATTTCGAACAACTTGCGGGCGGCATCCCAATTGAGGTTCGTCTTCTGCAGGTCGGCCTGCAACAGCAACGGTTGCAATGCCTGGTGTTTCTGTTGGCGGGCTTCGGCTTCACGTGCTTCGAGCCGATCGACGCGAGCCAGAATTTCTTGCTGGTGGCTGCTCAGGTAGCCCAAGGACGCATCGACGCCTTCGTCGGCCAGAATGCGCGAAGCCTCGGCGAATACCGCGTCCGGTTGGCCCGCCAAACCTTGTTGGATCGTCTGAATGACCTCGTCGACTTTTTCCAGGGCAACGTCGCGGCTGCGTTCCAGTTCGCGGATTTCTTCCCACATGGTCTTCCGATCTCGCGCCGCTTGCAGTTCTTCTTCCGCTTTCTGCCGCACGTTTGCCCGCATCCGCTCGGCAAGCTTCTCGGGATTGTCATAGACATTCTGCAGTTCTGCGATCGTCTTTTGCGGCACTTCCATGACCGACAGGGCGATCTTCTCCGACGTTTGCTGAACCGCTGCGATTTGCTGCTTGGCTTGGTCGATCTGCGCGTTGCCGGATCCGACCGATCCGGTCAGGCGCGCAATGCCGTAACCGAGGCCTCCCATCACCAGGATCAACACGGCGACGCCGCCCGCGACCGCCATCTTCCCGCGTTGCACCTCCTGATGCAGTTCCTGCAGCTTTACCTGCAGCTCACGCACTTTAACGGCAAGCTGATCGCTGTCGGCAACCTCGGTCCGAATTTGTTCGGCGGCGTTGAGTTGATCGCGGTACGCCCGTTGAAGCTGTTGCTTTTCGATCGATTCGTGCTCGCACTGGTCGAACGGGAAATGGTCCGGGCAAAGAAAGACATAGACCTTCTTGTTGAGCTGCCGTGCCAGATCGTATTCCATCTGGGTGTACGAGCGTCGCAGTGTCCCCTCGGGAAGCAATGCCGGATCGGGCTCGGCGCCGTACCGATTGCCGACGATGTGGATCACCGCACTGCAACCCTTGATCTTGTCGTTGAGCATCTCCCGCACGGTGCGATAGTCCGGGGGAAAGTTTGTCTGCTCGACGGGGTGGCATTCCATGGACAACAGAGCTTCCTTGACCATTCGACGAACGGTTCTCAGATCGCCGCTGGTCGCCGAGACGAACACTCGAGTTGAAGGTGCCATTCGCTATCCTGATGTGTGAAGGAATGTGCCAACTTAAGAAAGGTCGATTATGTCGATCCGACGCGAATGCAGTTTACTAGTTCTAGCAGCGAACCGATGATTGCGTCATAGAACGTATCTAGAGTTGGCTCGGCTGGTTCAATCTAACCTACGGTTCATTTAGGTATAGTGATGGGTCCCCGTCGTTGAACACTTAATGAACTCGAGATTAACTTTGGACAAAGCGATAGGTATTCAATTTTTTCTCGTACGAAAGGCTTTCGCTAGGTCCTCGTTATTCATTCGTTGCGATTGGATGCATTGCAAATCGGCTGGTGTGATTAAGGGATGCTTTGAAGCTTCCTCATACAATTGTGTCGATCGCTCATGGTCGCCGGTTAAATAATTCGCTTCGGCTTCGGTGGCTAGGTGCCACAGCGGGTCGCTGGGTTGGGTGATCGGCCACGTATCGCGGGTTTTAAGAAGTCGCTGGGCGATGGTGCGTGATTCTCGTAATAGTTCTTCGCTGCGGTGGGTGTGGGCGAGATGCTGTTCGGCGACCGATTGATGCAAGCGGATCGAGGACATGTTGATCGCTGGATAGTGGCCCTCGTGAATCCGATGGGCTTGCTGGTAGTAGTCGAACGCTCGCTCGAAGTGGTAAACCGCCGCCGACCAGTTTTGGTTGTCGAAATGTTGAATGCCAAACTGTTTCTCGAGGCGGCCACAACGGCACATCAGTTCTTCGGTTCGCTCGATGAACCGCAGCGCCTCGGTAAGCTTTTGGTCGGCTTCGTCGGTTTGATTCAAGTTCAAGCAAACCAAAACGAGATCCTCCCAAACCTGGGGCACTCGCGGGAAAATTTTGACGACGCGTTCGAGAATCGCTTTGGCTTTTTGGAGTGACTCGCGCTGGCCGGTGCCGCGCAGACGAGTCGCGATCGCGTGAGGTTGCTGCCAGCCGATGATTGTGATCAGTTGCCAAGTATTGTCCGGCATCGCGGCTTGCCAACGGTCCGATCCCCACTGGACCAAGCGTTCATTCCACTGCGACCGACCGACGGCTATCCCGCCGGACAAAAGTGCCGCAACCCGTTGGCGGTCGTTGTAGTCGTACTTGGAACTGGTGGTCGCGTACATCGCCGAGAGAAACTTGTATTCCTCCAGCCAGTCATTTGATCGACTGTCGCTCGCACCGAGGGAAATGGAGGCGAGATAACGCAACGTCACCATCAAGCTCATCAGTCGCACCAGTGGCGTGGAGGGCTCCGTCGGCGGCGGAGGTTGACGCGTCAATCGTTCGGTACCTTCCCAAAGCTGGACCTCGAATCCGATCACGGCTTTGCCAAAATCGCTCATGCCATCCGCGTCGATCACCGTGTCGAAAGCGCGGAGCTTGGTCTCGTATTCGAGCTTGATGAAATCCCAGGCAATCAGCTTCCCCGTCCCGGCATGCTCGTAGTCGAATACAACGGGGAAATTGGTCTGTTCGTCGTAGAGGCCAACCAAAATGTTTCGTCCGTGCAAGTCCCCGTGGGTTTTGCCTCGCATCAGTGGGGGTAACCAACCGTTGAGCCAATCTCGTATCGATACAGATTCGGTATCGCCACCGCTGGCCAAATTGAATAACGCCACCACCTCCTCGATCGCCTGAATTGTATCTCGCGGCATGTTGGGAAGGGTACTGGACGATTCGCTCGCGAACCGACGCAATAGTTGATGGGCTTGCGATCGCGCTCCGCGCAGGTGGGTTTGGGTTTGCCAGCGAGTCAATCGATCCGCTAGCGGTGAGGCGTTTAAGTTGGTGACCGGATCGGTCGGACGAGAGTGTGGTGGATAGTAAAGCCCAAGGATTCTCTGTTCGATCGGCGTATTGCCGCGGTGCTCGACGACTGAACCGGCATAGAGATGTTGTTCCAAACGGTGGTAGATGTCGACAATGCAGTCATAAACCGAATTGCAGCGAGGCCTGTTGCCGACGCAGGCTCCCAATAACGCCGATTCGAGTGAGACGATTTCGGCGGCACCGATCTTATGGTTGGCATCTTCATACAAGATCGCTTCCCAAACTCGTCCGGTCGAATCGGTCTCTGCGGAACTTCCATGTTGCAACCGCAGTAAAACGGAATCGGTGCCAAATGCCGGCGGAACGACCGAGCGCCATCCCGCCGCTTCTTTCTGAACGTCTTTCGCCACTCCGATCTTCGCGACCGCGATCTGCGATTCATCAGCGATCGACGACTCATCATCAAACGCTTCGACCAGTAACGCATGTTGCAGCTTGTATGGATCGAATCCACCAGCACGCCAGTAAACGACCACGGTTTGGTTCGGAAACAATTGGCTGAGCAGGCGTGTGTACAAAGGAAGCAGTTCCGACTCCAACGCAAGCAGCCCCTGTTGTTCCAACGCCAAGTGCAAACAACGCCGAGCACGGATCGACCATTGGATAGTTGTCATTTGGCCTACACATCCCTTCCTAACGTCGTATCGAGATCGGGTTTGGTTTCGACGAACTCACGGAATTTTCCTTTGTTGGTGCCTGCGATTCAACTCGAGATTCTGTCGCTCTCTGCGAGCTTGGCGTTGAATTCATGGAGCACTCGTGCAACTTGCTCGGCGATTGGTTTTCCATCTGAAGCGTTGCGGTCTTGAATTTGTGATGGCGTCACCCAAGAGCAATCGCATGGAAGATTGCCGAGAGTCCGTTCGCTCACGCTGGCCAAAAACAGTTGCCAGTGGTAATGCGTTCTTTCGCGAGCTGCTTTGGAGTATTCGACAAATCGCAGTTCGGCATACGGTTCAACTGCAACATCGACGTCCGATGCATCGCATTCCAACTCTTCGGTGATTTCACGGATGCAGCATTCTCGGAACGATTCGCCCGGCTCGATGTGTCCGCCGATCAAGGAGTATGCTTGCCAGTTTGCGTTCCATTGAACGAGCCAAGTGTCGTTGCGTTGAATGATTGCGAGGGCGGCGGAGGAATGACGCATTGTGGGATTTGCCTGTAGTCAGTTGGGCACGTTATTGATAAACGGAGGACGCCAGAATCACTTTTGAAATTAGAGTCCTGAATGAGTGGCGGTCGTCTTGATTGGCCCTAGCAATCTGTCAAGGTTTCGTGGGCAATTCCAGTTGGAACAGAAGTCTCATATTGCCTAGAAGCTCGCTCCAGAGTTTCTTCGGGATAGGGTTCACGTTTGGATATGACTCTCAGATCCATCCCCACTCCACACATGATTTGAGGATGTCGGAGACGGAAGGTGAGAGAGGTTGGTATTCCCGCAATTGCAGCTTCTCGATCGAAGCCCAAATGATCGGCGCGGACGGTGAGTATGCGGAGGCGAAGTCTGGGTGAGGTTCGATGCGGACGATTTGGTGTTGGTAGTCCTTGATCTCGCCGTCGCGTTTGGACCGGTGCAGACAACGCATGAAATTTGGTTCACTGCCGGGGATGGCTCGCGTCGGGACACCGAGCGTCTCGGAAGCGGCGTGGATCGCGGCATCAGCGGCGGATTCACGCGGTGGGGTTGTGTCGATCTTGGTCATCGGTAGCGTGAACGCTCGCCACTTTGGGTTCCACACCATCAACAGACGCCCTCGATCGTCTAAAACAAAGGCCACGGCAAGTGACGGCAGGGATGGATCGAGCATTGATTTGGTCCAAAATTGAACTGGATTGGAAATTCACGATCAGAATGGTTGTTGCAAACACGTCTGATGTCGCATACATTGAGTTTAGGCATCACCAAATTGTAAGGCAAGTGGAGGCCGTTAAGTTGTGTCAGAAATGTTCAAAAGGAACCGATCGAAACGATGACCGCCAGTGAACACATTCCGTTGGAATTGCTGCAAACGTTCGTGCGCGTCGTCGAACTGGGCGGGGACGCGTCGGCGGCGGCACAGTCGCTTGAGATTTCGCAGCCCAGCATCTCCAAGAGGATGTCGGCGCTACGGCGAATCGTCGGCGATGGCGGCGGGCGGCCATGGCTGATCCTGAAAGGCAAGCGATGGCTATTGACGGAAGAGGGGGAACGGGTTTGTGGCGTGGTGACCGATTTGGTGCGCCGCTACGAGCAAGTCGACTCGTTCATCGCCGACAAACAAACCGTCAAGCAAACCGTGTCGATCGCGTGCGGGCAAATGGCGGCTTGTGGGTTCGTTGCCAATGCAATTACCAAGGCGATGATCGCCAACCCCAATGTTTGCGTTCGCGTTTCGACGCCGCGTGGTCGTTCACGAATCGAAGGCGTCGCTGGTGGTCAATTCGACTTTGCGATCGTGACCGATACCGAGGCGACGATCCGCGAGGCGGCGGGCATAGAGCTGTACATCGAGTCGCTGCAACTCGACCGTTTTGCCGTGGCTGCCAATCCATCCGCGAAAGCAGCTTGGGCGAAGGCTTGGAACGGACTGCCCGTTCGACGACCGCTCAAGGCAAGCGACTTGGTCGATTTGCCGCTGATCTTGCCCGAAGCCGATGCAGGCCGACGGCAGCAGTTTGACCAGTGGTACAGCAATGCGATCGGTCGCACCCCGAACGTCGTCTTGGAGGTTGGCGGCTGGCGTACGATTCTGCAATTCATTACCGCGGGATTGGGCGTCGGATTGGTGACGGAGCAAGCGATCGCGACCGAAAACGTTGGCAAGTCGAAAATAAAGCTGTCATCGAGCGCAATGGTGCATCGTTATCTAGACGAACAGGACTTTCCGCCTGATTCGATTCGCTTGATTGCGAGGCAACGCCAAGGGCAACGAGTTCCCGATCTGACGCCTATCGCGAAGCAGCTTTACACGCATTTACAACAAGCCATTTCAGAATTGGATGCCTCGGCCAGATGACAGAACCCCAACTACTCAACCCCGATGGCAAGCTGCTTGCTGAAATCGAGACGCAGTTGTTCTTGGCCGTGAAGACCAAGCCATTGTGGGCGAAGCGAGTCGAACACGCCCAAGAAGTCGTCAGCTTGGAAGGACGCGAACAAGTGTCGGCGGGCGACTATCTATGCCGAGGCATCCACGGCGAATTGTGGCCGCAAAAGGAAAACAAGCTCTTTGAAAAATACACCGCCAGCGGCGACTTCGACGACCAGGGCTGGCAGCGATTCGACCCCAAACCCGACATCACCCCCGTCCAAGCAGCGCAGATCCCGAGCACATTTCGAGTCCAAGCAAACTGGGGCGAGCTAACCGGCAAGCCCAACGACTACGTCGTTCGCAGCAGCACCGACCCCACCGACATCTGGATCGTCGACCAAGCGATCTTTGAAGCGAGTTACGAACGACAAGAGCAAAGCCAAAGGCGGGACTAAACGTTCGCAGCGATCGATCGTTCTGCAACACCACTACGATTTCGAAGTTGCTACCATCTGGGGGGCGGTCGGTGGGTGCGTCCATCATCTGTCCTCAACAAAACAACCATCTCAACGGGTCATCGACGCGGAGCGAACGACGTGTATCTCTGTTACGACATCAAAGGCATCCAGCAGTTCATCTTCAGCGTCCCCCGCCTCCGCTACATGATCGGCGGCAGCGGCCAAATCAGCCAGTTTGATGAGCGATGGAGAGAACCTGGGCAAATTCCTGAGGGTATTCATTGCGTCTTTAGCGGCGGCGGTCGTGGAGTTTTCGAATGCTGTCGAGATGACTTGGTTGAGCCGTTCAGAAAGCAGCTCATTGACGCTGCTCATCAGGTTGGTTTGGATATCCGAATCGGAAAGGACCAAGATTTCAGTATCGCGATGCAACGAGCCGACGAACTTTATCCCTATCTGCCTGCTCCACGCGAGATGGCCGGATTTCCCTGTTCGGAGTCGGGTCTGTATCCGGTTAAGAGAACCTCGAACTTGGCACGAAATAACCGCCGCATCGCCGTTCACAACATCATCTTCGAGCGAGCGAAAGTCTCAAGGAGGGACCAGCTTGGCGAGGACTTGATCAATCGAATTCGCGTCGGACGCGAGGAAAATTTGCTGCCTAGAGAATTGCGTGAAGACTATTCAATCGAATTCATACGGAATGTCAGCCCTGAACTCGTGCTTCCCAAGGATGCCGACGACGATCAGGTTGAGGAAGATGCGATTTCGGAGGACCAGGAAGTTGCTTGCAAGGGCCAAGCTTCGTTAGGCAATCGCAATCGCTGGGCGATCATTGCGATGGATGGCAACTCGATCGGTCGGCATTTCAAATATGTGATGGAGTGCGCTGCGCAAGCCCCGCATGCATTGGAAGTCACTAGCAAAACGCTGCAATCAATCACCCAGCGGGCGTTTGATGATGCGGCAGTAAAAGTCATCTCCGATTGGTTCCAACAATTCGATGGCGACATCGAAGACTGTTGTTACTTCAGCTCTGAACGACAAGAACGGCGTTTACTCGTCCCCATTCGTCCGGTGTTGATTGGAGGCGACGATCTGATAGTTCTGTGTCACTGCGCTCATGCGATCACGTTCGTTGAAACGATGGTGAATCGGTTCGAGGCCTACAGCAGGGAAGCTGGCAACGACCTGCACAATCGGCCCGAATTTGGCGTCAATCCTTGGGCACTCAACGGTGGTGCGTTGACGATCAGTGCAGGTGTACTGTTTGCCAAGACTTCGCTTCCATTGCACACGGCGATTCCATACGCCGAAAGTTTGCTGGCCAGTGCTAAAGGCGGTTTACGGCAATTCGAACTTGACGCAAAGCCAATTCCGTCAGCGGTTGATTGGGAAGTAATTACCGATTCGGTTATTGACACGCCGGCTCGTCGCCGACAGGCGACACTCAAGTTCTTGGACGAGGATCTCGGTAAGTTGTTGTTTTTGACACGTAAGCCTTATTTAGTCGGTGACGTCGCCGAAACAGAACAAGGTGCAAATCCAAACCATCCACGACTTAGTGAACTGCAAGCGAAATATCTCGATATTTTCCCATCTTTTCCCAACTCGTTTCTCGCCCAATTGCAGCGAGTGATGCGTCAGCCGTGGAGTGAGCGCGCCGAATTCTTGATCTCTTGCAAAAAGTCGGGCAGATATCGGGAACTGGCCGAAAGTTTAGAACTTACGACTGAAGGACAACCCAGCGATAGCAATTCCGATTGGTTGCCAGCGAAACGGTGGGCTGAAACCGACGCAACCGAAATGCCCCTGGAAGTGGGTGTGCTGGATGCTATCGAATTGGTTGGAGAAGCAAAACGTACGAAACAGGAAACGGTGTAACCATGAGTAGTATCCTGTTTAAGATCGAACTTGCATGCGAAGCCGAACCGGCAACGGGGCTTGGCAACAACGTGGTCAATTCAATCGTTCCCCGCGACGAACGCGGAGTGCCTTGCATCCCTGCTTCGCACCTGAAGGGTCTGATGCGTGCCGCCTTAAAGGAGATTTCCTCTTGCCGACCGGGTTGGGGTTCGCTCACGCCGCCACCTCTTTCCGACGGCACTTTCGTTAAGCCACGTAGCCTCGCGGAACTGGTATTCGGAGGCGACGATGCGATGCTAGCCTCATATGCTTCGACTGTTCGAGTCGACACGGCGAAAGTTCCTGAAGGCTTCTATGATCAACGAGATACACCAGAATCAATCTTAATAACGCGAACTGAATTGGATGAAAGCGGAATTGCCGCTGATACTTCTTTGCGCACGACGGAAGCGATTTCCAAAGGGACCATTTTCGAGGGTGAAGTATTCACCGATGTGGACGCTGAGTCGATTGAAGGAATTGCAATAAAGCTGGCATTGGTCGCGATCGACGCGATTGGCGGTTCAAGGAGCCGAGCTGGTCAATGTGTTGTCTCGATCGTTGGTGCGGCAGATGTTGTTGGTGAAGTCGCGCCTCATGTTTTGTTAAAGCAGCTCGACCAAGCTATTGAAGCACAGCGGTTCGCTGTGCGACCCATGACGCAACCTTCGAGCGTGATAATCCAAGCGGCGCAAAATATTTCTCAGACCACGCACGTTCCAAGTGTGACGCTAGTTGAACTTTTGTTTGTCGCAGAAACGCCAATCTGTTTGCCTGAAAAGCCGGATCGCGCGAACCTCATCACAAGCGGATTCAGTATTCCCGCAACGGCCGTGCAAGGCCTCCTGCTGCATCATGCTGCCCGAACCAACACCGTGTTGGCAGATCGACTGTTCGCGGAACCAAGTTTTCGGTGTTGGCCGCTGCATCCCTGCAGTCTGATCCCAGAGTCAACGATCCGCAGGTCTACCGAACTCAATTTGCAACTATTCAACGAGTTACCGTCGTCGGTTCGAGTCAGTCTATCTCACCGATCTGCCAAATTCGCGATCGAGGAATTTGATGAAACGTATTTCTTCGAGCCATCACTAGAGTGTTCAGTAAAGCCCTACGCCTGGCCCGACGTACCCTCGGGGGCACCGCTCAAAGGTTCTGATGGTGTGCTGCTCTCCAAAGATGGCGAAACTCGACTTTGGAAGGCCTCGGAAATGCCGCGTCATTTATCGGCGCATGGCGTTTTGGATGGGCCAAGTACCGATGGAACAATCGCGGGACGCAATTTGTATACCGTCGAATCAATGATTCCCATGTACTGGCGCGGCTATCTGGCACTCCCCAATGAATTGGCTGATGATTTTGTTACTAGCCTCAACCAGCGCACGGAATATCGCTTTGGCAAGGGGCGCAGTGTTCGCGGCCGCGGACGCCTGATGGCAAGATTCTGTAACGGCAATGCGCTACCGGGGTGTGCCGATGCAACCCTCAACGGCAATTCCACGTTTATCCTTCAGTCGCCACTGGAGATACCAACTGCCAGTCACGAGGCGCTTGTCGCTGGAACGATTAGCGCTGAAGATTGCCTCGGTGAAATTGCGAAGCAATGGAGTCTGCGACATGGACTGTCCAGTCAGAATGATCCGTCACCCTTGTGTTGGGCTTCGACCGGTTTAAGGTTCGGATGGAGTCGGCACACCGCGAGCGGTTACCAAGCGGCGCGTGCCGTCATCGAACCGGGTTCAGTCTTTATGATCCCGTCGATGTCCAACGATGTCGTCAAGTTAAAAAACGCGATCGTGGCCGGACTCTGTGCGGATACACAGGATTCTCGTACTTCGAAGCAGCAGGGTTTCGGGTGTATCGCTATTCATCCTGGAAAAGCAACGGCATTTTATGCTGGATCTGCACAACAGTCGCGCCGGGGAAACGCCAGTCTCGCTCAAGTAATGAAACAGATTGTGCCTTTAGGTCAGTTCTCCCATTTGCCATCGACAAGCCAAATCCGTAGCTTGCAACAGCGAATCGCTTTGACCGGCGATCCACAGTTAGACCGCGCGAGCTTGAAGGACGCGAGCGACTATCTTGCGGAGCAACTAGAACGGTCCACCAACATTCGTGTCGTTTGGGAGCCTGTAGCGCCCGTTCTATCGAATCTGCTCAACGATGAAGAACTTGATGCTACGGCAGTTGTACGTGGTCTCAAGACGCTTGCAGACATTGCAGCCGCGCGAACAAACTAAAAAGGAGAAACGATGAATATTGCCTACTATGCTCAATTCACATTGGAATTTCCGCAGGGCGTACACTTCGGAAGCGGCGGTGAATTCAATTCGCTGACAGTGGAACGCGATGGCAATGGAAAACCCGTACTTCGTGGCTCCAGTCTCGCCGGATGGTTGCGATCCGTTTGGCGACGGCATCTTTGTTCGCAGGTTTCGCGCGCGAACAAACGGGAAATTGACGCCAGAGTTGAAGCCTTGTTTGGTCGCGCCAACGATGAACGCAATCGAGTGGACGAGACGAAGTCCCGAAGCTGCTCCAATGACAGTGCAGTAAGGGTTACCGACGTCGTGCTTGCTACTGGTCTGCAGGGCACAAACCATCGAACACATCACACTCGCGATCGCCATCGTGGAATTGTTCTGGATGCGGGGCTATTCACCGTCGAAGCTTGCCCGCCGGGTACGACCGCCAAAATTGGTTTCTGGGTCAACTTGTCTGGTTCCCACTCCGAATCCGACGTGAACGAATTTCTTGGTGTGATTGCAAATCAACTCAACGCAGGCGCAGCGATGGGTGGTGCCAGCAATCGCGGATTCGGAAGCGTTCGATTGGCGAACGATAGTCAATTGATTTATCGTTTCAGTCTTGGCAATCTTGATGAACACGCTGAGTACCTTGGCGCTCACCGTCAGTGGCGTTCCACCGGCGAAATCCAACTCTCGGCTTCCGCCCATTCACGGCACCATCAAGTTATCGAGGGGAATGTACCTTCCACCGATAACTCGCTGCGACTGAAAGTGGCGTTCAGCATTCCTCGTGGTCAGGATTTGCTCGTCGCGGATGGACAGGCCGTCGAAGTTGGCACGGAACCGCAATGGGTTCGTGATGCGCAGGGAATAGCCCACTGGCGAATCCCCGGCGCGTCGCTGCGCGGAGCGATGCGATCCTATATGAATCGTCTTGCGAAGCTTGACCCCAGCGACCCGACGAATATCCCGATTACGGCCGATTCTGCGGACGACTACGAACAGCGGATTCAGGCAGGCGAATATACCGGCGAAAACTTGGGCCGGTGTTTCGTACCTCGAGGCCAAACCGCACCGAAGGCAACCCAAGATCACTGGCCGATTGCTTATCTGTTTGGAAACACACATCAGCCAGGGCGGATCAAAATCAGCGACGGACTAGCCGCGTGCAGTGCCTCCGACGTCCCAACCGCGTCTGCTGAATGCCAGCACCGCGTCCACGTCGCCGTCGACCGCATCACAGGCGGAGCTGCACCAGGGTTGCTGTTTGACAATCGAGTCCTCGTTGGCTCGGAATCCGCTAACACCAACTCAACCGAATTTGAGTTCACGATTTCCGTTGCGAGTCCTCACGATTACGAGGTCCGGTGGTTGGCGAAGTTCTTGGTTGCGATTCACCTGGGAGTCATCCGGATAGGATCAAGCAAGTCCGCAGGTCGATTGCAGATTGCACGTCCAGTCGAGGCAAATGGTCTGCTGGCTACAGAATTCCAAAAAAATCTCGACACGTCGACGTCGCAAACCGTCCCAGAAACGTCCACTTGGCAACAACTGAGTGCGATGCCTGCCGAATCTTCGTCAATGACGCTTGTCGTAACGGGCAAGCTGGTAAAGCCCGGCAAGACCATTCTATTTTTGCCAAACGATGAGAACGGTAATCCCAAGCTAAATAAGATTGGCGAGCTTCAACGAGACCAAATTCCAAGGGATGCTGACATTTCAATCAATCTCAAGCAATTCAATGATGGTCAACTGAAGCAAGGGATCGATGTTATTGCCGAGCGTGATCCCGAAACCAAGACGATCAGAAAAATCTATATTCCAGGCGAGATGCCTACGTCTAAGACTGCAAAAGCCAGCACAATCCACTCAGCAATCGGCGAACCGTTTCACAATCCGTACACGTTCTTGCGTTTTAAGGATCAGTCGGTGGCGTCGCGAACGGCTCCAACCCTGCGTTCTGCAGAAGAACTGCACAGCGACACAAGTTCTCGCTTCACGGGAATCATTCGTCTGAAAGTCACTACCAAAAGCCCCCTGAAATCCTGTCATCCTGATCCCATCGAACCAGCGGAAAACGGGCACCAGACCCTGGCAGCCCTGACGATCGGTAAAGATGTAATCGTGCCCGCAACAGGAATTCGCGGCTCCTTGCGTACGCTGATGACAATTCTCACGAATGGTACGCTTGGTTATGTCGATGCGTCCGCGTTCCTCGTCCAAGCACGTGACACCAATCTTGGACCACCCAATAGTCACAACCCAAATACCCCATCACAGCTTTTTCCGGCCGAAGTGATTCGGCCCGGAAACGCCAGTCATTTCGGAACGGTGCGACTCGGGGCGTGGAAGTTGGTCTCAACGATCGAGCTATCGATAACGGCCGCTATGCGTGAATTCGACGCCGCCCCGATATGGATGAGTGATGATCTGAAGATGAAATCCGGTTCGTATTCAACGGCAACCCCTTGGCGGTTGCGTCTCTCGGGTCCGCCGGTAGGCGAGGGGATAAAGGAAAAACAGGAGTTGCTCTTCAAACCTTCTCGCTTGCCAAACGACGATATCGAGTTGCCCGCGTCACTATGGTCTGACTTTGCCGGCCGCAATGCTACGAGCGACTTGATCAAGGACTTGAAAAAAGGGCACATCGTCTGGTTGCAAGCCACCGATGCATTTCTTAGGTCAGGGAGGACGGATATCTCCGCTAAGGATGTTAATAGCATCCAATGGGCGAGGCTTTGTCGATTGGGAACCAGACTCAGCGAGCGGATTCCAAGAGAGTTTCATCCGGACTCGTGGAATGGAGATAGATCTGGAAAAGTTGACGAAGTAACCAACCTGTTTGGTCAAGTCGCAGAGGATGACTCGTCGGCTATTCCGTTTGCTGGTCGCATTCGGCCCAGCAATCTGGTGTTTCCAAATGCCAAGACGCAATGCAGCCATGTAACCCTGCCTCCGCTCTTGCTGCCGCATCCAGGTTGTGTAGCGTTCTATCGTGACGAAACGAATCCCGATCGAGTCGGAACGGGCAATCAATTGCGAGGTTACAAAGTCTACCGTACCTCAAACAAGACTGGTGCCGATGCGCCCTGGTTATACGAGACCCAACCCGTGTTTCAACAACTGCAGAAGAAAGCTCCAAACCAACCCACTATTAAAACGGTGGAGTTATTGCCGGCCGAGCAGACCGGAGATTTGGAGTTGGCAGTCCACGGCTTGACGAAGCGAGAACTCGCGCTGGTAATTCAAACCTGCCTTGTACCTTGGCGATTGGGCGGTGGCAAACCGCTGGGACTAGGGTTGTGCAAAGTCGAGATCTCCAGTGTCGTCAGTGAAACCGGTTGTCCGGTCAATGTCGACGAACTTCTGGAAAAAGATTGGCAATGCCGAGACAAGAAACTAATGACCCGAGTGGCGCAGTGGATTGCCAGCCAAAAACCGGTTGACCAGCTCCGCTACCCCCGCGCCGAACTCAACCGAGCGAGAGGTGGGCACGCGTGGTTCGGCATTCATGCAAAGCCGAAACTCGGCGATCGAGTTGGCCTTACACCAATCCATGTTTGCGATCCGCTGGCGTCCGATGTCAGCGAGCGTGGTCACAGATTACGTCCCAATGATCCAGTCATTCCCGGACAGTGCCTGCCTTTTTTTGATCCTAACGACCTCGATGGCGATGCGTTATTCGGCTACGACACGAGGCCCAAATTTAGCAACGGCACGAAAGTCGTCTCACGGTTTGAACCACTTGACCTAGAAGCGTAATGGGTTTCCCAATGTCAATACCCGACCGCACCTGCCCAAAAGTATTTATCAGTTATTCGCACCTCACCGATTACATCGGGAATCAACTCTATTGCGATCTGAAGCGCATGGGCTTTGATCCTTTTCTAGATAGATTTAGTATTCGTACGTCGCACGATTGGTCCAAAGAAATCGAGGATGGATTACGCAGTTCGCAATACTTCGTACTGCTTTTCAGCCGGGAAGCAGACGAATCGGAATATGTCAAAAAAGAGGTCGATCTCGCGTTTGAATTGCTAAAAAACGATAAAGTGATCTTGCTCTGCGCCGGGCTTGAGGAACCGAATTCCGGTTATTTATCAGGGAAGCAATTTTTTGAAAGAAAACCGTATTGGGACACACTTGCGGATCTCTCCGAGCACCTTGGTCTCAAGGCTCCACCAGATTCGACTGAGCAATTTATGCAGACACGCGGCCGTAAAGCTGGCGAGCTTCACGACTTGTTCAAAAAGAATTCGCCACGCCTTGCGACGACGACCTATTCACCTAAAGACGATCATTCGGGCCGGAACGGAATAGAAATCGTTAGCGTTCCGTGGCGTGTGTCCGCCTATTCAGGCGCATGGCTGATCATGGACAGGGATGCAGACTTTGTATTGGACTGCGAACTGCATGTTGTCTTTAACTTCACGGGCGACGACGAGCGAAGAGCCGCCGACGACGTTATGCAGTACTTGCTCTATGGTAACCCCGACTACGAGATTCGTCGCCGACACCCGCAACTTGTATTGATCCAAGGGCCACGAGACCAAAAGCAACGGTCCAAGAATGAACGCGAATTCTATCTGCCGAACGACGCGCGTCATATTTGGCAGGACTGCATCGAATTCACTTCGGGAGTCATTAACAGCCTGAGCAAGCACGCCAAGCTGCACTTTTACTTTAACGCCCCCCAGGCATTGTCCGCTGCAGTCATGCGCCGCGTGACCGTAACATCCCAAATGTGTTTCTATAACTTGGACCAGGATCGCGATCCTGGATCACAAGATCGCTATAGTCCAATCTACGAAGTTTGAAGGAGACCGGGGTAATGGGCTCTGTGTGGATGTGGTCGGATCGGATTACGATTGTATTGTCGCTGGTGGCGGCGGTGTTTTCGGTTTGGGCTTGGGTTCGGACGACGGAGTTGATTCGGTCGAATCGGTTGGCGGCGGAGCGGCGGCGGGCGGAGATTACGATTCGCTTTCGCGCTCTCAATCGTCAGTCGGGACAGATGCAGACTCTGGACCTGCCCTATCGGCCTCGCCGCGATCAACTCAGTCGTGCGGAATTGACCGGCATCATCAGTTTCTACTATGGGCAGCCTCGTTTCGATCCAGCAATTTTGCGCGGGTTGATGGAGAGCGGTCACCTGTCTCACGTCCTGGCCGGTGACTTGGTTGGGACGGAAGATGAGCTGCTTGCCATTGATTGCTCAAGTGAGATGTTCGCTGCAATTGCGGCTGCAAACATGGGTGAAACGCCACCGGCACATTCGGTTACCATGGGTGAGCCATCGTTCGCCGTGCAAGTTGTCCACGAGGATAGTGAAGTATGTGAGCTGAAAGTCGGTTTCCTGCAGCCAGCCGAAAATGACCAAATCGTGAAAGATGCTGTGGAAGCGATTGGCAAACTGGACTTGCGCGGTGGTCAATTGGTGAAGATCGATGGCCCGTGTTCGCTACCGGTGGCGATGGTTTTGGCACATGCGTTTGCCCACAAGTTCGCATCTGTCGCGGTGCGTGACCCCAAGCTCGGCAAATTCATTGTCGCGATTAGCCATGATCCTGCGATTCCGATCGGCAGTAGAATCGCCTGACGTCCATTCGCGGCTTGGCGCGCCCAGTCTTGATTTTCATTGAGCCTTTGAAGCTAACGAACACGACAGGTGCCCGTATGAGGCCCGGTGTTCTTCAAAATTTCGTCGAACTTTCCGACGATGGCGGCAGCCCATTGTTCCAGGCGGTCATCGTTGGGAAGGCTTTTACGCTCCGAAAATCGTGCGGCCGTGACGGACTGCGCGTATGAGAAAATGACTGTTTTGCATAACCTATTGACAGCGAGTGACTTAACATCAAAATTCGATTGCAGTGTGCGGAGTTGGCTCTGCGAATGAGGCTCCCCTGCGGAGCCGATTGAGACCCTACTTCTTCGGGCGATAAATCATAGAACACTGCGAATGAGGCTCCCCTGCGGAGCCGATTGAGACACATCAGGATTCGGGTTGGCAACGATTTGCTGCGAATGAGGCTCCCCTGCGGAGCCGATTGAGACAAAAGAAAATAAATTTATCAAGGTTGCGGTTGGCTGCGAATGAGGCTCCCCTGCGGAGCCGATTGAGACTTACAGGTCCTCTCGGTGTGTCACGCGATGGCTCGCTGCGAATGAGGCTCCCCTGCGGAGCCGATTGAGACGCTAGAGATTTCTGGACAAAGTTGACATCCCTGCGAATGAGGCTCCCCTGCGGAGCCGATTGAGACTCGCTCGAAGCTGATCACGAGCCGCAACTACCTGCGAATGAGGCTCCCCTGCGGAGCCGATTGAGACGCAGTTGTCACGCCGCCCCAAGTCTCGAAATCTCTGCGAATGAGGCTCCCCTGCGGAGCCGATTGAGACTTAGAAGATCTGGAATTGCCCACGAAAAGTTGACAGTGGACCGATCTTAACGAAAAGGTAAATGGTGTGTCCTGAG
>JBGSJT010000698.1:0-15667 GCA_041741715.1 Pirellulaceae bacterium | reverse complement strand
CGCTATCAGCGAACGTACTTGTTCAGCCAGGGAAATCGGTTCAAGCAGCGAAGCATTCATCATGCCCCGCAATTAGAATATTTCGCCTCCCGTCGCTAGATCGCTATACTACTCCCCACACCTTCGGCGAATGTTTACAATTGTCCTTGGTGTCCGTACTAAACTCCGTACCAAACTCGCTACAATGAAAAACGGCCCCCAGCCCGCTGATATCGGACTGGGAGCCTCAATACCGACCTTGCGGTCAGCATCTGGTGGTTTCACAGGTTGCTATCGAAAGGTCGAATTATGGCTCGTCCGAGCAAAATCTGGTTTCGTAAAGATACCGGCTGGTGGATGATCACCATCGGCTCTAAAAAAGTCCGGCTGGCCAAGGGACGCGAGAATCGCAAGGCCGCTGAGCAAAAGTTCCACGAACTGATGATCGTGCGACACACCTCTCCAGATGCCGACACGGCGCGTGTGGCTGACATTGTCGAAGCCTTTCTGGATTCCGCCAAAAAGAATTGCGCGGAAGATACTTATCGCAACTACCGCTTTTACGGTCAGAGCTTTGCCGAAGTCTGCGGCAAGCACGCAGTCAGCGATTTGAAGCCGTTCCACATCACTGCTTGGGTCAACGGCAAGCCGTGGAATAACACGACGGAACGAAATGCTCGACGAGTGGCTAAGCGAGCGCTGAACTGGGCCAAAGAAGAGGGTCTGGTTGCGTCCAACCCGCTGGAAGGCATGAAGTGTCCATCGGCAAATACCCGAAAGCGGGCACTCACCGATGTTGAGTTCCGCACGATCATTGCGGCTTCCCATGGGAATTTGCGTATTCTGTTTTGGGCCCTGCGGCAAACCGGAGCTCGTCCAAGTGAATTGCGTAAGTTGGAATGGAGCGAAGTGCGTGCCGATCGATTGGTACTCACGAAGCACAAGACGGAAAAGAAAACGCACAAAGCGCGTGTGATATATCTCACTCCAGCCATGCAACGGCTGATGCAATTCCTGCGAAAGCGCTCGACTTCGAAGCACCCCTTCGTCAATACACGCGGCGTTGCCTGGACCACCAATGCGATTCGCTTGGCAATGTGCCGCATCAAAGAGAAATGTAATTTGCCAGATGATGTGTGCTCCTATCTGATTCGTCATACGTTCGGAACCTTCGCTGTCATGAATGGCCTCAACGCTTCCGAAGTTGCGGAGCTGATGGGACACACGTCCACCCAGATGATCGATCGTGTTTATGTTCACTTGGCAGACCAAGTACATCATCTCCAAAGTGCCATCTGCCGGGCTACTCGTCCGCCTTCCATGCCTTCCGCAATCGATCCGCGTTCAGATGGACAAAACCAGAGCCCGTAGAGCTGGGACGTGCGGCTGGTTTCTGGGGAGCCTGTTTGCATTGTTCAATGAATGCCAATAGGTCAACTTCGTCAACGCGTATCGTGCCACGCCCAACTCCAACACGGATACAAGGCAGCTGGCCGGATCCGATCAACGCATACACGCAAGCCCTGCTGACTTTTAAATATTTTTGGACTTCGTTGACCGTTAGTAGTGGCATTTCAGCAACCAACTGTGAATGTAAAAGGGACAATTGATAACTCGTTGATTCTCAAGCAGTACATCGCATCGATGTTCGTGCTGCCCACCACTCAGGGTTCATGTCGAGCGGAGCTATCCGGTCATTTAGGATTGCGCTTAGGCGAAGGCTCAAGCCATGGAGGTAGTTGACACTCGGCCTCGGAAACGGGCGAGCCGCAGCGAGGACAGAGGACAGGGCGAAATGGTGCAAACCATTTGACGGTGCAGTGCTCACAAGTGGAGTACCACCACTCCGGAACGTCGTCAGTTCGATTGGGAAGTAAGGTTTCATCTTTTGGATCACTCATGTTTGTTTCACCTTTAGAATAGTTTTTGTTCCACTTGATTTCCGTACACTGTCCACTGCGTATTAGGCTGTTCCTCGCGGCCATAGAGTTCGAGATATGGGCCAGGGCTCACCTGCTCGACGAGCGCGCGAAATGCGAACGGCTTGCGACTGTGGATGGTGCGTCGCGCCGACACCCAACTGCGACAAGTGTTGTCGCGGAATGGTAGCTGTCCGCGAACACCCAGTAACAAAAATTCGTGGGATACGCGCCAGTAATTACCCATTCCCAATTGTGGTTTGATCCATACCAAACAGGACTTGTACGTGAAATTCCAGGCATGCATCACATCAAACGCCTCTCGCAAAAATGAATTCGTTGTCCAAAGATGCAGATGGGACTGCTCTGCGGCAAGTTCGTTGACAGGCTCCTTCAGAATGGCATCCATCGTCATGGTCTTATAGTGTTTCTGGGCAGCACCTCGTGCGGCTGTATTGCTATAGGGCCAGGGTGGATCTGCATAGATTGCGGAAAACTTCGCACCAAGTTGAATCAACGCCTGTAGGTCCCGCACTATCGTCGGAAGCCGTTGTGGATCCAACGGGGCATTCGAGCGAGCAGTTTCGCCAGCACGGAAGCGATCCGAATTGTCCGATGGCGGAATGTTCATGGCTTCATCGTTCTGCATATGTTCTGGAGGAGCCACGTGTGCGCTTTATCGAGCGTAAGACGCATGACGGGTATGTCATCGCGGCCGAAGCGAGTGGACTCTTTCCACTGTTCACCGTTGCGGAACAGACGGACTATCGTGACCGAATAATTGAAATGGCCTTTCGTTCGTTTCCGCCACACGCGAACCACGATTGAGCCACGACGAATTTCATGAATGGGTCGACTTGCCATCTCTTGGCTCCTGTGTGTTTGGATTGATTGTTGTTGCGAGTTCCTGTGGACGCATTGCCATTGCCCGACGAGTTTCGAGCAGTTCGTCTAGGTCGTGGGCCAGTCGCCGAAGTTCCGTGCGTTCCTTCTGCTCCAGGCATCCGTCGTCGGCAATTACGGAAGCTGCCACCTGGATAAGCTTGACGAGGCTCGTTAGGTCGGACGGTTTGAATAGTTGGGAGACTTTTCCGCCAGAAACTGAAAGGCGAAAGAGGTTGAAGCAATAACGCCAGCCTGCATCCTGGTCCCCAGTTTTCCAAATAAAGGACGTGATTTGCCCAGCGCCGACGGAACAGTAAGGCTTGCGAACTATGCCTGGATGCGAAGTCCGCGAATTGGAATCGTTTTGGATCATCAGTCATTAGCTCCCTGCGAACCTGTATTGGACGTGCGTTTGTCATCGAAAGGAAAAAGTGAGACATGGAGAGCAGCTGCGCTCTCCATGCCTCGGAATTGGGAATGATAAAACTGACTAGTCGTCTAACCACCCATCGAGTTCGACTTGATCAAGGTAGTCACTGACTATGTCAAACGCGTACCGGAAACTTCCTATCGGAGGTAGTTGGTACTCGCGCTGTGAGTTGGCGAAGAAATGCCTGTGGTACTCATCCTCGTGGATAAGCAGTACAGCATTTCTAATCACCATTAACGCCCTCCAAAATTCGGCGGGCGCTCCCAGTATTTCTTCATTCCTTTTTTCAGTTATCTTGCTCATTGGTCCTCTTCTTGCTGATTCGCCGCTCTTAATCGAGGGACGCGACGAATCATTAATGTCCCCCCCAGGCCATCGCTGGTCTGGGCCGGACACAAGTTAAGAGAACCCGGCTGGCGGACCAGCCGGAAAAACCGAGGATCAACCTCGTCGTAGAACCGGTTTGTTGTTAGTACTCCTCTGGGAGCAGCACAGTAGTTACGGAACGATCGCATTCGGTGATGATCCAATACTTGGAGCCATCATGATCGGTGTACTGTGAGAAAATTCGGCCGCCGAATTCCACGGCGTCCTCATTCGCTTTCCAGTCATGTTCGTCCAGATCGCCCCAGTCGCCGTGCATGTGGCGAATGAGACCAGCAAAAATATCGATGGGCGACAATTTGCTGTGCACTCCGGGTGTTACTACGGTGATTCCCATTGGAAACAACACTTCTCTTTCAGCGATTGACATAGCTTGACTCTGAGTCTGAAAGCCGACCGGATTGCATCCGGCCGGCGTGGTTCATCATTTACTCATCCACCTGAACTGAAGCGGAAGCGGAATGTTCCTGCTCCCAAATCCAGGCGAAAACCAAGTCCGCCGCTTTAGCGACTAGCGGTAGGTCATCACGACCGAACTTGCTCGAGTCCTTCCATACATCGCCATCCAAATAGGGCCTCACGATCTCGACGTTGTACCACGTCTTGCCCGTTTTGGACTGGTTTGCCCAAACCGCAACTTTGACGCGCCCCCATGTGAAGCCCAAAACCGATTCGTTGTTTGGTGCCATAGGCACTCCTTTCGTTTGTGACGGTGCATATCGCCGCCTCTGCGGTCGATATGCACAATGTTGTTGCAGCGACGGTCCGAATTGACCGCCACCACCAGTACTGAGAAGTCCTTGGAAGAACTTCTCAAAAACCGTTTTAATGACCCCAGGCTCCGCTAAACGCCAAGCCCAGAATCAAGACAATAAATAGAAAAACCAGAGCACCGCGTAGAGCTCGTGCTGCCTGTTCCCATTCATAATCCCGTGCGCGCCAACGGTTTCGATTAACGCGGTCTCTTCGAATAAACGGTAGTCTCAAAAGTATTCACCTCCTTCAGTGGTTAAGTAAGTTGTTAATGCGTCCCGACGAACGGGCCCGTGGGCCCGCTTGGCGATACTCAAAACATCTGCTGGTCACTGATGACTATTCGAAAATCGAAGACACGAATCTACGTTCGCCCATTGATTTTTCCGTGCTCCTGGGCTCGGGAGCGATGAAACCCATAGTTAGGGAGTCGTTAGTTGTGAGGGCGTGCTTACCTCCTTTCTGAGTGGCAACGCTATCAAGGGAAAGAGCTCGGGCAGTGCGATGACTTGCACTCTCGCGCATCGAAAAGCAGCTTGCTGTGCGACCGTCTCGCGAATACGCTCCGCCTTTTCAGGAAAAACAGTCAACACCGTGAATTCAAAGCGATTGGCCTTGATCAGTCGTTCCCAAGCGGTTCTACGCAAATGAGCTGAGATATCTTCGCGCAAAGTCTGCACAACTCGATCCCAGCGGCCGTGGTGGCCAGCATCGACGCGTACGAATCCTAGTTGTCCAATTCCCGAGGCGTCGTAGTAATAGGTGCTGGGTAGTCCCACGCGTTGACAATCTGGCAAGTAGGCTGCCAGTTCTTGGGGAGTTAAACGAACTCGCGGCTTGTCGGTGCGGCAACAAAAAGTCAACAATGCGAAAGCGCGAAACTTGGCTTGCTCCGAAAGTATTCCAATACGGCTTGCGTCGAGATGCAGTTGGGCAGCCCCCTTCGGTAAGAGGTACCAATAAGTGCTACCTCGATAAAGAGATGCAGACGCAACAAGCCTCCTGTGTTCCATTTTCCAAAGCAGTCGGCGAATCTGCTTCGCTTGCATTCCACCGAAGAGCGGCAAGCGGTCCAGTCCATCGAGCACCGTCAACCGGTAACGCCCTATTTGCTCCAGCAGACTCAGCATCAGCTCGCTTAAATTCGTGTTATTAGGCATTCGAGTAACTTTCTAAATTCACCACAGCTCGTAGGAGAGTTTGTTTTCAGCGCAATGATCATGAAAGCTTTCCACCGCCGTGGAGTTGTAGCGGCCGGCAGATTCGACGACTCGTAGCTTTTGGCCGGCCTTGTCTATCAAAAATGCATCAGGGTCTTTGACGCGATACCCTGCTTTGGGCAAAGCGTGTTCTCCGATCCACATCTTGGCTAGTCGGGCATGCTGCTGTCGGTAGTGCAGATAAACGGCTGCCAGCCGCAGGTCGTGGTCGCGATGTTCCTGTGGTGGCAGTCCATAACCCTCACTGCCAAACAGATTGGCGGCCAGCGGCTTGGCGACGCAGACCATCGTCGGCACGGCGGGCCTACTCCAGCGCTTGCGCGCTGCATCGGAAATAGTCTCGAAGTCAGGTTCGTCGATGCCGGGCTGCCAGGCGTATAACGGCCGATCAACCGACAACAGCGGATGCGCGTTAATGCAAAACGTTTCCAGCAAGCCTTGTGATTGGAGTCGAGTTAATTGTTGAGCTATGCCGCGAGGGCGCCGCACCGCAGGCCACCAACCCGCGCTTATCTGCGAGAACTCCAGGATTCGGACACAGCGAGTAAGTGACTTCACCAGATCAAGCTCGACGCGAGTAAAAAGCAAGTTCATGGTTGCTCCATCGGAGGATCGATGTTCTTGGGTAGGTCTTTCTTCAACTGCTGGAAAAGGTCTTCAATCGATTTTTGATCGGCGCTGGTTGGAGGTGGTTTCGGTGCCTCACCAATGACCTCTGTTGTCCACTGTTCCTTAGTCGGCGACGACTGCGTGTTCTGCGCAGGGCTACCTTCTGCGGTTGGCCCGTGTTCCGTTTCCTTGGGAACGAACGTCCCTTCGCCCGCGGGCCATATCAGCTTGCGGCGCCGTTGATATTCCTGCTGTGAGATGTGATAGGTAGACTCGATGGCGACCGGCATGCCACCGTACTGCGCATATCCCTCCCCGCGAGAGATTCTTAAGAAGCTGCGAAGTGGGTGGTCGGTCGTCAGCAGAATGTCGTTGATGGTCACCCGGCTGACGATTTGCTCTTGTTGAGAGTAGCTCTGGGAGACGAATCCATCTCTACCAGTTGTTTCAGAGATAGAACTGAGATAGTCGACCGTCACACCACCATTTTGAATGAGCCGCTCTTGATCCTCGCTGCAGGAGACCCCGAACCATTGACGAAGTCGACAGTTTGCTTCCACCGTGGGGATTAGGTTGGTGGTACCTTTCTTCAGATCTTGCAAGGACTGGTTGGCCAAAATTACGCCCACACCCATGCTACGAGCCAATTGCAGCATGTACTCCAGATTGCTGGCGACCATGCGTTGAAACTCGTCAATGACGAGGTACACCGGCACGCGGCGTTCGGTTTGTGTCGATGCGGCAAGCAACATGTAATTGGCCAGACGACCAATTTCAGCTGCCGCACTAGGGGACAAAGTTGCGGGCAGGTGGAAGTACATCAATTGCGGCTCTTGAAACAGCTCCACCATATTTATCGAATCGCGGAATACGCCAGGATGGTGCGGGGTAGACTGCGTGACATTGAGGGGCGCACAAGCTGCCAACCGCTTGATAACCTCATGCACGTGGACACCTGCTTTGCGGATCTCCGGATGAAGCTCGCGCTTCTTGGCGGTTACCATCACTTCACCAATGCAATCTGCGAGTTCGACAAAGTTGGCGACGTTGGGAAACGTCTTAATTGCGCAATGCAGAATCGCTGCATTCGCGGAGCTGTAGTAGCCCTGACCATAATCCGCGCCATAGCTGAGCCCGCAAGCGGCACACAGGATGTCCGTTCTAGTAATAAGGTCAACCTCACCCCAGAAGACCTGCGACAACGGATTGAATGCAAAGCTCGCCCTATCTGCTTGATTTGAGAAATGCTTGAGCGGCATTCTCAATCGGTGCTTTTCGCGGGCAAATTTAGCGGCACTTTCGAGCGAGGCGAGGAGCTCCAGCGAATCGCCCTTCAAGTCCAGTACGATGACACTACAATCACCGCTGCGGACAAGTTGCTCAATGATCGGGCACAGAAAGAGCGAAGTCTTTCCCGATCCACTATCACCCAGCCCGTGCGCATGTTCGCGGAGAACTTTCTTAGAAACTATCGCTGGACTTCCGTCTGCAACCACGCGACCTAGGTAGATGCTTTCCCGTTCCGTCAGGTCCGGGGACAGCCGAAGCTCTTCAAACACGGGTGTAACTGCGTTATTCGAACTGGCCTGATCACGCTTGGCGGCGGCCTCGATCAAGAGTGGGAAGTTTGCCGCTACCACCAAAGTCATTGAAATGACAACGGGAAGGACGACCGAAGTGACTAGAGTAATCCCGGCGGCGAGTAAACCGTAGCGAAGTCGTTCGAAAATACCAGCGCCCTGCGATGCCAACTGCTCGTCTACTTGCTCAGTTTGTGTTTGAGCAAATGCGACTACCTGATTCAATGGAGACTGATTCCAGCGGGCCAACAAAATGGCTACAAGGATAAATACCAGTAACGTCAAAGCACGACGCTGATTGGCTTGTCCCACGACGCCTTGGAATAATCCCGGCAGGGGTTTGGCTTCGTACATAAGCCATGAAGCCAGGCTTTCTGTGATGACTCGCCACCGAGGTAGTTTCAGATTGTCAGGTGCGGGCACGAGTAAAACGGTCAGCGGTAGTGTTACTAACGCAGCGAACAGTAATCTATTCCCGGTCCAAAATAAGCCCGCAACCATCACGCCGATGAATGTAGAGACTACCACCATCTGCGGCTGCCATTGATTGCGAAGCGAGTTAGCTACGCCCCAGGTGATCGGGGAAGTTGTGCAAACTGCTAGCCAGTGGCAACCAAATGCGTACGTCAGAATTCCCAGCACAATGGACAGGAGCAAAACTTCGGTCCCCCAGGATGCATTGCGACTTACAGCCAGCAGGCCAATTGCCAATAGGAATGGCCCGTGATTGAGCCATTTGAACCGAGCTGTAAAAGCCCAAAGCAGCACACTAATGGCGATGGTTGGCAGGGCGAAAATCAGATCGAAAAGTTCAAGCCAAGCAAGCCCCTGTTTGGGCAAGAAGGCGTAGACGCCGATCACCATGACTGCGGAAAGCATGGCAAAGCCAAGCAGCGAATTGATTTTTTCTTCCAGCGTCAAGCTAGGTGCCAACATTTGTAATGTTGGTCGCGACCGGGGTAGTCGATCGGTTTGCACCGGATTACCCACCGATTGATAGTAGATGCTACGCATGAGATTTCCTCGCGATAAAAGTTAAGAGCCTTGGGACGATAGAAAGATGCATCAGGAGACCTGGGGGCCAATCATGGCGCTCCAGTGATTGACGAAGAGCGAGTGACTTTTCGGCTGTGGCCGTAATCACCACCAACCGAAAACGCTGCTGGGCTGTGAACGGTAAAAATTCGGCGATGCGGCGGCGACAGGCGAGATCAGCCGCACATTTGCGAGCCACATAATCGGCGGGACCGCCCAAGTCGACTCGTACAAGTTCAAGCACTTCGCTCAGTTGGTCCAAGCAATGAGGGGCTTTGGCAAGACTCGGCGGCAACCAGGGACAACGCGCGAGCAGTTCGACTTGGGTCAGTCTGATTCGGGCTTGTTGGCTCCCTGTTGCGTAAAGCAGTACAGCGAATTCGATCGGTAATGATTGAGGTCCGAGCGGTGCGGCTCGATGCTCGCCTGCACCCAGCAAATGCACTCCGAGCGGGCCAAGCACGAAGTAGTTCGTGGGATGCAGTAGTGGATACTTGGCCAGCATCTTCAGCTCGCATAGTCGACCGGCTGCCTTTGAAAGAGCGTTTCGAGACTTGCCGGGAAATACAGAGCGGCCTAAGACTTCGAGCGTCGTCAGCCGATTGCGGCTAACATGCTCGATGATTTGTCGTTGACTCGCTGTGACGCGAAATCCAATTTCGTGTTTGGAAGGTTCCATGCTGATTACCACAATTGATAGGGGAGATTGCGAGCGGCGCAGTCGACATGAAAAGCCTCGACGCGGGCGGCATCGTAGCCACCGCCGAACTCGAGCACCCAGGCGACGTTTCCAGCGCCGTCCACCAGGAAGGCGTCGGGTAATTTTTCGCCCCGACGAGATTGGGCAAATAGATCCTCGCTCCTCCAAGCTTCGGACAATGGTGGTGCGACCAGTCTCAGTCGAAGCCAAACTGCGGCGACACCCAGGTCATGCGTCGCCTGAGTTGCGAGTTTCAGTTCGCCCCGACGAACGCCACCGAAGGCCTGGGCCCCTTGTTCGGAGACGATCCATGCCGAGCAGGGACGAACTGGAATCTGACTCCAACGTTGGCGGCACTGATAGGCAATCGCCCCGAAGTCCGGCGCCGCCTGATTGGGTTGCCAACTCGCCAGGGGCGTCTCGATCGCTGGCAGCGGGCGGGATTGAACTGTGAGCCGGACCAACAATCCGCTGACGGCCAGTCGCTTGAGTCGCCTCCGCGCATTGGGCAGTTGGCCCGGCCACCAGGCTTCGGCGATCTGTCGCTGGCTGAAGAGCCGGACCTTTTGTGACAGAGCGCTCACGATCTCAATATCGCGCTCGGTGAGGTGTAGCGCGGAGGTCACAGCAGATCCCCCATGTCATTGGACTGCTGCTTCTTTGATTCGCGGGGACGCTTAGCCTTCGCGGCTGGAGCGGCTTGGCCAAAATCGGGAAGTCCCTGAATGTTAGCCTTTACGTTTCCAATTGTTGAACAGGGTAGATTCCGTGTTTCATCGCTCAGGTTTGCGATGATCTCCAAGCCCTCGGATGCCAAGTTCGTCGAGTTCAAGCTACCAACACGTCGTCGGAGTTCGGTTGCTACCTCGATTTTCCCTATCGCTTCGTACTGGCGAGCCAAATCTTCTAGTTCGCTTTGCTGTTCGGCCTTCGAGACAGCATGGATGCCTTCGATCCGCGAACTTACCATTCCGGCTAGTAGAGCGATAAAACGCTCAACCAGCCGCTCAACCAATGTTGATACGATCTTGTTCATAGCTGGAATTCCCCTAGAAATCGATGATAATGGCCTGCTGACTGACCTTAGTCAGCACGACTGTAAATAGGCTAGCAGTCGACCCGTTACAGCCGCGTGAGCGCCAGGTATCATTTTCGGAACCGATTTCATGAGCTCGTCTAACAAGAAAGTGGACCCGCATTTGGTCTACCTTGACTCGTTTCTCTTCGATCGAGCGAGAGTGCACACAGGCTTGGCACTCAAAAAGCTGGCTTCGGAGTCGAATGTGAGCTATCGCACCCTGCTAGGTATTTTCGACAAAGAGGGTATGCTCCCCTCAAAAGCTCGCGCCATTAGCAAATTCTTAGGGCGGGATGTGCTTGAACTTCTTGCGACATGGGATCCGCGTTACGTTCCACCTAAACTAAACGACAGTCCGTTTGGCGGATCTACGGAGTGGGAATGTACCGATTACCTTGAACCAGGCCACAAAACGTCGAATGGCCTCTATTACATTGTTTGCCGCATGCAACATCGGCACTCTCCAGCCAAACAGGGAAGAGGCAAGTTCTATCACCTAAGCTGGGTGCCCCAAGCAAAGCGAGATTCGATCCGCCACATGCTATCGCGGCATGCGGATGTTTGTTCTCTGGTCGGTACCCATCCACGGATCGCAGTCAACCTTACATCGACCCCGGTCATCGGCGACGATGGTTGGTGGGTCATCGATGAATGGGTCGGTGAACAAACCCTTGCGGGCCGCTTAAAAATTGCTCCTTGGCCCGCGGAAGAACTACCACAACTTTTGCTCGACATAGCGTCGGGACTGCAGATACTCCACCAGGCACAAATTGTCCTTCGCGAACTGGCACCTTGCCGGATCCTGATTTCAGACCGAGACAATCGGGCGGTGCTAACTGACTTCGAGCTGGCCAAGCTATTTGATGGCGGCCCATCTGTCACGACCGAGTGGGTAGACGATCACTTTCGTGCTCCAGAGGTCGGCGGCGGGGAGATCTCGGTTTCTGCCGACCTTTATAGCTTTGGCCAAGTTATGGGTGCAGCTTTAAGTGGCCCAGCGTTCGACCCCGCAAGAACCGGTGAGCTTATCGCAGAAAGCAAGATTCCAAATCGATTGCAGCGGTTCCTGCTGGCTTGTATTGAACCAAGTCCTGAACGCCGAAAAGTGGAGCTACCACAGTTAATCAAGGAACTCACGCGCTGGGCCAAAGGTTAGACATATGGACTCATCAAGTAACTCGCACTCCGGTAATCGCGTTTTTCCGCAGCCAATCAAGGTTGGGGTACATGTTCTCAGCGAACACGTTTTTTGTCCAAGGTCCTCGGAATTAACGCGTCTGTCGGGGGATGACTTTGGTGGTGAAGAAACCAACCTTGGTCCCCGTCTCGATGGAGAGGATATGCATCATTGGGATGCTTATCGATTCACGGAATACATTAAGGAACAGTGGAAGCTGGTTCGTGTTTGGCTCATCGGGCTTGCAGCAGCACTTGTACTAACCTTTGTTGTTTGGCAATTTGTCTCGACATTTATGGGATTGGTGGTCAGCTTGCCTGCCTTCTATATTGTTGATCGGTTATGGGACACACTTCGCTCGCTATTGATCAAATACCGAGCATTCTCATCCTTGTCCACTGCACCGGCTATTCAGATCGATACGGAGTCGACACTAAAGCGAGTCCTAAGTTGGTGGTCGCTGCGCGGTGATGGATTCGACTGCCAACTGCCCGCCGAACCGTACAGAAGTGCGGAACTCGGTTTGGAGGGTCGCCCCTGGCGGACGTTAACCAAGGGAGATCTCAAAATTCCCGTCATTCGCCAGCATCGCGGTGACCGAGCATGGTATCCGAAGCATGTCGTAAGAATCGCGGCGTATTGTCGCCTAATCAACCATTGCGAAACTGCTAACGCCCCATTTGGCGTGCTGCTGTTCGACAACTACGAGTGCGTGCTTATTCCTAACACGCCAGACGCCCAGCAGTCACTCGATCGCGCTTTACAAGATATAAGGCATCTAATTCGTGAGCAGGAACGAGGACGTACGCTTCCGATGTGGCCTACCGACAATCGCTGTTCGGGTTGTCATTGGGGAGAGCCGCGATTGTACGTACCTGGCAAATCAGAAACGGTTCTTAATGGAAATTCAATATTAGCGATGCAGTGCAAGGCAGATGACAACAAAATCTATCATTCGTCATGCGGTGACCACTTCGGCAGAGTTCCTCCCCATGCAGATGCAATAGCACTCAAAATCGCGGAGAAAAACTGAGTGCAAAAACTGGAAATCACCTATCTCACCAACTAGCGCGTGATGCGGCGGCGGTCAACCCAGTTCATCACTCGGGTAAGAAGCCTTTCCATGGTCGTTAGTTGCGGAGTTAGCCGGAATTGTGCGCTTAGCTGAAACAAATCATTCAGCCATTCGTTTCTCTGTGGGTAACGTTTTTCTGGAGCAAGTGCCAGCCCTCGCATCGCTACGGTGTCAAGAGTCTGGCGCAACGACTGGGGTAAGGCAACGCCATTTGGAATTAGGGTACTGGGAGGTACGAGTGTACCGCCGGTCTTGTGCGCAAACTCGGCCCGCCCCGCCTTGCCGCCCAATCCACCATACGGCAATTTGCCGGTTAGTAACTCATAGAATAATACCGAGACCGAAAACTGGTCTGCCAGAAATCCAATGGTCGGCAGTCCCGACTGCAATTCGGGGGCAGCGTAAAACCGATTGTGCCCATCCCCCTCCTCTCGCCAAGCCGACGACTGTGCAGTCCACGCACTGCCAAAGTCAATTAATACTAAGCGACTGGGGTGGCTAGTGATGATGACGTTGGATGGTTGAATGTCGCCGTGCGCGATTTGTCGCTTGTGGTGTAATTTGCAGACAGCGTTGGCAAGTCCGTGAATCAGTCGCACGGCTTGGCCTGGTACCACCCGCGGGCGCCGACCGTGACGAATGTTTTCGTAGTAGTCCACTAAGCTGATTCCTTCAACCCAAGAAGTCACAACTTCCAGATTATCGCCGCGCCGTTGGCAATAATGAACTCGCGGAAACGAGTCGTCTTTCAGCTGCTGTAAAACGCGGATTTGTTGTTCGGCAAGCGGACCATTCGGCCAGATCTGGACCAGGAAGAAGTCGCCGCCGGGACCGGCACCGGGATCGAACGCCAGGAACCGCTTACGTGATAGGCTGCCAATCTGTTCCAAGAAGAAATAGTCGCCACGACCGATGCGGCGACGGTCCAGGACAGCCCGTTCGCGACCCCGAATTCGCATGCTGGTCCGCATGTTATTTTCACCGCCGGAAGTGGGGGGCATGGGGCTTCGGTGGGTAAGGGTGCGAGCCAATTCTTCGGAAAAGTGTTTGCATCAGTGTCGCCGGACACTGATACCCGACACTTGACTTGCGATTAGTCGTAGTTGCTTGGGAAAAGTTGGTAAATGTAGGCTCGCAGAATGGCTGGCTGAGGGGTAAGTCTTGAGGCCAACATAGGTGCCATTGCCGGGGACTAAGTGTCAGTCCAAAAGCGGCTTGTCTAGGGTGCCAAAAGCCCCTTCTGGACCATCAACTTTCCGTACTTTGTCAGCAGTGCCTGAGCTGTTTCGATCGGCTCAACTGAGGCTTGGCCAGCATTGAAAAAAGTGATGTAGGGGATCGGTCCGCGTGGCCGATCGCGACTGGAGTGGGCTAGTTCAACAAGTTTCGCAATGCCTGCCTTGGTTGGCTTCAGCGCTCCCTCTCCCTCAATCACGGACAGAGGAACTGGCCCTTTCGTTTCGTCTGGTCGAAGCGTGTAGCCTTCGGAAATAAAGGCAGACAAGTAACCCTCGATCTTTGCTTTGTCCCGTTCAAACTCCCGATCTAATTGAGCCAACCGCAGCTTTTCTGCGAGTACAGCGGCTTCTTCTTTGAGTCCGTTGATGGTGGCTTGTCTTTGCGCTTCGGCTACCTGCGCTTCTGCGGCCATTTGCTCCTGTTCGGCCTTCGACTGCGCTTCAATTGCCTTCTTTTTTTCTATCGCATTGAGCTCTTGGCGTTTCGTCTCCGCTTCGACCAAGGCTTGTTCGGATTGCTGGATACTCTCAATCTGACGCTGTTCCGCTTCTCTGCGTGCAGCTTGACGCGCTTCTTCGATACGAGCGGCAAGGGCAATTTCGTCAGCCCGCTTTTGCTTGCGAAGTACTTCTTCAAATGTCTCCGTATGCGGTTCGAGACCAGCGGTTTCGTCAATAATTATGTTCATAAGCGACTCGGCCTCAGAGTAGGACTGCATGGCTGACGCAACATTCAGTGACAATTCGGATATCAACCGCGAGTGTTCGTCGCTTATGGTAACTTTGGAACTGGGATCTAAAGCGGCTTTGTCTACTGGCTCAGCTAAAAGCTCCAAACGTTGGTCCCATTCGTCGGCTTTCTCCACTGTCACGCGGTCTTCTTCCAGTACTTTGGCGGCAAGCGTCAAATGAGTTGGGCTAACCACCACACGGCGACCCAGGTCACCTCGTAAAACAGATTCTGACAGCGGCTGCCATGTCGACAGATGAGCCTGCAACTTCCGCATATTCGTTCGGAGGGTTTTGACTTGTTCGGCCAGTGCCATGACTCTTATGCGCTCCAACACGTGATCGTACGTTTGGTCCTCCCCATCGGGGGTTGGTTCTCCGAGGACCGAAGGGCGTTCTCGCACCGTCACAGGTTCGCCGTAGCGCGAAGGTCGTTCTTGCACCGTCTCAGGTTCGGCCTCGATCGGAGTAAAGAAACTTGAGAGCGTGATGGGTTTGTCGCGCCACTTCAGCACAAGCCAGACACAGCCAATCATCAGCAACCAAACGAGCACTGTGTTTTTGGACGAGGGAGAAAGCCAACGGCTAAAGCCAAGTCCTGAACCTTCACTGCTGTCCATGATGTTTCCTTGATGCCAAAACGCAGAATCGGTAGCGACTCGCAACCCTAACTATCAGCCAATGGGAACCAGGAACCCCGGTAATGCTGTCGATAGATGATAGTGTTCGCGAGAGCGAATTGAAACGCGCTCGTCGAGAATTTCATGAGCTGAGGGCGAGTCGCTAAGAGCGAGTCGCCCGTTAACGGACCGGCACCGATTGATTCCGCCAGTTCGAAACCAACGAAACGGAATACCGCCGCGAAGCGGCGCAGCC